>JBFMBU010000258.1:0-29530 GCA_040755035.1 Thermodesulfobacteriota bacterium
GGGTCAATGAACGGGAACTAAGGTCCGGGAGTCGGCGAAGGGCCGTGTCGGAACTGCGGAAGAGACTCTGTTATTATTTATATCGGGAACTGGGGATTTCAAAGGCCGAAATCGCCCGCCAGGTTGGCGTGGGGACTACCGGAGTGGCTATGGCCGTCAAAGGGATGGAAGAGGCTAACAAAACTGACTGAAATGAACAACGTCCCCTAATTCGTGTAAGGATAAAGACCGATGACGGAAGGTAAAAACGGAAAAACATCCAAAGTGACCCTGAGGTCCTTTCTTCAAAATGCCTGATCGGGAACCTTGTTGAGAGTTCTCAACGCCGCCTATAATCACCCTTTACCTGCGGAGGAAAAGGCCGTTGTACCCCTGGCCGGCGGTATCATACAGCACGGTTATCAGTGCGGTATGATCTGGGGAGCGGCCCTTGCCGCAGGGGCCCAGGCTTACCGGCTTTGGGGCCCGGGTCCCCAGGCGGAAACGATGGCCGTGATGGCCACGCAAAAGCTTACGACCGCCTTCCGGACAACCAACCGCCATATCAATTGTCTTGAACTGACCCATATAGACCATACCTCCTCCACCTTGGAAATGATAAAATATTTTGTTTTCAAGGGAGGAACCATAAGCTGTTTGATTATGGCAAAAAAGTTCGCCGCAACAGCTCTGGGGGAGATCAACTCGGCCCTTAACCAAGAATATCTCGTCCCTTCCTCCCTCCCGGTCAGCTGCGCGGCTCTGGTAGCGCGGAAGATGGGGCTTTCCGATTTCAATAGCACCATGGCCGCCGGACTCGCGGGTGGGATCGGTTTATCCGGAGGGGGCTGCGGGGCCTTGGGAACGGCCATATGGGGTCAGGGACTAAAAAGCTGCAAGGGGGGTAAGGACAAAGTCGAATATAAAAGTCCCAAGGCCTCTGAAACGATCAATAACTTCCTGAAATATACCGGTTATGAATTCGAGTGCGCAACCATTGTCGGTCGGTCTTTCCAGGATGTCGGGGACCATGCCGATTATTTAAGGAATGGCGGCTGCTCGAAAATAATGGATATCTTGTCCGTTGAATAGGATTTTTATGAAAAGATCGCTCCAAAGTAATTTTATTGAAGAAGGAATTAACCATGACCGTTAAAAAAGTGACCGTGGTGGCCGGAGAGGATGCTGCCCCGGAGGCGATGGAACCCAGTGTAGAACTTCTGGACCGGATGGGGCTGGGGATCGAGTGGATTTGGCCTCTGGTCGGCAAAGAGGCCCTGGCCAGAGGACTGCCCCATTTCCCGGATGAGGCCCGGGCCCAAATCGACTCGGCCGATGCCACTTTCTTTGGGGCCACCTCTGGAGCCACCGTTCCGGTCCTATTCTATCTCAGGTGGGGCAAGGAGACTTTTGCCAATGTCCGGCCCACCCGCTGGATTCCTGGATTTCGCTCCTCCCTGGCCAACCCTCAGGGGATCGATCTGGTGATCATCCGGGAGAACTTAGAGGATGCCTATGTGCGGATCGAGGGAGATGTGGCTGCCCTGGCGCCCCTGAATCTGACCAGCGGCACCAGTCAAAAAAAAGCCCATGAACTGGGAGAGGGGAAATTCTCCATTAAAGTCGTCACCAGAAACAGATCCGAACAGGTCCTGCGCTTCGGGTTTGAACTGGCCCGGCGGCGGAAATCCCAGGGGCTTCCCGGGAAAATAACGGTCGCCGCCAAATGGAACATGCTGCCCCAGACGGATGGATTGTTCCTGACCGTAGCCAAAGAGCTTTCCGAGAAATTTCCGGATATTCCCTTGGAAACGCTGATTGTGGACGACTTCGCCCACCGATTGGTCACCCGCCCCCAGTCCTTTGATGTGGTGGTCCTGCAAAATCTTTACGGTGATATTCTTTCCGATGCGGCGGCCGGTCTGGCCGGAGGGCTGGGACTGGCCGCCAGCGGTTGCTACGGCCGGGATTACGCCTACTTCGAATCGGTCCACGGCACGGCCCCGGATATCGCCGGAAAAGGGATCATCAACCCCACGGCTACCCTGCTCAGCGCGGTCCTGATGTTGGATTACCTGGGCTATGATCAGGCCTCACGCTCGTTGCAGCAGGCTATCGAGGCGGTTTATAAAGAAGGACGATACTTGACCCCGGATCAGGGCGGCCGGAGCCCGACCCGCGAATTTTGCAACGCTGTCGGGGGGAAAATAAAATGACGCCAGTGCCCTCCGGATTCAATGCTTATCCCTTCGTCTCCTTCCTCGGGGTAATCGTTATTCTGAGCGGAGAAAGTGCCACCGGTCCCACCTTGGGTTTGAAGAGAATCGAGGGCGCGACTTCATCGGAATAGTGAAATCCCTCCACCTCCCGGATATCACCATAGTTAGCCCTTAATTCCCCCAGCGGCCCCACCCGAATGGCTTCCAGAGGACAACTGATCACGCAGATGGGTTGTTCCCCACCCTCCAGCCGCTCCAGACACAAATCACACTTTTGCATCCTGGGATTTTCTTCGGCCCCGAACTGGGGGGCGTCATAGGGGCAAGCCTCCTGACAAAGGCCGCACTGGTCCCGGCCCAGACAAGCCTCTTGATCAACGGTGACAATGCCGTCCTGTGGTCGTTTGCCAATGGCCTCGGCCGGGCAGACCGACGCACAGGCCGGATGAAGGCAATGATTACAGAGCAGCGGGAGAAAGGTCAGCGACAAATCCGGATACCGCCCTCTTTCTATGGTCTTAACCCGTATCCAGGCGGCCGGACCGGCCGGGATGTCATGCCAGTCCTTGCAGGCCACCAGACAGGCGAAGCAGCCCATACAACGATTGATATCGATATAAATTCCATATTGCATCGCCTATTCCTCCAATCTTTCTACCTGCACCAAGGCCGTATGGGGGGTAAAGGCCCCGCCCGGTGAAATCTCGTTCCTGGTCAGGACATTGGCGCTCCCTCCCCTATCGATGCCTTTCTCATCCGGATCATACCAGGCCCCCTGAGGAAGGGAAACCACACCGGGCCTAATCCGTTCCGTGACCCGGGCCGGGATGCGGACCTCTCCCCGGTCATTGAAAACCCGCACCAGATCACCCTGTCCGATTCCCCTGGTCTGAGCGTCAATGGTGTTGATGGAAATCTCCTGGGCCTGCAGTTCCCGCAGCCAGGGAAGGTTGTCAAACTGGCTGTGGGCGCGGCGTTTGAAATGAGGCGTAATGAGCTGGAGCGGATATTTTTCCGCCAGGGGGTCATTCAAACTCTCCCAGGTCTCCAGGTAGGTGGGCAACGGCGGTATGAGCGGATCCATGACCCCGGCCGCGATCCCCGAAAAAAGTTCTATTTTTCCGCTGGGTGTGCGAAATCGGGGGGGTGGAAGATTTTCCTGGCCGGTGGAAGCCGTGCCCTCTTTTTGGGGCTGGGCCGCCCGAACCAGGCCCTGCTTTCTCAGTTCCTCCAAATCCGGCAGCTCCACTTGCCCGGACAGTTCTTTTACGATCCCTTCCACGATTTCTCTGTCGCTTTTATTGCCGTAATCGTTGATGCCGAGCCTGGGGGCCAGGTCCTGGCAGATACGGAGCTGGGAGCGCGATTCACCCAAAGGTTCGATGACCCGATTGAGAACGGCAAATACCCCGCCGCCACGGGGGGCCATGATATCCTCCCTTTCCAAAAAAGTGCAGACCGGCAGGATGATATCGGCCAAGCGGGCGCTGGCGGTCATGAATTGTTCCGTCACCAGGATAAACTCCAATTTTTTGAAGGCCCGCACGGTCTTGTTGATCTCCCCCAACTGGTTCAGGTAATTGGTGTTGGAAAGCCAAAGCATTTTATAGTCATGGGCATAGCCCCCGGCCTTTCCTTTGAGAATAGCCTCAGCGAAGAGGCTGATATTGACCCGGGCGCTGGAATTGACGCTGGACCCGCGATAGGGCAAGGCCGTAGGGCGGGGCGGGGCACCCTCTTCCACCGCATTGGACGACACGGGAAAGGGGGGATGAAATTGTGGTCCTTTGGAGGATGGCGAGACCCAGTTTTCAAATTGCAGTTTCCCGGTGATGATTTCCAGGGCGGCTGCGGCCCGATGGTATTGCTCACCATAGGCCGTACGCCCCGGGCCGATACTGGTAACCAGGGTGGCCGGATGGGTCAGGGCATAGGAGCGGGCCAGTTCGACAATGGTTTGGGCCGGAACGGCGCTGATTTCTTCAGCCCACTGCGGGGTCAGGGCTCGGCCCCCATCCTTCCCCAGCATCCGGTCCCGAAACCGGTCAAATCCTTCCACATATTTTTCTATGAAGGATGTATCTTCCAACCTTTCAGTTAATATCACATAAGCCATGGCCAGCAGAACCGCGGCATCGGTACCCGGCCGGATAGGGATCCATTGATCGGCCAGGAGAGCCGCCGAATCCGTAAAGCGGGGGTCGACACAGATAAAGCGAGCCCCCTTTTCCTTGGCCCGGGCCAGAGTTAAAGGCACATTGGTGCCCTGTTCGGTGGTCAGCGGGTTCCAACCCCACATGATGATCAACTTTGAATGGAGGTATTCCTCCGGCCGGTGTTCGGTGGCCAGAAACCGGCGCCGCATCCCGTAGGTGATCCCGGCGGCGAAGGCCGCCCCTTCATTGGAAATGAACCCCCAGGGCGCCGTGTAGCCGCCGAAGCGGCAAAGCAGACTGTGAAAGGCCCCCACATGGTGAAGGGTATGGGGATCGCACATGGAACAGAAGTGAAGAATGGCCCCGTTACCGTAAGCGGCCTTGATCCGCTTCATCCCCCGGGCCACGGTTTCCAGGGCCTCATCCCAGGATATACGTTCAAAGCGGCCCCTTCCCCGCTCACCCGACCTTTTCAGAGGATGCAGGACCCGGTCCGGGGCGTACACCCGTTGGCGGTAGGCATGGCCGCGGGCGCACATACGCGGCCGCCCCTCCCGGTTCTCCGCTTCGATGCGCAGGATCCGGTTATTCTTGACGTGGACTTTCATCTCGCAGGTACCGCCGCAATGGCTGTTGCAGACCGTAGGGATGATTCTTTCTTCCTGATCGTTCCTGGACACGTTATCTTCTCCCTGTTTGAAAAAACGCTTATCTTGTGGATTGGTTTCTTATTGCCTACCACAACAGGCAATAAAATGAAATTTTTTTCCGATATAAAGAGTCTCAGAATGATATAGACAAAAAGGACCGGGGGGTTTTGTTTTTGGGGATTATCCAAAGGGCAACTTACTGCCCAATCCCGGCCCGTCCAGCAAATTTAAATTCGAGACAGGGCATACACCATAGCTCGTTTCAGGCACTGGTGAAGGCCTGCTCTGGATTTAGGCAAATAATTGGCCCGGCAAAGAAGATCCCTGGTTTGGGGTGGATTCCGGCTTCCATCGGAAGCCTTTTCTTAGGTCGACAGAGTCGACCGGCCCCAAAAACAAAACCCCCCGATCCTTAAACGCTTTCTCCTTGACCAGGTCCTTTCCATTTTCTATACTCATTCAGCAAACGAATCCTGGCGAATTTTTTATCCGAATCACCGAAAGGGAACCGGGCCTTTCATCCCCGGATCTTATTAATCAAACGGAACCGCCTCTCGGTTCCCCTCCGAGGAATCTTGGAAGAAAAGCAGGAACAACCCGTTCATAAATGGCTGATCGCCCTGTCGATGATGACCGGCAGCCTCATGGTCGGAATCAACGGCAGCATCGTCAATGTCGCCCTGCCCCAGATGCGGGGATACCTGGGGGCCTCAGTGGAGGAGATCGCCTGGGTCCCGACCGGATTTATCCTCTCCAGCGTCATCATCATGCCCATCGTGGCCATGCTCAGTTCCCGTTTCGGCCGAAAACGATTCCTTTTATTTTCCGCTTCGCTGTTCGCCCTTTCCTCCATGTGCTGCGGCCTGGCCTGGAATCTGGAATCCCTGATCTTTTTCCGCGTTCTCCAGGGCATAGGCGGCGGCCCGCTGATGCCCTTGGCTCAGGCCATCCTTCGTGAAACCTTTCCGCCCCGGGAACAGGCCAAGGCCATGGGGATTTACGGGTTCGGTGTCATTCTGGGACCGGCCTTTGCCCCCACCCTCGGCGGGTGGATTACGGATAATTATTCCTGGCAATGGGTCTTTTTTGTCAACGTGCCCATGGCCGTTTTGAATCTGATACTGGTCACCCGTTTCATAAAAGATCCGCCTTACCTGCTACGGGAAACGGGCAGGATAGATTTCTCGGGCCTCTTCTTCCTTTGTCTCGGTCTGGGGGCGCTCCAGATCATGCTGCAAAGGGGTCAGCAAAAGGATTGGTTTGCTTCCAACCTGATCGTTTACCTGGCGATTATCGCCGCCGTTGGCCTGTTTCTGTTTATCCGACGGGAATGGACCACGGAAAAACCGGCTGTTAATATCCGTATGCTGAAAGACTTGAATTTCGCCACCGGGACCGTCCTGGTCGGCTTTCTCGGCGTCGCCTTCATGGGCGGCCTTTTTGTCCTGCCCCTTTTACTGCAGCAACTGCTGCGCTATCCGGCCTTTGATTCCGGCCTGGCCGTTCTGCCCCGCAGTATGGCCATGGCCGTGGCCATGCCCCTCAGCGGCCGCCTCTACAACCGCACCGGACCGAAATGGCTGATCGGAACAGGACTCTTTTTGGTGGCCTTTTCCTTTTTCCGGTTTTCCCGTCTTTCCCTCATGGTCGGGTTCTGGGATATTGTTTTCATCCAGCTCATGCAGGGTATCGGGTTCGGGGCTATTTTCGTCTCCTTAAGTACCGCGACCCTTTCCACCATCGACCGGCCGCAGATGACCACGGCCACCGGTCTTTATAATGTCACCCAGCAGGTGGCCGGAAGTTTCGGCATAGCCATGACCGCCACCCTTCTTTCCTGGGGACAAACCCGCAACCGTTCGATGCTGATCCAGCATATCAACGTGTTTAAAGAAACCGCTTCCGGAATCCTTCATAACCTTTCCTCTTATTTTTTTTCCAAGGGAATGGATCAGGCCGGAGCGGATCAGTTGGCCCTGAAGTCTCTGGAAGGGATAGTCAGCAGGCAATCGGCCATGATGGCCTATAACTATATCCATTTTCTTTTAGGGCTACTTTTTCTCTTGGCCATTGTCCTGGCCTTTATTATCAAAGACAAAAGGCTCGCTGATTTTAAAAAAGCGATCTGAAGAGGGATTTTTTATGACCGAGCGTAGCCGGGGGAAAAACAAACTTTCGCTCAAAAAAAACCAAGAAACCGGGAAGCCCCTTTTTTACACCAGGCTTTGCCGACTCCTGGATATTGAATATCCCATCATTCAGGGGGCCTTGGGGGGAATCGGGGGTCCGGATCTGGCCGCCGCCGTATCCAATGCCGGGGGGCTGGGGGTTCTGGCTGCCTGGGGGCTTTCCCTGGAGCAGTTGCGAAGAGCCATACAGAAAACCAGGGAGCTGACCAACCGGCCTTTTGCAGTAAACATCATGCCCCTAAGCCCTCAATACAGCCGTTCCCGCGCCGATTTGGTGGTTGAAGAAAAAATCAGCATCGTCACTACCGGCAGAGGGGACCCCAGGGAACCGATCGTCCAATCACTCAAAGATCAGGGAATCAAGGTCCTGGGGGTAGTGCCCACGGTTCGCCATGCCCTGCGCCTGGAAGGGGAAGGGGTGGATGCCCTGGTGGCATCCGGTTGTGAGGCCGGGGGGCATGTGGGGCGTGTGGGGACCATGCCCCTCATCCCTCAGGTGGTCGACGCCGTAAAAGTCCCGGTCATAGCCGCCGGAGGGATCATGGATGCCCGTGGTCTTCTGGCCGCCCTTTCTCTGGGGGCCTGTGGGATCCAGATGGGAACCCGTTTTGTGGCCACGGAAGAATCAGCGGCCTCCCCCAGGGAGAAGGAGAGGATCCTGGCCGCCGGCGATGAAGATAATGTGGTGACCGAACTCTTCACCGGAAAACCGGTCCGGGTATTGACCAGCCCTCCACTTAACCGTCTTCTTCAGGAGATGCAACAGGGATTATCCCTGGAAGAAGCCCGTTCCTGTCTCATGGAGCTGCGAAAGAAAAAAAGGGGAAAGGATTCTGAGTTCAACAGCCTGGCCTCGGGTCAGGGGGCCGGCTTGATCCATCGTATTGTACCGGCCGCAGAGGTTATTCGGGAAATCATTGAAGGTGCCGAAACCCTGTATCGCTCCCTCGACCCGGAATACCTCAGTCGTTAATGCCTTCTGATAGGGAACTCCAAATTTCCCGATGAAGATTCATTCGAATTAATTTATTGAAAAGGATAAAAAATATGAATGTAATCGCCGTCAATGGCAGCCCCAGAAAAAAATGGAACACGGCCGTACTGCTGGAGAAGACCCTGGAAGGGGCCGCTTCGCAGGGGGCGGAAACGGAACTTTTCCACCTCTATGATTTGAACTTCAAGGGCTGCTGGAGCTGTTTTTCCTGTAAAACCAGGGGTGGGAAAAGTTATGGGCATTGTGCGGTCCAGGACGATCTTACCCCGTTGCTGAAGAAGATCGAATCCTGCGACGCCCTGATCCTGGGGGCCCCTATCTATTTCGGCACCGTTAGCGGGGAAATGCGTTCCTTCCTGGAACGGCTTATGTTTCCCTACTGGACCTATACCGACCCGCCCCAATGCCTTTTTCCCCGATCGATCCAATCGGCCTTTATTTATACCATGAACGCCAACGAGGAATGGATGAAACAACTGGGGTTCGACCGGAATCTTCGGTTTACGGAAAGGATCCTTAAGACTGAATTCGGGTCCTGCGAGTCCCTTTATTGTTATGACACTTTCCAGTTTGAAGATTATTCCAAAGTGGTGGCCGACCGCTTTGATCCGGAGAAGAAGGCCGGGCGGCGGCAGGAAGTCTTTCCTGAAGATTGCCAAAAGGCCTATGCCTTAGGGATTCGGTTGATCCAAGGCTGATTGTTTCTATTTAGAGCTCGCTGCCTCTCGAAGATAATCCTTCAGGATGCGCTCGCTAAGGCTGTAAGGGTCGGTTTTTTTCTGAACCAGTTCCCGGATAAAATTGTTCCAAAGGCCGGTGCGGGTCAGATGCCCCATGACCACCTCCACCACATCCTGTTTGACCAAATCGAAAAGTTCCATACGGGCCCGTTCTTCCTCAAAGCGCTCCTTCTGGACCGCATCCTTGTCAAAAATGAAAGTGCGGTGCTCCTCGATCCCCGCCATTAGCTCATCAATCCCCTCATTTTTAACCGCTTCGGTGGAAAAGATGGTCGGTTTCCATCCCCTCTTCATTTTACGGTCCTTGTCCATCTCAATCATCATTTGCAGTTCCTGGCGGGTCTTCTGTGCCCCCTCCCGCTCGCATTTGTTGATGACAAAAATATCCCCGGCTTCCAGAATACCGGCCTTGATGGCCTGAACGTCATCGCCCAGACCGGGGATGAGGACGATCAGGGTGGTATGAGCAGCGCGGACGATTTCGATTTCATCCTGACCGACACCGACGGTCTCCACCAGGATATAATCCTTGCCCATGGCGTCGAGCACGGCCATGGCCCCCCTGGTGGAGGGTGTCAGGCCGCCGAAATGGCCGCGGGTGGCCAGGCTGCGGATAAAGACCCCCTCATCCGTGCTGTGCCGTTGCATACGGATCCGGTCCCCGAGGATAGCCCCCCCGCTGAAAGGACTGGTGGGGTCTACGGCCAGGACCCCCACGGTCTTTCCTTGGCGGCGCAAATGCTGAATCATAACGTCCACCAGGGTGCTCTTGCCCACTCCCGGTGAACCGGTGATACCGATCACATAGGCCCGGCCGGTGTGAGGATAAAGGTCCTTCAGGATCTGACGGGCTTCCGGTAAGCCGTCATCGATGTCACGGATCAAGCGGGCTACAGCCCGAAGATCACCGTCCAGAATCTTATGGGCTCTGTCCAATGGCTTATTGCTCCTTCCAGATCGGCTTTCTCTTTTCCAAAAAGGCCTTCAACCCTTCCTCGGCATCCCGGGTCTTCATCAACTCCTGGAGATAAATTTTTTCGATCGCCTTCAACCCCTGGTCCTGGCTGTCCATCAATCCCGTCTTGAAAGCCTTTTTGGTTAAGGCCAATACCAGCCCGCTTAGCGGCAGAAACTTACCCAGGAATTTTTCCAGCTCCTCTTCGAGGTTTTCCGGGGCCACCACCCGGTTGACCAGCCCCAGGGACCAAGCTTCCTGAGCTTGGATCGTTTCCCCCGAGAGGATCAATTCCAAGGCCTTTTTCCGGTCCATGATCCTGGGAAAAATCAAAGCGGCGATGGGTGGAAACACGCCGACCTGGATTTCCGGCTGCCCGAACCTGGCCTTTTCCGAAGCCAGGACCAGATCACAATAAAGGGCCAGCTCGCATCCGCCTCCCAGGGCCGCACCCTGGACAGAGGCGATGGAAAGGGCCGGCAGGGCCTCCATCCTCCTGAATATGCCGTGGAAGACCTCAATCATCTCCTCCACCCGGTCACCAAGGTGTTCCCCCACGTCCACGCCGGCGGAAAAGGCCTTGCCCCTGGCCTTGAAAACCAGCAGCTTGACTTTCTCCGCTTTCAGGGTGTCCAGTGCCCGGTTGATCTCTTTCATCATGGCGATGTTGAGGACATTCAGAGGTTCGCGGTTCAAGGTGATCACGGCCACTCCATCCTTCACTTCGTTCTCTATGAATTGGAAATTCATGGTCTTCTCCTCTTTGGTTTGAACAGGGATGAGGGTAACTGTTTTATTATTTGTTTTTCATCCATAAAAAGGCCTCAATAAAGGGATCGATGCCTCCGTCCAGCACATCGTCCACGTTTCCGATGTCCAATTGACTGCGGTGGTCCTTGACCAGTCTGTAAGGGGCCAGGATGTAGGACCGAATCTGGCTTCCCCAGGCAATATCGGCCTGCCCTTCGTGAATCTCCTTCTTTTTCTCCTCCTTCTTTTCCAATTCCAGCTCGTAGAGTCTCGATTTCAAGACCTTGAAGGCCATGTCTTTATTGCGGTGCTGGGATTTTTCGTTCTGGCATTGGACCACGATACCGGTGGGCAGATGGGTCAAACGGATGGCCGAGCTGGTCTTGTTGACATGCTGCCCACCGGCCCCGCTGGCCCGGAAGGTGTCCACGCGAACGTCCGCCTCGTTGATTTCGATCTGGATGTCGTCTTCCACTTCCGGATAAACAAAAACAGAAGCAAAGGAGGTGTGACGCCGCCCCCCGGCATCGAAAGGGGAGATCCGGACCAGACGATGGATCCCGCTTTCGGAACGCAGGTAACCATAGGCATATTTCCCTTCGATGGTAAAGGTTACGCTTTTAATCCCGGCCTCATCTCCGGGCAGTTGATCGATGATTTCGGTCTTAAAACCCCGGCGTTCACTCCAGCGTAAATACATACGCAGCAGCATCTCGGCCCAATCCTGGGCCTCGGTGCCTCCGGCCCCGGCATGAATGGCCATAATGGCCGAGCAGACATCTTCCTCACCGGAAAGGAGTCGGTTGAATTCCATTCGGTCCAGAAGCTTTTCCAGTCCCCGGAGTTTTTCCTGTACTTCCTTGAGGGTCTCTTGGTCCCCCTCTTCCAGACCCAGGTCAAGCAGGACCTCAGCTTCTTCCAGTTGGGAATGGGTCTCTTCCCATTCGCTGATGCTCTGGAGCAATTTCCCTCTTTCTTTAAAGATGACCTTGGCCTGTTCCGGGTTTTCCCAAAGATTGCTTTGGGCGACTATTTTTTCCAGTTCGGCCAAACGTTCTTTTTTAGGCCCCAGGTCAAAGATAGTCCCCAAGCTTCATCAATTTTTCCTTCTGACGAGCGATTTCTTCTTTCATGATTTTACCTTCCCTTCTTTTCGTTTCGTAAAGGCTTTGATCACTCCCACCAGGAAAATGATCCCGCAAATGAAAACCAACCAATCTCCGTATCGGGCATATAGGGTTTTTTCCCCCCGCAGGGGGATAGGGGAGCACAAGGTCCCGCTATGGAATAATGGCAGTTTCTCGGTTATCCTGCCCGAAGCATCGATGAAAACGCTGAATCCGGTGTTGGCTGCCCTGGCTGTCCAGACCCGGTTTTCAACGGACCGAAAGACCAGCAGGGACAGGTGCTGATAAGGGGCCGAGGTCCACCCGTACCAGGCATCGTTGGTCATATTCACCAGCAAATCCAGACCGTTCTTATTCAGTGCCCTGGACAATTCCGGGAAAATCGTTTCAAAGCAAATTAATACCCCCACCTTCCCTTTGGGATGGTCCAGTCCCAAAGGGTCCGGTCCGGCGCTGAAGTCTCCCACAGCTTCGACCATCTTCCCCACAAAAGGCAGATATTTCTTTAAGGGCACATATTCCCCGAAAGGGACCAGATGGACCTTATCATAAAAGGTGAAACGCCCTTCGGGGTGGAGCAGATAAGCCCGGTTATAAAAGCGGGGTTTTTCCCCCGGGTGATGAACCACGGCCGGACTGCCGAAAAGAAGCGAGGCATCCATTTCCCGGGCCAATTGAAAAATTTTTGGTGTCTGACGGGGTTCATTTAAAAAATAAAAAGGGAGGGCCGTTTCCGGCCAGATCACCAGTTCCGGTCTCTGGGATAGGGTCTTTCGGGTCAGTTGGAGGTAGTTGGCTACGGTCCACTCTTGAAAGGCCGGGTTCCACTTCGCGGCCTGGTCGATGTTCCCCTGGACGACCGCTACCTGCAGGGAAGGCGCCTGCCGGTCTTTTTGCTTCTGATGGTTTAAAGACCACCAACCGAATCCAAGGGCCAGCAGTAACAACCCCAGAGAAACGGCGGTTGCCGTCCACTTTTGTTTCCAGCCGGCTAAAGAGGGGTCCCGGGTTAAGAGGCGGTAAAGGGTTTGGTTGACCAAAAGAATTAAAAAGGAAAGGCCGAAAACCCCTGTAAATTCAGAAAGCTGAATAATCGCTAAAAAATTATATTGAGAGTGGCCGGTTAATTCCCAGGGGAAACCGGTCAGAAACTGTCCCCTCAGGTATTCCAATCCCACCCAGAGGGCCGGGCACCAAAGGTAGAGAAAAGGATCTCGGGGCGAAAAAAAACCCCAGAGCCAGGCAAAGACCCCGAAATAAAGGGCCAGGTAAAAGACAAGCAGGAAGAGAAGGGAAATACTGGTTATAAGGTCCAATCCTCCATAATAGTGCATGGCATGGGTCACCCAATAAAAAATACCCAGGGAGGAAAGGACCCCGGCCAGGTACCCCAACCGGAACCTTTGCCCGGGCGGTTTGTTTTCCAGGGCCTTAAAAAAAGGGATGAAAGCCACCCAGATCAGGAAGGACCAGGAAATTTTGGGAAAGGAAAGAATATAGAGGATCGAACCAAAAAGGATCAGCAAAAAATCCTTGAGGGTATTCTTTGTGAAAAAAGCCATTTATCCGAACCCTTCGGCAGGGAAACGTTTCTTATTCTTCCGTTTTTTTAACATAACTTTTAAGACAGGGGAAGTAAAAGTTATGCGGAAAAGGGGAATAAGGAACGAACATGGAAAAAGGGAAAGACAGCCGCTGTTTCGGACCGGAAGACGATTCGAGTTTGTCCTATATAAGAAAGGGAAGGTTATTCAGCTAGTTTTGCCCTTTTGACTTTGATAATGAGACTGGAATCTGAAAACCTGGGCAATATATTTTTTGGTGTCCTTAAAGGGAGGAATCCCGTTATGTTTTTGGACCTGACCCGGCCCGGCATTGTAGGCGGCCAGGGCCAGTTTTTGGTCTCCCTCATAAGCATCCAATAATTCCTTGAGATAACGGACCCCGCCGTCGATATTTTTCTGAGGATCGAAAGGATCTTTGATACCCAGTTGCCGGGCGGTGATCGAATCTATCTGCATCAACCCCATGGCCCCTTTGGGCGAAACAGCCTGGGGGTCAAAAAGGGATTCGGCATGGATCACTGCCTTGACCAGGGCCGGGTCCAGGGAATGTTTGCGGCAGGCGGCCTTTATCAGGTGGTCGTACCTGGAAACCGATGCTTTTTTTTCCAGGGGAGTCAGCGTATAAGTGATATTATTGTCAGGGAAGTTAAGCGGAAGATCTGTGGAAATCAAGGCCCGGGTTTGATCGGATTCGGCCCGGTCCGTCAAAAATAAGTAATAACCACTTGCGCTTAATAATCCTAAAAGCATCAATCCTACGGACATTTTCCTTATATGAAAATTTTTCATTGGTATCTCCTGCCCTAATTGACTTGCTGATTGGGTTCCCGTTCGAGAAGTCCCGGGAAACCAGGAACTGAATAATAGGGTTTAGAATCCGGACCACTATGCACATCATCAGCGAATACCTTTTCCCGGCGTCGATCATTATTTCAGTCCTTAAGTTTTTTGGTGGGGATGTTTTATCAAAAAAATTTGAGTTTGTCAACCCCACCCGGACCAGCCGGAAGCAAAACGGAATTCCGAAAATACTTCAATCGGTCCGGATATATTCCGGTTCAGAATAAATTCTATCCAATTGGCCTTGGATTCTATTCGTAAGTTACTAATCAAATATTTGAAGAAAAGAATTTTTCAACTAACTATGTTATTTCAACATATTAAATCAATATACCCCCTCATGATTGAAAAAGCGGAGAAAAAATTTGAACCCACTAAAAACCCATTAATGGACAATAACCTGGCTGAAGGGAGCAATTAAAAATTAAAGTTAATTATAGATTTATCTATTAAAAACGTTGATAATAAAATAAGTTTAATAAAAAGATAATGACCGGACCCGCAGCGCATAAAGAACGGACCGGTCCACTCCCCAAGAAAGATCCTGAAGGAAAGGTGGGGTTTCCAGCAGGACGCCGAATTTCAGGACCGGAGAATTTAGTTAGAGCTGGGTCGGCTAATGAACGAAGGTCCGCAAAGTTTTACCGAAATCAAACAAAATTTACTTGCCATATCCGTAAAAAAAACTTAATAACATTTGAAACAGGACAACCAATTAAAGAGGGCTTTTAATGGGATGAGGCGGGGAAGGCCCCCCTCCCTGTCTCGATTTACAAGCGGGCAGGCGAAAGAAAACCAGAGAACCCGGATAAAGCCCAAGCGACTGAAAAACGATAGGTTGGGGAAGCCGTTGGCCTTCCCGGGAAAAGGATACCATGGCAGGCAAAAAGAAAATCAGCAAAAAAGAATTACTAAAGAAGCCGGATGAATTTATCACCTTCTCCAACCGGGCTTTTAACTGGATCAAAGACCATACCCGGATGACGATAGCTGTGGTTTCGGGGGTGATCCTGGTCGTTGTTTTCTTTTTCGGCCTAACCACCTATCAAAAACGCCAGGATCGCCTTGGCCATGAGAAATATTTTTCCGCCCTGGAGAACGGAAACCCGGACCAGAAATTAAAAAAGCTGGAGGAGGTTATCGGTAACTACCCTCGGACCAAAGCCGCCCAAACCGCTCGGGTCAACCTCGCTGACCTGTACTACCAGAAGAAAGATTTCCCCCGGGCTATCAGCGCTTATCAGTCGGCCCTGGAAAAAGGGAAATTTAGCGGGGATATAAAGACATTGATCCTGGGAAATCTGGCCTATGCCTATGAACAGAAAGGAGACCTGCAGCAAGCGGTTTCCGTCTTCTCCAGGATCTCCCAAGAGAAGGAGAGCGTAATCCAGGAGGATTCCCTGCTCAATCTTGGCCGTGTCTATCTGAAGATGGGCAAAAAAAACGAGGCCAAGGCCACTTATCAGAATTTTATAAAAACCTTTCCCAAATCTCCCTATCTTACCATGGTTAAAGATAAACTGGCCGGATTGTAAGTAAACCGATGCCTGATACCGGGACCTTTTCATTTAAATACTTCAAATTTCCTTTATCCGGTAATGGATTTTTCGATACCTCTGATATGGCCCAACTCAAAACCAACGATTGCTTAAAAGATGCCTTATCCGATTTAAGGTAATGGTGTCCGAAAAATAAGCCTGATCTGAAGGAGCCCTGCCATGCACGAACTGTTAAAAGAAAACCCCGGAGAAAAAATGCTGCTTCTGGGTAACGAAGCCATCGCCCGCGGGGCCATCGAAGCCGGTTTGGCCTTTGCCACGGCCTATCCGGGCACTCCCTCTTCTGAAATTGCCTTAAATTTTTATCAGATCAAACAGGAAACCGATCTCTATTTCGAATACTCCATTAATGAAAAAGTCGCTCTGGAGGTAGGAGCCGGGGCTGCGGTGTCCGGACTCCGAACCATGGTCACCATGAAGCATGTCGGGATGAATGTGGCCGCTGATCCTCTGATGACCCTGGCCTATACGGGGGTCAATGCCGGTATGGTCATCCTGACCGCGGATGACCCTTCCTTATTTTCCAGTCAAAACGAACAGGACAACCGTTTCTATGCCAAGCTTTCCGGATTGCCCATGCTGGAACCCTCGACCCCGCAGGAAGCCAAAGACATGACTGTGGAAGCCTTTGAGCTGTCAGAGAAACTGAATCTTCCGGTCCTGCTTCGAACGACCACACGCATTAATCATTCACGGGGCGTGGTCACTCTGGGAAAAATCAAGGCTCGAAAAACTCAAGGATCTTTTACCAAAGATCCCTTCAGCTATGTGACCATACCGGCCGTGTCCAGAAATTTACACATCAAACTCTTAAAAAAATATGATCAGGCCCTGGCCTTTTCCAACCAATCTCCCTTCAACGCCATCATCGGAAAAGGGAAATGGGGCATCGTAGCCAATGGGGTCAGCTTCGGGTATGTCCAGGATGCCTTGGCTGATTTACAGGCCCAGGAGAATTTCACGGTTTTAAAAATCGGTTTTTCCTATCCTTTCCCCAGAGAGATCGTTAAACAATTCCTTCACCAGGTCGATCGGGTTTTGGTGGTCGAAGAATTGGAACCGGTCATGGAGGAGGATTTGCGCTCCGTAGCCCAGTCCATGGGCCGGACCATCCCTATTCAAGGAAAAGGGGTGGGTAAGCTCAACCGCCTCTTTGAATACGATCCGGCTCGGGTGCGAACCTCTATTGCTGAATATTTCCAAATACCTTATCAGGGCCGCACACCGGTAGCCCTCGGGGATGTACCGCCTCTCCCCGGTAGGCCGCCCAATCTCTGCCCGGGTTGTCCGCACCGGTCCACCTTTTATGCGGTTCGAAAAGTGGCCGGAGATGAGGCCATCTATCCGACCGATATCGGTTGTTATACCTTGGGGGTACTCCCGCCTTTAAGCATGGCGGATTATTTGATTTGCATGGGCTCAAGCGTCAGCACAGCTTCCGGGTTTTCCAGGGCCACAGGAAGACCCATCATCGCGTTCATTGGCGACTCGACCTTTTTCCACTCCGGGATCACCGGTCTGGCAAATGCCGTCCATAATAACCACAAACTGACCCTGGTCATCCTGGACAATGAAACGACCGCCATGACCGGACATCAACCTCACCCGGGTGTGGACATGGCCCTGCTGGGGCAGCCCAACACCCGGATCTCCATCGAAGAAGTGGTCCGCGGGGTGGGGGTCAGGCAGGTCACGGTGGTTTCCCCCAGGAAAGTCAAGGACACCATGGAGGCCGTCAAAAAATCCCTGGCCTTTGATGGGGTATCGGTCATCATCTCCAAGGAAATCTGCCCGCTCTACGCCAAACGGGTTGCCCCCCCACCCAAAACCCGTCCTTTTATGGTCAATGAACAGCGCTGCAAAAACCATCGGGACTGTGTCAACCTCTTTGCCTGCCCGGCCTTTTATATTGAGGGCAACCAGGTCAAAATAAATGAAAACCTATGCATTGGATGCGCGGTCTGCGCCCAGGTTTGTCCGGAAAACGCCATCCTGCCCAAGAAATAATCCATCATGCCACGATAGTGGCGTGATAGTAGAAAAATTAAAAAAGAACTCATTGGGTGATTAACCCTAATTTCAAATCAATCCTCCATGCCCCGCCAGGGGCGTGGCGCCAGGAAAGATGAAAAAAGAATTCGTTGGTTGATGAACCATAGTTTCAAATCAATCCATCATGCCACGTAAGTGGCTTGAAAACACGAACCATGAAAATAGGTCTATCCGTGTTCTAACGGCAAAGCCCTATTTTCGAACATAAGGAGTCGGCCATGGAAACCTTTCGCATTGTATTTGTCGGAGTAGGAGGCCAAGGGAACTTATTAACTTCCCGGGTCTTGGGTGAAGCGGCCCTGGCCGCCGGGATCCCGGTTAATGTCAGCGAGGTTCACGGCATGGCCCAGCGGGGCGGTGTAGTGGAATCAGCCGTTGTCCTGGGAGGAGCTATGAGCTCCATTGTCTCCAATGGAGAAGCCGACATCCTCATCGGGTTCGAACCTTCAGAGACCTTAAGGGCACTGGAAAAATGTTCGGACCAGACCACGGTCATTACCAATGTCACACCCTTGATGCCCTTCACTGTAGCCGTAGGCAAAGGGGTTTATCCCGACATCAAGGAAGCCCTGCAACTGATTCAAAAAAAGGTTAAACGGCTCATCGCCCTCAACGCCGATGCTTTGGCCGAAGTAGCCGGTTCGTCCCTGGCCGTTAATATTGTCATGCTGGGGGCCTTGGCTCAAAGCGAGGTTCTGCCCATTTCCGCCGAACAATATAAAGAGGCCTTAAAAAGGAACCTCAACCCCAAATTATGGGATATCAATCTTAAGGCCTTCGATCTGGGCTTTGAGGCGGCAAAAAAGGGATAAGGGCATAGGGCACAGCGCATGGAGTATAGGGCTTAGAACTTGCGGCTTAAGATTCTCGGGGATAAACCCAAATGAAATAAAGCCAAATTTTGAAAATAATTTCAATAACAAATCTTGGCAAATCTTGGGGTCAAATCTTAAATATTGACAAGGAGGAAGGAAACAGGTAAGGAAAGAGCCATGAGCCGACCTTTACGCATACAGTATCCCGGGGCGGTCTATCATGTGATCTGCCGGGGGAATGACCGGAAAGTGATATTCCGGGAGGATCAGGACCGGAAAACCTTTGTGGAAATATTGGAGGACAGCCGGGAAATCTACCAGGTCATTTTATACGCCTGGGTCCTGATGGAGAATCATTTTCATCTCCTGGTGGAAACCCCATTGGGGAATTTGGACCGGTTCATGAGACGGTTCAATATCAGCTATACCGGCTATTTTAATAGAAAATACGATAGGGTGGGTCATTTATACCAGGGACGGTATAAGAGCATTCTGGTGGAGAAGGAGAGTTACCTGTCACAATTATCCCGATATATACACTTGAATCCCATCCGAATGAAAGAGATGGCTTCCAGTACTCCCAAAGAGAAAATGGACTATTTATTGGTCTATCCCTGGAGTACCCTGATGGGGTATCTGGAAGGGAGGTATAAGATAGCTGAAGTGGAATATGGAACGATTTTGGAAGAATTTGGGGGGGATAATCCCAAGGGACGACGGGCCTATCAAAAGAGGATAACAGAAGATATCCGAGAGGAATTAATGAGCCCCGGAGAAATAGTAGGGCAAAGTATTTTGGGAACGGAAAATTTCATTGAGCGGATCAAGACCGACATTTTAGGCCAGGAGATGGATAGAGAACTCAAGGGAGGGAGACAGCTAAAAGGGTATAAAGCCCGCCAAAAGGTCTTAACAGCATTAATCAAGGAATTGGGAATATCAGAGGCGGCCTTATTAGCCGAGAGGGGAGATATAAGGGGATTGGCTATGGAACTGCTCTACCGCGTTGGGGGGCTGACTGGAGTAGAAATTGGAAAGATTTATAAAATAAGTTACAATGCGGTCAGCCAGGAACGGAAACGGTTGATGACGAGGATGAAGGGGGATCCTAATCTGAAGAAAAAATATTGGTCTTTGTTGGAAAAAGTGAGAGGGTAATTGTCATTAATTAAGATTTGACCCCCTACATTCGAGAGCTTTTATTCCTCGCAATTCTTATTTAAACCGCTCGGTGACGGTTCTGGCATGGAGGGGCAGGCCCTCCTCTTCGGCCAAAACGGTGATGGTCTTTTTCAAGCCTTGCAATCCATTTTTGCTCAAATACTGGAAAGTCGGTTTCTTGATAAAATCATCCACCGATAGACCGGAAAACATCCGGGCACAACCCCCGGTGGGCAATACATGGTTGGTCCCGGAAGCATAATCCCCGGCCGGAACGGGGGCATAGGGACCCAGGAAGATCGAAGCGGCGTGTTGAATTTGTGGAAGAATCGTCCAGGGGTCCCGGGTGACGATCTGTAAATGCTCAGGGGCGTAGGCATTTGAAAAATCCACCGCCGCCTGGATATCTCTGGAAATCAGAACCGCACTGTGCCGGCTCAGGGCTCCGCTGACCATTTCCTTGCGCTTCACCCCGGGCAGTTCCTGATTGATCCTGCGGCAAACCTCTCGGGCCAGTTCCAGGGACGGAGTGACCAAAACCGCCCCGGCATCGGCGTCATGCTCGATTTGGGAAAGGAAATCCCAGACCAGCCAATCGGCCCGGGCCGTTTCATCAGCGATGATCAAAGCTTCGCTGGGACCGGCCGGCGAATCAATATCCACCACACCGAAAACGGCCATTTTGGCCGCCGTTACATACTTGTTTCCAGGTCCGACGATTTTATCCACCTTGGGAATCGATCCTGTGCCGTAGGCCATCCCGGCCACGGCCCAAGGCCCTCCGACCTTAAAAATCCGGTCGGCACCGGCCATATCCATGGCCACCAGGGTAACCGGGTTGATCTTCATGCCTTTTCTGGGAGGGGTGCAGGCCACCACCTGCTTCACCCCGGCCACTTTGGCCGGTATGATATTCATCAAGGCGCTGGAAGGGTAATTCGCCTGTCCTCCGGGGATATAGACCCCGGCAGCCGATATAGGACGTATCAGGCGACCGGCCAGGACCCCTTGGCGGACTTCGACACTCCACATCTCCCTTTCCCTTTGGGCCTGATGAAAGCATTGGATATTCCTGGCCGCGGTCTTCAAGGCCGACTGCACGCTTTTGTCAACCTTTCCATAGGCCTCTTGGATTTCCCGCTTGCCGACCCTGAGGTCAGTCAGGGAAAGGTTTTTTTTAAGTTCTCTGTGATTGTCCAGAATATAAGGGTCTCCCTGGTCGCGGACTTTTTGGACAATACCCCGCACATAATCATAGACTTCGGAAATATCCGTCATGGATCTGGAAAGTAAAAGCGTTTTTCGTTCGTCGGAAAGCTCGGTTAATCTCTCCGGTTTGATCCCTTCCATCAGACCACCTCCTTCGTCCTTCATCTACCCCAGTTCCCGATGAGGAACGGATAAATTTTTTGGTATTCCGCCCATTGAAACCCGCAGTCCGAAGTCGGTCAAGGCATCTTTCGTGCTGGGAAAGGCCAGTTCGGACCAGGGGATTTCTTCCAAAGAAAACAAGCCGATTTCCAGGGTTTCATCACAGGCCGTGGGCACCCCGGATAGTACCTCAGCGGTAAAAGCGGCAACGACTACGGTTTTGCCTGTATAGGAATAGACATTCAACAAGGAAGTCACCCGGACCTCCAGCCCGGTTTCCTCCAGGGTTTCCCGAACCGCCGCCTCTTCCAGGGTTTCTCCCCGGTCCACAAATCCCCCCGGAATGACCCATTGTCCGTAACCGGGGGCAATGCCTCTTTTAGCCAGGACGATCCTATTTTGGAAAAGGGTGACCGTTCCGGCCGCCACCTTGGGATCGAGATAAAAGACAAAGGCGCACCCACCGCAAACCAGGCGCTCCGGTTCATTGGTTTTAAGCTGTTTCCAGGCCAGTTTTCTCCCACATAAGGGACAGAAACGAAAAGGCGGCTGGACTTGCTGAGCGGGGTGAATTTCAGGGTATTCGGGACGGATCATAAGGCAAGATATTATTTGGAAATCGTTAAAAAGGAAAGACTTTTTTCTTGATTCCTGAGGATATTACCGCTATTAAAGAAGCAGCAACAGCGGGATTCCCCCGTTTAAAGGAGGAACTATTGAAAAAGGAAACAAAAAAAACCGATAAATCGGAAAGGAACAAATCGGTTTTTCGGGAATATACCGAATCCATTATCATCGCCGTCCTTCTGGCCTTATTGATCCGTGCCTTTGTCATCCAGGCCTTTAAGATCCCCTCCGGCTCCATGAAACCCACCTTACAGGTCGGAGACCACATACTGGTCAATAAATTCATTTACGGCATCAAATTCAGGGTCCCTTTCACCGCCATCAACAAGACCCTGCTCCCGATCAGTTCCCCCAAGAGGAACGATGTGGTGGTTTTTATCTTCCCGGTGGATCCCAGCAAGGATTTCATAAAAAGAGTCATCGGCCTTCCCGGGGACACCGTAGAAATAAAGGATAAAAAGGTCTATATCAATAATCGCCCTTTGGATGATCCTCATGGCACTTATACCGATCAGCGGATCATTCCGGCAGAAGAACAGCCCCGGGATAATTTCGGACCCCGTATCATCCCCCCCGGAAAATTTTTCGTCATGGGAGACAACCGCGACGAAAGCTATGACAGCCGTTTCTGGCTTTTTGTGGACCGGAGCCAGATCTTAGGAAAGGCCTTTATTATCTATTGGTCCTGGGATCGGGCCGAATTCGGGGTACGCTGGTCCAGGTTGGGAAACCTGATCCGTTAAGCAGGGTCTACGGTTTAAGGAGTAAGGTTCAAGGCAAAACATATCGGGAAACCCTATAATCCCGGAGAAAATTCTTTTATAAGGTTTTTCTTCTTACGCTAAACGCTGTACGTCGAACGCTAAACGCCTTTTGATAACAAGCTGGACATCACCCTTTGAACCCACGTAAGACGCCATTCTCCCCTTCTATTCTCCTGACCAATGATGACGGTATCTTTGCCAGGGGACTGGAAATCCTGGCCCGGGAAATCGCTAAAAAATACCCCGTCCAGGTGGTAGCCCCGGAATCGGAACAAAGCGCCGTGGGTCATGCCTTGACCCTTACCCAGCCCCTGAGGGTCAGAAAGGTTTTTAAAAATGGAAAAGTATTCGGTTTTGGAGTCAACGGCACCCCGGCCGATTGCGTCAAGATAGCCCTGCACGAATTAATTACCCCCACACCCCGTCTGTTGATCTCCGGGATCAACACGGGCCCGAATGTAGGACTCAATGTCATTTATTCCGGCACGGTTTCCGCCGCCACCGAAGGGGCCATGATGGGGCTCACGGCCCTGGCGGTCTCCATCAATTCCTACCGGACCGAAAAATTTGAAACCGCGGCCCGTATCGCCGCCGAGCTGGTGGACCGGCTTTCCCAAAATCCCCTCCCGCCAGGGGTCTCCTTAAACATCAATGTCCCTGATCTTCCCCGGTCAAAGATCAAAGGGATCCGTCTCGTCCGGCAGGGGACCTTTCGTTACCAGGAACGATTTGAAAGGCGCACCGACCCCAGGGACAATATTTATTACTGGCAGGCCGGTATCTTGCCCCCGCCGGAGGAAGCCCCGGACACCGATCATGCCCTGCTGGCCGCTGGATATGTGACCCTGACCCCCATCAGCTTTGACCTGACCCATTACCCATCCTTAAACAAACTGAACTTCCTGGAGAAAACCATTTCTCCTAAAAAATGATCTTCCCCCCTCGTCCAAGGTCTTTTTCTCCTTGACTCTCCCGATTTCCCTATTTAATATCCATTTATAGAGTATTCAAAAGGGCTTTACCTGCTAACCCCTCAATCCGGATCAGCCGGAATTAACATTGGAAAAGTAATGATCAGAGAGCTTAACGTCAGCAAAATAACCGAGACTGTAAAATCCCTGTGCATTGAGGCCAACGAAAATCTAGGGCAGGATGTCCTGGACGGTTTTCAACAAGCCTTGAAAAATGAGTCCTCACCCGTGGGACGGGAAATCCTGGAACAACTGCTGGAAAACGCCCGTATCGCCCGGGAGGAAAAGGTCCCCATCTGCCAGGATACAGGATTGGCGGTTATTTTCCTGGAAATCGGACAGGAGGTACACCTTACCGGAGGGGACCTGAAAGAAGCCCTGAATGAAGGGGTCCGGCAAGGGTATGGTGAAGGGTATTTGCGCAAATCCTCCTGTCACCCTTTTACCCGGGCCAACACCGGAGACAATACCCCGGCAGTGATCTATATCGATATCGTTCCCGGCGACCGGGTGAAGCTCTGGGTGGTCCCCAAAGGCGGCGGCAGTGAAAATATGAGCCGTTTATTCATGCTCCCCCCCTCAGCCGGTTTGGCCGGCATCAAAGAAAAAGTGATTCAAACCGTGCAGGAGGCCGGACCCAATCCCTGCCCCCCCACGATTATCGGTGTGGGCATCGGCGGCACCTTTGAACAGGCCGCTTTGCAGGCTAAAAAAGCCCTCCTCCGTCCACTGGGGAGCGAAAATCCCGATCCAGAACTGGATAGGATTGAAAGGGAACTCTTGGAATCCATCAACCGGCTGGGGATCGGTCCCCAGGGGTTGGGAGGGCGAACCACTTCCCTATCGGTCCATGTCCGGCTGCTGCCCTGTCATATCGCCAGTCTTCCGCTGGCGGTCAATGTCCAGTGCCACGCCAGCCGGCATAAGGAAGTGATACTTTGAAGTATCCGGTAAGCGTTCAGCGTTTGTCGTTCGTCGTTTGTCGAAATGACTTTCCCTTTTACCTTAAGGAATATCTATGTCTGAAACAGTTAATCTGACCACCCCTCTCAGCGACGAAATGGTGACTTCACTGCGTATCGGTGACAAGGTCTTTCTATCCGGCGTTATCTATTCAGCCAGGGATGCGGCGCATAAAAGGCTGATTGATCTGCTCGATCAAGGCCGACCCCTCCCTTTTGATGTTCAAGGCCAGGTCATTTATTATGTAGGCCCTTCTCCGGCCAAACCCGGACGGGTCATCGGCGCCGCCGGTCCGACCACCAGTTATCGTATGGACCCTTACGCTCCCAGGTTGATGGAATTGGGATTAAAAGGGATGATCGGCAAAGGGAAAAGGGCGTCAACCGTCAAAGAGGCCATGATCAAATACAAGGCCCTTTACCTGGGGGCCACTGGCGGGGCCGGGGCCTTGATTGCCAGAGCGATCAAAGCCGTCGAAATCATCGCCTATGAAGAGCTGGGTCCGGAGGCCGTCCGCCGGATGGTGGTCGAGGATTTTCCGCTGGTGGTCATTAACGACACTTTTGGTGGCGACCTTTATGAAGAAGGGGTCAAGGCCTATCGACAGGAACCGATTCTTTCGATGTAAAAAGAAAGGGTCTTAGATCATTTTTTATGGAGGGTGGGATGCGGTTTAAACAGAATAACCCAACAGGAAATACTTTGTTTATAAAAAACGCTGTCCTATTTATTCTGATGATAGGGTTCTCCTCGACCCTTTCCTGCACCAATCCCACGGGATCGGATACTTCCTCCGGCTCCGGAACGGGAACCGGATGGACGGTGACCGTTACTGCTTTCCCCACCTCGATTTCCAGCTCCAGGGCGGAGACTTCAGGAATTATCGTATTGGTAAAAGACGAAACAGGCAGCCCGGCAACAAAAGGAACCACTATCTGTGTAATAGCGCAGCGGGGAGGATTTATGGACAGCAGTGGATCCAGTGAAGGGATTCCCGTCTCGGTCTGCGAATCGATTACCAATGATTTGGGCCAAATGCAGATTACCTATGTCCCCTTAAAAACCTGGGAGGTGGAGGTTTCGCCCGGAGAATTTAAAAAGTTAAATCTACCCATCGGCTCTGGTCCGGATACCATATCCGCCTCTGCCAATGGTAAAAACGGTTCCGTCACCATCCAGGTTGTTGACTGAGGTCCTGGATTTCTTCCCATCAGAAAAGACCGTTTGCGGACAGAAAACAGATCAGCTTTTCGCCATCAGCTCTTTGATCCTTCCCAGGTGCCCTTCCAATTTTTCCGTCTTTTGAGCCAGGGAGCGGAGTTTTTCCTTTTCTTTTTCCACCACATCCGCCGGGGCTTTCTGCCGAAAATCTTCATTGGACAGTTTATTATCGATTTGCGCCCTCTCTTTACGCAATTTCACCAGTTCCTTTTCCAGCCGTTTCTCCTCTTCGTCGAATTGGATAACTCCCTTTAGAGGAATGAATATTTCCATTTCTTCCCAGACCCCGGAGACAGCCGAAGCGGGGTTCTTTTCCGGACCCAGAAAAGTGATCCCGGAGCCTTTGGCCAGGATCAGGAGATGTGGGGCATGGGTTTCAACCAGGGCTCTTTGAGCCGCTTCGGACACCCTGAGACAGATTTCCACATTTTTCGCCGGGGGTATATTCATTTCCCCCCGGATATTCCTGATCTCAGAAATGAGCCCTTTAATGAATTCAATCTCCTTCTCCGCCTTTTCATTGGCAGGAAACCGGGTGCGATCCGGAAAGGATGCTTTCAAAATGCTGACCCTTTCCCCCGGCAGCGATTGATAAATTTTTTCACTGATAAAAGGCATAAAGGGATGGGCCAATTTCAAGACCGCCGAAAGGACGCGGAAAAGCGTCATCCTGGTAACCTGTTTTTCCCGGCCGTCTTCCTTTTGATACAAAACAGGTTTAATAAACTCCAGGTACCAGTCACAGAATTCATGCCAGACAAACTGATAGAGTTCATGGGCCGACTCATTGAAGCGGTATTCCCTGATGCCGTTTTCCACATTTTCAATGACCCGCTGCATACGGCTGATGATCCAGGTATTTATGGTATCTTCAACGGTCGGGGTCAAACTCGAATCCTCGGTCAAATCCTCGAAATGGGAAAGACTGAAGCGGGCGGCATTCCAGAGCTTATTGACGAAGTGCCGGTAGCCTTCGATCCGTTCTTCGGAAAGTTTGATGTCCCGGCCCTGGGCGGCCAAAGCCGACAGCGTAAAACGGAAGGCATCGGTGCCGTAGCGATCAATGATCAACAGGGGATCGATGACATTTCCTTTAGACTTGCTCATCTTCTGCCCTTCAGCGTCCCGCACCAGGGCATGGATATATACGTGATGAAAGGGAACCTGTCCCATAAAATGCAGGCCCATCATCATCATCCGGGCCACCCAGAAGAAAAGGATATCAAAACCGGTGACCAGGACGGAAGTGGGATAATAGACCTTTAATTCCCTGGTCTCCTCCGGCCAGCCCAGGGTGGAAAAAGGCCAGAGGGCCGAACTGAACCAGGTATCCAGGACATCGGTTTCCTGACGGAGGTCCTTCCCTTTGCAGGCCGGACAGGAAGACGGAGCGGTACGGTCAACGATCACTTCACCGCATTGATCACAGTACCAAGCCGGGATTTGATGCCCCCACCATATCTGCCGGGAAATGCACCAATCCCGGATATTGTTCATCCAATCGAAATAAGTCCTTTCCCAGGTCTTGGGATAAATCCGGGTCTGCCCGTTTTCAACGGCTTTCAGGGCCTTTTCAGCCAGAGGGGCGACCCGGACGAACCACTGTTTGGACAGATAAGGCTCAATCATGGTCTTGCAACGATAACAGTGGCCGATATTGTGGGTGTACTTTTCCACTTTTTCCAAAAGCCCCAGGGCATTGAGGTCTTCCAGAACTTTTTGTCGGCAGGCCTTGCGGTCCAGGCCCTGATAGACCCCGGCTTCCTCGTTCATCAGCGCCTCCGGGCCAATGACCTTCAGGACCGCCAGGTCGTGGCGTTTCCCGATCTCGAAGTCGTTGACGTCATGGGCCGGGGTTACCTTCAAAGCCCCGGTGCCGAAACTCGTATCCACATAGGTATCGGCGATAATCGGGATTCTCCTCTGGGTCAGGGGCAGATGCACCTCCTGCCCAGCCAGCCCCTGGTAACGTTTATCCTCCGGGTGGACAGCTACAGCCGTATCCCCTAACATCGTCTCCGGCCGGGTGGTGGCCACGATTACCGCCCCTTGACCGCTAACCAAGGGATAACGGATATGAAACAGATTTCCCTCTTGGGCTTCGTGTTCCACCTCCAGATCGGAAAGGGCGGTCAGACACCGCGGACACCAATTGATAATGTAATCCCCGCGATAGATCAGCCCCTCCTGATAGAGGCGGACAAAAACCTCTCTAACCGCTTTAGACAGCCCTTCATCAAAGGTAAAGCGTTCCCGGCTCCAATCACAGGCCGCCCCCATCCGTTTCAGTTGATTGATAATGATTCCCCCGAATTTTTCCCGCCATTCCCAGACCTTTTCGATAAATTTTTCCCGTCCTAATTGATGACGGTCCACCCCTTCCTGGGCCAGCATCCTTTCCACCACATTCTGGGTGGCAATACCGGCATGGTCTGTGCCGGGAAGCCAGAGGACGTTATGTCCCTTCATTTTATGATAACGCCAGAGTATGTCCTGGAGGGTGGTGTTCAAAGCATGCCCCATATGCAGGGTACCGGTGACATTCGGCGGGGGAATGACCATGGAGAAAGTCGGACCTTCAGCCTCCACCTCGGCCTGAAAAAGTTTTTGCTCGATCCAGAATCGGTAAAGATCTTCTTCAACCTGCACCGGTTCATAGCCTTTTTCCAATTGGGGGTTCTTCATGGTTTCACTCCCTTTGCTTCAAAAAACGATTGGCGGCCGACGGCCAGGAGTTTTCTTCGCCAAATTTCAAAAAAAACTTGAAAAGCCGACCGCCAACAACGTCTAACTAAAAAATATTATTATGGTTTTTTCTATTAGGGAGCCCTTCAATGAGCCCCGGAATTTTCCTCATAAAAGAAAAGGGGATTAAATGCCTTAACCCCCTCCTTTTCTATTATCGATCGATTCTTTTAGTTATGTTCTTTTTAATTTTTCCATTTCACGGGCAACGGCCTTTTCAATTTCCTGGACCAGGATTTCCCGTATCATCTTCTGGATATTTTCCTCCGCTATCCTTCGGATCAACCTTTCCACTTCACTGCGAACCAAGGATTCCAACTCCCGGGTTTGAACTTCGGCAAAGGTGGGTCTTGGGGAAATTTCCTGATCCTGGCCGGCTTTTTTCCAGGACTTTGAAAGATCAGGCTCACTGATGACATCCACCAGGTCAATAATTTTTCCTTCCATCTTTTCCATAGGATTACTCACAAAAAACCCGCTGCCAAAGTTTATGAGGACACAAAGAAGGCCTCTTGGTCAGGGATTATGAAAATATGAGCAAAAAACAAAGTTGATCGCGTTCAACTCTCTGAAATTATTTTAAAAATAATATTGTGGCCCAATTTTCCGGATACTATACCATTTTCTTTCACCCTGTCAATACGTTTATATAGAACCCTGGCAACGGGTGTGAAAGCGACCAGGGTTGTTTTTAGTTAAGGCCCCTATAAGACCTTTAAAGATAAGTTCCAAAAAGAGGGTGCTTGATTTCTAAGCCAATTAGTTCTCATCCGGAAATTCAAAGTTTCCGGATAAATTTTACAGCATTCAGCAATCAGCAATAAGCAGACCCGCTTGAATAAAGGGTTTTGCTGGACGCTACCCGCTGATCGCTATTCGCTCCATCCGGAAAAGGCCCTTTTCCGGATGGATACTAATTAGGAACTCCCTCATTCTATAGCAGGTTCGCAAGTACCTTCCGGTAGCCCCGTGAAATTTTGTTTGACGGATATTGAAGATTTTGGGCAAGCAAGCCGATAGATAAGCTGGAGAGGGTCACGGTTTTCAAGGGTTCCCTCTTTCCCGCCCCAGGCGTGATCGGGACGGTAAACAGGCCAAAGGTGATCTTGCGGACAAT
>JBFMBU010000259.1:0-19618 GCA_040755035.1 Thermodesulfobacteriota bacterium
ATTCCTCCATGATCACCGGCCCACCGGCCCGGTGGATGGCCCCATCCACCCCTCCACCCCCGGCCAATCTGGCGTTGGCGGCATTGACGATGGCCTCGGTTTCCTGACGGGTGAGGTCCCCTTCTTCCAGAAAGAAAATGGTTTTTCCAATGGTAAATTCCATAACGTTTCCTTTCTTAAAATTTTTGTTTAAAAGAAAAACCGAAGATAAAATCCGGGGCCCCGCTGCCGTTGAGATCCTCTGTCAGTGCGCATTCCCAAAAAGTTCGGCCCAGTTGATAGCGGGCGCCTAAGGAAAACATCAGGGCCGGATTATCCATACGCTTGATTCCCGTGGTGGGGAAGGGCGAAGTTTGGACCGAAAATTGACCCAGGAGGGAAAAGGCCGGGGTGGCCTCCGCTTCAACCCCGATACATCCGTAATAATAGGTTCTTAAGTCGATCAACGGCGAGGTTTTCAGGTCCCCGGGGGCCACCAGGCCTAAATTCAAATTGGCTTGCAACAATCGGCCCAATTTTTTTTCCAATTGGACGGAGATCCCCCAATCGACTCCACCATTGCCGTAGCCCTTGTTCGGGTCCCCGGTGGGCAATTCCAGGGACGTTTTCAGGCTGAGAAGGGGTTGATTTTTATGCTTCCAGAGTACTTTCTTTCCAGAAATTCTAAGGTCTCCCAGGCCTGCTCCTCCTTGTTCCCCTTCCAATAGAAGGTCCTGATTTTTTCTGATCCGATATAGAAACTGATTGGCCGGCCTGGAGCTTCTTCCGTAGTTAGCAAAACCGAAAGTGGTGTGGTACCACTCCAGTCCCCGATCCATGAAGCCGCTGTTAAAGGAGAGGAAAGGGAGATCCAAGCCCGCTTCCAGGGAATCGGAAAGGCATTTACGCAAACTGAAAACCAGTTCGGTTGTTTCAAAATCCATCCGAATCGACCAGGTGGGGTTTTCCCTCATGAAGAAAATACTTGAATAGAAAAGCTGAACCCGGAAGGTGTCCCTGATCTCCGCCGACTCGGGGTAGGGCGTGTTCAGGTGCAGGGACAGGGGAAACTGGTTTTTTATTTCCAGGGGACCGGCACAGAGGGATCCGGGAAGAGAAGACCGGATCAGCCAGAGAACGGCGAATAGACCTATGGCAGGCAGGGAGCGCTTCATAAGGGCGACGATAACGAAAAGCAGGGAAAAATTCAAACTTATTTTGTTTTTTATTAACCAGTTAGACTGATCTTTGTGTTTGACAAACCCTGACCGATCATTTAAAATATTCCAATTATTTAATCGGGGTAATCCGAAAACAGATATACTCCCGTCTCAATCTTTCCTGAGGAAGAGAGAAAAGGCTTTCTTCCTTTTGGGGGAAAGGGCTGTGATGCGGGGGACTGCCCATAATTTAAAATTTGCGGCGCCCCCTCCGGGGCATGAGGGTTTCAATATGGAAAAGCATGATGAAGAGCTCATTGAGCGACTCATTCCGGAAAACGATGAACTCCGGACACTGGTGAAAGAACACGGCGACTTTGAAAACCAACTGGCCGAATACAACAAGAGGTTGTATTTAACCAATGAGGAAAACCAGGAAAAAAAGCGTATTCAGAAATTGAAATTGGCCGGGAGAGACCGGATCGAACAAATCCTTTCTGAATACCGGGGCAAGAGGTAAGACCCTTGAAAATGAGCGGAGCGGAAATTTTTGTCGAGAGTTTGATCCAGGAGGAGGTCACGACCATCTTCGGCTATCCCGGGGGGGTGATCACGGATATTTATGACTGCCTGGAAAAAAGTCCCATCCGTCATTATCTGGTTCGGCATGAACAGGGGGCGGTCCACATGGCCGACGGCTTTGCCCGGGCTTCGGGGAAAGTAGGCGTATGTCTGGTAACCTCGGGGCCGGGGGCTACCAATACCGTTACCGGCATTGCCGCCGCCTTCATGGATTCTATCCCCATTGTGGTCTTTACCGGACAGGTCCCTACCCCTCTGATCGGCAACGATGCCTTTCAGGAAGTGGATATTGTCGGTATAACCAGGCCTTGCACCAAACACAATTACCTGGTTAAAAGGGTTGAAGACCTGGCCCGGATTATCAAGGAGGCCTTTTATCTGGCCCGGTCCGGCCGGCCGGGGCCGATTCTGGTAGATCTGCCCAAGGATGTGCTGCAGAACAAAACGGAGTTCAAATATCCAAAAAAAGTGGAGATGCACAGCTACCGGCCGACCTACAGCGCCCATCCGGGACAGATTCAAAAAGCAGCAGCCCAGATCGTTAAGGCCAAGAAACCGGTTATTTATGCCGGAGGAGGGGTGGTCTCCTCCCGTTCCTCTCCGGAACTGAAAGCCTTGGCCGAAAATATGACCATTCCGGTGACCACTACCCTGATGGGTCTGGGGGGATTTCCCGGTCGCCATCCTTTGTCCCTGGGTATGTTGGGCATGCACGGGACCTATTGGGCCAACATGGCCGTTTCCCAGTGCGATCTGCTTATCGCCATCGGTGCCCGTTTTGACGACCGGGTCACCGGCAAGATAGAACTTTTCGCTCCTGAAGCCCGGATTATTCATATCGACATCGATCCCACCTCGATCCGGAAAAATGTTTCGGTGGACATACCCATCGTCGGTGATTGCCGGGATGCCCTGGGAAAACTGAATCTGGCCTTGCCTAAGGAGGAAAAACCGGACTGGCGGAAGATCCGCCAACCCTGGCTGGGTCAGATCAAGCAATGGAAAGACTCCCACCCCCTGGTTTATGAACAGGGGAAGGGTGAAATCAAACCCCAATTTGTGGTGGAAAAAATTTATGAGATGACGCAGGGGAAGGCCATTATCTCCACGGAGGTGGGGCAGAACCAGATGTGGGCCGCCCAGTATTATCTTTTTGACCGCCCCAATTCCTTTATCACCTCCGGCGGTTTGGGGGTCATGGGCTTTGGCTTTCCGGCCGCTATCGGGGCCCAGGTCGGCTGCCCGGACCGACTGGTTATCGATATCGCCGGGGATGGAAGCATTCAGATGAACATTCAGGAGATGGCCACAGCCGTAGCCAATCAGATTCCGGTGAAAATCGCCATCTTGAATAACGGCTATCTGGGTATGGTCCGCCAGTTCCAGGAACTGTTCTACGATAAGCGTTATTCCCAGACCTTTCTCAAAGGCAACCCTGATTTCGTTAAATTGGCCGAGGCCTATGGGGCAGCAGGCCTTCGGGCCTCAAAACTGGAAGAAGTGGTTCCGGTTATCGAAAAAGGCCTGGCCCTGAAAGGCCCGGTGATCATGGATTTTGTGGTTTGTGCCGAGGAATGCGTGGCCCCCATGGTACCGGCCGGTAAAGGCATGACCGAGATGTTGCTGGTGTGATTAATTCAATATCTTTTCAAGTAGATAACGAGGCTGCTGAGGAGTATCGGATTTTGAAAATATTTAAAGATAAGCGTTAAAAGACCAATGATAGGTTTGTAGAACCATGGACAACAATCACGAACAAAAACATACCATTTCCGCCCTGGTGGATAACGAACCGGGGGTCCTTTCCCGGGTGACGGGGCTGTTCAGCGGCCGGGGATTCAATATCGAAAGTTTATGTGTGGCTGAGACCATGGACCCCTTGGTTTCCCGAATTACTTTGGTGACCCGGGGTAATGATCAGATCATCGAGCAGATTACCAAGCAACTCAATAAGCTGATCAATGTTATCAAGGTCATCGATTTCACCAACACCGAATTTGTGGAAAGGGAGATGGCCCTGATCAAGGTTAAGGCCGAATCCCAGACCAGGGCCGAAATACTGAGGATTGTGGATATCTTCCGTTGTAAGGTAGTGGATGTGAGTCCCCAGTTCTATACGATTGAAGTGACCGGAAACGACAGCAAGATTACGGCCATTCTCGACCTTTTGAATCCCCTGGGCATTAAAGAGATTGCCCGGACCGGGGCCATTGCCATGGCCAGAAGCAAAAAGGAAGCCCCTTCCCAGCGGGAAAAATAAGACGGCCACTTTTTATTTTATGCGCATTCCCATTGCCCATCAAGGGTATCCATTTATAGGCCTCGGCTTGATGGCCACGGCCCTTTTTGTTCTTCTGGGCTATACCCCGGGATGGGTCATTTTCGGGATGTTAACAGTTTTTGTAGTCGCTTTTTTTCGGGACCCCGAACGGCAACCGGCGGGAGGGGACAAAACCCTGCTGGCCCCGGCTGACGGGAAGATTATTCTGATCGAGGAGAAAGAGATGAGCCCTTTTTCCTCCGCTCGGACGATTAAAATCAGTATTTTTATGTCGGTTTTTAATTGCCACGTGAACAGAGTCCCCCAAAAGGGGAGAGTGGAAAAGATCGTCTACCGGCCTGGGTCCTTTTATTCGGCCGATCAGTCCCGGGCCTCCTCGGAAAATGAACAAAACGCTCTTTTATTAAAAACCGATGACGAACAGGAAATCAGCATTATCCAGGTAGCCGGTCTTATTGCCCGCAGAATCGTCTGCTGGGTTAAGCCGGGCCAGAAGGTCGCGCGGGGTGAACGGTTCGGCCTGATCCGTTTCGGATCGCGGGTGGACCTCTATCTCCCCCCGGCCGTACGGCTGAGGGTTCAAAGGGGAGATAAGGTCAAAGGCGGATTGACCATCATAGGAACTTACGATTAGAATTCTGTGCCGATTGGATAGAATTTTTGTAACCCTTTGGTTGTTTGAAAAATGTTTTTAGCCACAGACGCAGAACCACGGACAAAGACCGGACAAAAGATTCTTGGCCTGGCCCCTACAAACCGAGGGGCCAGGCCAACCAGCCGTCGCTGGCGAAGCAGGGTTTAATTGCCCGAAGGGCCTGACGGTAGGAGGAAGACAAGGCGTCTTCCCCCTGTCCCGCCTTCAGCGGGACCTGGGGCAGCCAAAGAAAACCCATCCGTCTGTGACTCTGTGGTGAAATATTTTCTGTCTCAAACATAGAAACTATTCCGGCTGGTCCGGGTTGGGAGAAGGGGCATGAGAATAAAAAGTCGAAAGAACAAAAACCGCGAAGACCGCAGAAGGGGCATTTATGTGCTTCCCAATCTGGTGACCACCGGAGGGCTCTTTTGTGGATTTTACGCCGTTATTGCCGCCATATCCGGCAATTTTTATCAGGCGGCCCTTTCCATCCTGATCGCCGCCGTCCTGGATGGACTGGATGGCCGTATTGCCCGACTGACCCGGACCACCAGCGCCTTCGGCGTCCAGTACGACTCATTGTCCGATGTCATTGCTTTCGGTCTGGCTCCGGGAGTGGTGGTCTTTTTATGGGCGCTGAAGCCCTTTGACCGCTTCGGCTGGATAGCCGCTTTTCTTTACGTGGTCTGCGGGGCTTTGCGCCTGGCCCGCTTTAACGTCCAGGTGGGACAGGTCAGCAGCAAATATTTTGTGGGTCTGCCCATCCCGGCCGCCGCCAGCATTATCGCCACTACGATTCTATTTATCTATCAAATCGGAGGGACCGGATCAACGGGGTATCTGGCGGTGCTGATTATGATTTATATCCTGTCCTTTTTAATGGTCAGCAACATCCCTTATCCCAGTTTCAAAGGTTTGAAGCTGGCCGAAAGACGCTCCTTTAATTTTTTAGTGGCTGTGGTCCTGCTCTTTGTCCTGGTGGCCCTGGAACCTTTCTTAATGCTTTCCGTGGGCATATTGGGGTATGTACTTTCCGGACCGGTTCTGGCCCTGGTCCGCTTAAAAAAGAAACCGCTGCCGGAGGCAGTGGAAAGGACGGTTTGAAGATAGGTACTCGTTACTGGTTTCTCGTTGCTCGTTAGAGGTTCCTTGCTGCAGGTTGTGGAGAAAAATGAATTTTCCAATAGGTTCTTTCGATGAACCGGCAACAAACAACAAGGAACAAAATATAAGAATCGAGGATTAGCGACTATGGCTGAAAAAATTATCATTTTCGACACCACGTTGAGAGACGGAGAACAATCCCCAGGCGCCAGCATGAATAAGGCTGAAAAGTTAAGACTGGCCCGTCAACTGGAAAAAATGAAAGTCGATGTCATCGAGGCCGGTTTTCCCATAACCTCCATCGGGGATTTTGAGGCCGTTTCCCTGATTTCCCGGGAGGTCCGGGGCTTGACGGTTGCCGGGCTGGCCCGGGCGGAAAAAGTGGATATCGATCGGGCCTGGGAGGCCGTTAAGGAAGCGGCCGATCCCCGTATCCATATTGTTATTGCCACTTCGGATTTACATCTGAAGTTTAAGCTGAAGAAAACCCGACAGGAGATTTTGGATATCATTCAGAGGGCTGTCTCCCATGCCCGTCGTTATACCTCGAATATCGAATTCTCCGCGGAAGACGGGTCCCGCACCGATCCGTCCTATCTGGTCCGGGTGGTTCAAACCGCCATCAAGGCCGGGGCGACGACGATCAATATCCCTGATACGGTCGGGTATGCGCTGCCGGAAGAGTTCGGTGCCCTGATCCGGACCGTGCGGGAAAAGGTGAAGGCCCCGGACAACGTGATCTGGAGCGTTCATTGCCATAATGACCTTGGTTTGGCTGTGGCCAATTCTCTGGCTGCGATTCTAAACGGGGCCCGCCAGGTGGAAGTGACGGTTAACGGCATCGGGGAAAGGGCCGGCAACACCTCCCTGGAGGAAGTGGTCATGGCCGTCCATACCCGAAAGGATTTGATGCCCTATAAGACGGCCATTGACAAAAAACAGATCTATCCCACCAGCCGTTTGGTAAGCCGGATCACCGGGTTGGTGGTTCCGGCCAACAAGGCCGTGGTCGGGGCCAATGCCTTCTCCCACGAATCGGGTATTCACCAGGATGGGGTTTTGAAAAAAAGGACCACTTATGAAATCCTGACACCTCAGGACATTGGTCTGGATAAAAGTACCCTGGTTTTGGGAAAACATTCCGGAAGGCACGCCTTCCAGGAACGTTTGAAAGAATTGGGCTATGTCCTCAGCCAGGAGGACATGCAGAAGGTCTTCGACCGCTTCAAAGAATTGGCCGACAAAAAGAAGGAAGTGGTCAACGAAGATATCGAAGCCCTGATCGCCGATGAGATCCTGATGATCCCCGATACTTATAAGCTGATATATTTGAGCGTCATCAGCGGCAATATGGCCGTACCCACGGCTACGGTTAAGCTGGAGGTAAACGGGGAAATTATGCAGAAGGCCGGATTCGGGGTCGGACCCATCGACGCCACCTTCAACACCATCAACAAAATCATTCAAACCTGTACCAAGGCCTGCCGTCTGGTGAGTTTTTCGGTCAACGCCATCACTGGCGGCATGGACGCCCAGGGCCAGGTCAACGTCCGGGTGGAACGGGACGGGAAGGTTGTTTTGGGAAAGGGTTCCGATTCCGATATCATCACCGCCAGCGCCAAAGCTTATCTGAACGCCTTGAACCGGCTGGAGTATTTGAAGAAAAATCCTATTAAAAAACTTTCTTAATAAAAGAAACCAGAATTCAGAAGTCAGAATTCAGAAGAAATATTTTATTCTGTATTCTGACTCCTGGCTCCTGATTCCAAAGGTGTTAAACATGTCCCAAACCATTACCGAAAAGATATTAGCCGCCCACGCCGGATTACGAAGCGTCCATCCCGGTCAATTGATCGAGGCCCGTGTGGATCTGGCCCTGGCCAACGATATCACCGCTCCTATCGCCATCGATGTTTTTTATGAGGGCGGGGGGAAAAAGGTTTTCGATAGGGAAAAGGTGGTCCTGGTACCCGATCACTTTGTGCCCAACAAGGATATCGCCGCCGCCGAACAATGCCGAAAAATGCGGGAATTTGCCAGGGAACAAGGCCTGACCCATTATTTCGAATTGGGAGAAATGGGCATCGAACACGCCCTGCTTCCGGAGAAAGGTCTGGTCCTGCCCGGGGACCTGGTTATCGGGGCCGACAGTCATACCTGCACCTACGGGGCTTTGGGGGCCTTTGCCACCGGTATGGGGAGCACCGACCTGGGGGCGGCCATGATCACCGGGAGGACCTGGCTGAAAGTACCGGAGACCATAAAAATGGTCTTCCACGGCAAAACAAAACCCTGGGTTTCGGGCAAGGACCTGATTCTTTATGCCATCGGCGATATCGGAGTGGACGGCGCCCGCTATCAGGCCTTGGAATTTACCGGTCCGGTCATTGATCGACTTCCCCTGGCCGACCGTTTGACCATGGCCAATATGGCTATTGAGGCCGGAGCCAAAAACGGCATCTTCGTTGCCGATGAAGTGACCATGGCTTATCTGAAAGGGCGGTCGAAACGAAAAGGCCGGATAGTCCGCTCAGATCCCGGAGCGGAATACCGGGAGATCAGACAATATGACGCCGGTGCTATCGAACCTCAGGTGGCTTTCCCGCATCTGCCGGAAAACACCCGGCCTATTTCCCGGGTGGGTAAGGTGAAGATTGATCAGGCGGTTATCGGCTCCTGTACCAATGGCCGTTTGGAGGATTTGCGCATCGCCGCCAAGGTCTTGAAAGGGCAAAAAATCGCCAAAGGGGTGCGCCTGATTATTATCCCCGCCACCCCCTGGATCTACCGCCAGGCCATGACCGAAGGCCTCTTTGATATTTTTCTGGAAGCCGGAGGGGTGATCAGTACTCCGACCTGTGGACCATGTCTGGGCGGGTATATGGGAATCCTGGCTAAAAAGGAAAAGGCTATTGCCACCACCAACCGAAATTTCGTGGGTCGTATGGGTCATCCGGAAAGTGAGGTCTACCTGGCCGGACCGGCCATTGCCGCCGCTTCGGCGGTATTGGGGATGATCGGACCGGTGGAAGCCCTGCCGAAAAAAAAGAAGAAATGTAACACTTTAGTTGTTTGAAGAATGTTTCTAACCACAGACGCACACAGACTAAGACCGGACGATAGATTCTTGGCCCGGCCCCAACAAATCCAGGGGCCAGGCCAACCAGCCGTCGCTGGCGCGAAGCAGGGTTTAATTGCCCGAAGAGCCTGACGGTGAGGGGGCGGCAGGTCGCCGCCACCTCGTCCAGTAGTTGTCGGTGGCAAAAAATGGGTTTTTTCATTTTAATAAAACTAAAATGATACGAAGAAATATTTTTTTCACCGCAAAGAGTAGAAGAACGCAGAGACAATCATTATTGTTCAATCCCGGGAGAAGCGGGATTGAACCAAAATAGCTCTGCCCTCTGCGCCTCTGCGGTGGAAACATTTGCTTGAAGGAGAAAAACGTGAAATATAGCGGAAGAGTATGGAAATTCGGCGACCATGTCGATACGGATGTGATTATACCGGCCCGTTATCTGACTACCTCCGACCCCGAGGAACTCGGGCGCCATTGTCTGGAAGATGCCGATCCGGATTTTGTAAAAAAGGTCGGTAAAGGGGATATCCTTGTTGCCGGAAGAAATTTCGGCTGTGGGTCTTCGCGGGAACATGCCCCACTGGCCATCAAGGCCGCCGGCGTTGCCTGTGTCATCGCCGACAGTTTTGCCCGCATTTTTTATCGAAATGCCATAAACATGGGCCTCCCCATTTTTGAATCGGCCGAAGCGGCTGGGATGATTCGGAACGGTGATCTGGTGGTCGTTGATCCTCAAACCGGAACCATAGAGGACCGGACCTTGAAGAAAAAATTTCAGGCCGAGCCTTTACCGTCTTTTATGCAGGGTGTGATCGAAGACGGAGGCTTGATCGCCCATATAAAGAAACAGATAAAAGGCCGAAGAACGAAAGCTGAAGGGAAGAAAGGAAAAAAATAAAGGAAACTATATGAGCAAAACATTTCAAATTGCGGTCCTGCCCGGAGACGGCACCGGTCCGGAGGTGGTGGCAGAGGGAATAAAGGTTTTGAAGGCCCTGGAGAAAGAGGGGGAAGGCCCTTTTCATTTTACCCATTTTGATCTGGGCGGTGAACGCTATTTAAAGACCGGGGACATCCTGCCCGATCAGGAATTGGCGGCCTTGGGGAAAATGGACGCCATTTTCTTAGGGGCGATCGGACATCCCGGAGTAAAACCCGGTATCCTGGAAAAAGGATTATTGCTCAGGCTTCGGTTTGATTTGGATCAATATATCAATTTACGGCCGGTGGTCCTTTACCCTGGTGTGGATACCCCTTTAAAAAATAAGGGGCCGGAGGATATTGACTTTGTCGTCGTCCGCGAGAACACCGAAGGGCTTTATGCCGGGGCCGGCGGGTTCCTGAAAAAGGGAACGGCCGATGAAGTGGCCGTTCAGGAATCGGTCAATACCCGCAAGGGTGTGGAGCGCTGCATCCGTTATGCTTTTGAGTTCTGCCGCAAACGGAACAAAAAGAAAAAACTCACCCTCTGCGGCAAGACCAATGTGCTTACCTATGCCTTTGATCTGTGGGAAAGGGTTTTTAAGGAAATGGCCGGAGAATATACGGATATTACCATTGACTACGCCCATGTGGATGCCGTTTGTATGTGGATGGTGAAAAACCCCGAATGGTTTGACGTCATTGTTACCGACAACATGTTCGGCGATATCATCACTGATCTGGGGGCCATGATTCAGGGTGGGATGGGAATCGCCGCCGGCGGAAACATCAATCCCCGGGGGGTGTCCATGTTTGAACCTATCGGTGGATCGGCCCCCAAATACACGGGGCAAAACATCATCAACCCCCTGGCCGCCATCGGGGCCGCTCAGATGATGCTTTCCTATCTGGGGCTGGAAAAGGCCGCCGGAAGGGTAGAACAGGCCATACGGGCCGTGGTAAAAAACAAGGTTAAAGACCTGACCGCCGGGAAAATGGGCTATTCCACCCAGGAAGTGGGGGATCTGGTGGTTTCATACTTGTAATAGTAAGTATACGGAAAAAAGATCGAGAGGCCGTTGGGCGTAGCCCTTTGTGTTTCATTAGTTGACAACGAACGCTGTAACGCCGAACGCTGAACGGATTAAGAGGAAGGTGCAAAATGAGTCGTTTATGGAATGTGGCCGTAGCCGGGGCTACCGGCGCCGTAGGAAATCAGATGATCCGCTGTCTGGAGGAAAGGGACTTCCCGGTTAAGAATCTTCGGTTTTTAGCCTCCGCTCGGTCGGTGGGCAAAACCCTTCCCTACAAGGGGAAGCCCATAGCCGTTGAGGAGTTAAAGGAGGATTCCTTCAAGGACATGGAAATCGCCCTCTTTTCCGCCGGCGCTTCAACCAGTTTGAAGTTCGCTCCCCTGGCGGCAGAGGCCGGGTGCGTGGTGATCGATAATTCCAGCGCCTTTCGGATGGACCCCCGGATCCCTCTGGTGGTCCCGGAGTGCAATGCCCATCGTATCACCAAAGGGCCGGGGATCATCGCTAACCCGAATTGTTCCACCATTCAGATGGTGGTGGCCTTGAAACCGATCCATGACCGGGTCCACATCAACCGGATTATCGTTTCCACTTATCAGGCGGTATCCGGTACGGGACAAAAGGCGATTGTGGAATTACAGGATCAAATTTCAGCCCTGGCTAAGGGCCAGGCTCCGGAAATCAAGGTCTATCCCTACCAGATCGCCTATAACTGCCTGCCCCATATCGACGTCTTCCTGGAAAACGACTATACCAAGGAAGAGATGAAGATGGTCAACGAAACCCGCAAGATATTGGAGGATGATTCCATTCGGGTCTCGGCTACTACAGTACGGGTTCCGGTATTTTACGGCCACTCAGAGGCGGTTTATATTGAAACGGAAAAGAAGATCTCTCCCGCGGAAGTGAAGGGTCTGTTGCGCAAGGCCCCCGGGGTGGTGCTTATGGATGATCCGCCAAATAAGGTATATCCAACGGCCCTGATTTCTGCCGGAAAAGACGAGGTCTTTGTCGGCCGTATCCGGGAAGACCTTTCCCACGAAAAAGGCATTGCCCTGTGGGTGGTATCCGATAATATCCGCAAGGGGGCAGCCACTAATGCGGTCCAGATCGCCGAGATTTGGACGAAGAGATAAAGAAAGGATTTTTTTTCTCGTCATTCGTCCCTTCCTAAATGAGAATCATCGCCGGTACATGCAAAGGCCACCGTCTGGCAAGCCTTAAAGGGCTCCAGACTCGACCGACGCAGGACCGGATCCGGGAGGCGATATTCAATATCCTGGAGGGATACGGTCCCTTTGAGCAGGTAGCAGATCTCTTTGCCGGGAGCGGGGCCCTGGGGTTGGAAGCGTTGAGCCGCTGGGGTGGGAAGGCGCTTTTTGTCGACCACTCCAAGGCCGCCCTGGCCTGTCTCCGGGATAATATGGAACATTTAAAATTGACGGAAAATTCCCTGATAGTTGAACGGGATTTTTCCCGCGGAGTGGACTTTTTAAAAAAAGCCGGAAGCCCCTTTGATCTGGTTTTCCTGGATCCTCCCTATGGACAGGATTGGGGTCCTCGGATCCTGCCGCTGTTATTCCGTCTTCCGATATTAAAGGAAACCGGAGTGATGGTTTTTGAACATGATATGCAGGATCGAGTCCCGGAAAAGATGGGAGGATGGGAAATAAGGGACCAACGCCGATACGGACGGACCAAGGTGTCCTTCTATCATTCTATGAAAGGGTAATCAGTGAATATGAGCCGTGTAGCCATCTATCCGGGGTCCTTTGATCCCATTACCAACGGGCACCTCAGTCTGCTTCGACGGGGTCTTTCGATATTTGATAAGATTGTAATCGCCATCGCCATCAATCCGGTTAAAAAACCGTTGTTTACCCTGGAGGAAAGGGTCGACATTCTTAAAACGGTTCTGAAGGATTATTCCCGAATTGAAATCGATCACTTCCAGGGCCTGCTGGTGGATTATGTCCAGCGCCGGGAAACCAATATTGTTTTGAGGGGATTAAGGGCCTTATCGGATTTTGAGTATGAATTCCAGTATTCCCTGATAAATAGAAAATTGAACCAAAAGGTAGAAATGGTTTTTATGATGACCGACTATAAATGGTTCTACATCAGCTCATCCATCATCAAAGAAGCGGCTTCTCTGGGAGGCAATATTGACGGACTGGTTCCGGAAGTAGTCCACCAGCGCCTGCGGGAGAAATTCGGATTCCCCCCTAAAACGCACAATAACCATTCCAAAAACAGCAATAGCGTTAAAACAATAAACCGGATTTCACGTAAGAAGGAAATTTGGGAATAGTAAGTAATAGTGGTGCCCCCGGCGAGACTTGAACTCACGGCCTACAGATTAGGAATCGGTTTTATAGCCTTTTCCTCTTATTTCCCATGCCTTCCTTTTGTTCATCAAAATAAATATTAATCGCTTGACATGCCTATATTTATTGGAATATAATATTTCCCATAGTTGCCTTTAATCACATTGCACCATAAATTAAAAAGGTGGGACTAAGGTGGGACTGGAAGACGGGGGACTAAACGGGGACATGAAAGGGGGAACCTATGACCTGGCATAAAACAAAATATCCGGGGGTCCGATACCGGGAACACCCTACCCGGAAACATGGCATTCACCCTGACCGTTATTTTGTCATTCGGTATAAGCAAAAAAAGGAAAGCAAGGAAGAAGGTTTAGGGTGGGCTTCGCAGAAATGGACGGCTGAAAAGGCGGCGGCTGAACTGGCGGCTTTGAAGAATGCATACAAGGCAGGGAAAGGAGAACCTACCCGGCTTGTAGAAAAACGCCAAGCAGAAGAGGAACGGCGGAAAAAAGAGGCATTAGAGAAGGCACAGCAGTTTAAGAACGCCTTGACTTTCGGGGAGTTTTTTAAAAGGACCTATTCCCCAATAGCCGAACAAAGATTAAAACCAAGAAGTTATTCTAATGAAAAGGGTCATTTCAAATATTGGATTGAGCCGGTCATAGGCAATATTCCTTTGAAGGACCTTCGACCTATTCACCTTGAAAAGTTAAAGAAGAACCTTCAGGAAAAAAAGAAATCCCCACGAACCATTGAATACGTTTTTTCGACCGTCCGAAGTGTTTGGAACACCGCAAGGAAGCACCGGGTCATTGAAGGCGATTCACCGACCAAGGACGTTAAAAAGCCAAAGGTTGAAAATAGGCGGGTCCGTTTCCTCACTACCGAGGAAGCGCAATACCTGCTTGAAGACTTGGAAAGTCGGGACCTGGCGACCTATCAAATGGCCTTTGTTTCCCTGTTTACTGGTCTTCGTGCGGGTGAAATCTATAATTTGAAGTGGAAAAACCTTGATCGGGAAAACGGCCTTGTTTGGGTTATGGACAGCAAGAGCGGCAAGAGTCGGGCCGTTTACATACCGAACCAGGTTAAAGACGTGTTTGAGGAAATGACACAAGGGAAGCCAGAAGACCTGATTTTTCCGGGGCCTGACGGAAAACCACGCCGGGAAACAACGAAATATTTCAGAACGGCGGTTAGAAAATTGGGTTTCAATGAAGGTATAACCGACCGCCGGGAAAAGTTTTCCTTTCACAGTTTGAGACACACGGCGGCAAGCCTCTTAATTCAATCGGGAGTGGACCTTTACACAGTTAAAGAAATCCTTGGTCATGGAAGCATTGCTTTAACGGAACGATATTCTCACCTGGCCGACCATGCGCTTAAACAGGCCGCACAAAAAATGCCAGACCTAACACGGAAACCGAAAAAAGAAAAAGTTGTCATTTTAAGGAAGGGAGGAGAATGGGAATAATGAAACCACCTTACAAGGGGATTTCAGGATAAAGAGGGTAATTATATCGGGAAGGATTATGAGCAATATCAACAAATAAATTCGGACGCCCTGCTCTACCTGGGTAACAAGGCTGGCCAGGGACTTCAACGGCCCCAGGAGTCTCCGTCACTGGTCAATAAAAACATAGCATCGCCGGAAGGAAAAGTCAAGGGTGAAGACTCTCTTGCCATGTCTCCCGAGGCCGGTTTTCGCCGCACCCCTGACCAGATGTTGACCGACCAGGAGCCTATTGGCCGGTCCGATATTAAAAAATTCCTGGAAGAAAAACTGGATATCCCTATCCGGACCGGACGTTTCCGAGACAAGGCCCTGGGGATCTTTAAACCCTTTTCCGAGGTCATACGGACTAAAAATTTTGCCGACGTCGAAGTCATTGGCCACGAAGTCGGCCACGCCCTTCAGAAGTATCTCTGGCCTGAGTCCTTCAAAAGAAATCTGACGTCCGCCCCTACTGCACACAGAACAACGGGAAATGTGAAACCTGTTCACTTGTTAATTATGGCCGGGATTGCCGAAACGTACCGATCACGGAGACCCGGAAGAAGGAAACCAAGTCAAACAAATAAACCAGTTTCCGGGGATAGGTCAGGAATAGCTACCCTAGCCGAAAAAGCCGGATTACCCGAACCGGCCTTCCCTGGAAAAACCCTCTCGGGGCACAACGGGGGTGCATATGCCAAGTAAAGACCCTATACCTAAATGGGGTTATGATAATTCGACCGCTCAGAAACGAACATATCATTTGGAGGATCACCAGAAACAGAAGATAGAGAAGATGTTAGGTGTTAAGGTTGATGCGGAAACCATAGAAGAATTAAACCGAGCCGGGGGAAGGTTTTTTTTAAGTCTGAACCTGCAGAACAAGCCGAAAGCTTCGAATATAAAGCCTGCCTTGAAAGCCCTTATTAAAAAATCCAATGATCTTATAGCCCTATTGAACGCTTTAGATTCGGAAACAAAATTCCTTATAAATGAAAGGGACCTTAATCTAATTGAAAAGCTGGAAGGGGCCTTAATTATGGTCAAAGGAAGGAGTAAATGGGTATTAGAGGAAAAGGTTAAAAAGATCATAGACAAAGGAGGCCACCCGCGAGAAATTGCCCAAGACCAGTATATTTTTGATCTGTCATTAATTTATAAAAGGTTGATGGGGAAAGAACCGACTATTTCTTATAATCCATATTCTGAAAATCATTCTGGTTTATTTTTAGACTTTTGCCTTTATTGTTTTAAAACTCCCAATCTTAAAGGAGTGCCTTATTCAGAAGGCGCCGTCGGAAGCGCAATCAAAAGAGTTTTAAAAAGAAAACGATAAAGGGGTTTCAACGAGTAACCCACCCACTACCCTATACAAACTTACCCTAACAAAAGAGTAACCCCCAATTAATCCCCGGCCACAACCCCCCCCAAAAAAAGGGGGGGTTATAACCCTTATCCGTTCATTTTCCCAATGATTAAAATGGTCCCTAAAATAATACAACAAAGGGGGACTATATGACACAACTTCAAAAACCTGACTTGAAAACCCTATCCGAAAAATGGCCGTCGGCCTGGGTTGCACGTCAAGAAGTGGACCGATTCACCGGGGGGATAATTTCAGAAAAGTATCTTGCAAATTTGGATTGCCGGGGCTTAGGGCCGAAAGGCCGCGTTAGAGTGGGCCGGAAAATCGCCTATCCTGTAACCGAGCTTGTTTCATGGTTAGAAGGCCGGTCCGAATCGGTCAATTAAAATGGACGCGGCACACCTGACCGACCTTGACGAAATCCGGCGAATGACCGAGGCCAAGGCCAAAGCCGAACACGTGCAATTTCAAGGGGACCCGGAACCAGAGCAAGCGGACGGCGGCAACGGAAACGATAAGGAATGGACCGGGACCCCCACGGATCAAGAAGATCCCGCGCCGATCTCTCCCGCTTTTGTCCTGGACTGTCTTCGATCCAATGAAGACGGCGACGCAAGGCTTTTTATTGAGTTGCACCGGGGCCGCTTCCTCTTCGACCTCTCGGCGGGGGTCTGGTATAAGTGGGCCGGGCACCATTGGCCTAAAGACTTTTTAAATGAGGCTATGGCCGGAATTAAAGAGGTCATTTCCGTTTATGGACAGGCCGCACAACGGGAAGTCTGGCTTCGACTTCAGGCCGATAAATCCGGGAACAAGACCAGGGCGAAAACCCACAAAGAAAACGAAGACAACCTATTGAAGAGGGTCCGGGCCTTGCAATCCTTAAACCGGAAAAAGAATGTCTTGGAACTGGCAAAGATAGGCACGGACGGCCTGGGGATTACCGGGAAAGAGTGGGACCGGGACCCCTGGCTTTTGGGTTGTCTGAATGGAGTCCTTGAACTTAAGACGGGCACCCACCGACCGGGCAGGCCGGAGGACTTAATAAAGACTGTTGCATCGGTTGAATGGAAGGGCCTGGATACACCCGCACCGAATTTGAATGAATTTCTTTCCGGGATCTTCGACGGAAATAAAGAATTAGCCGATTACCTTCAACGTCTGCTTGGATACTCCATTACAGGCCATACGGTTGAACATATCTTCCCTATTTTCCACGGAGTCGGGAGAAATGGAAAGGGAACCCTGTTTGAAGTCCTGGCCTATGTCCTGGGTCCTTATGCCGGACCTACCGAGGCCGAACTTATCTTAAAACAGAAAATGATCCGTCAAAGTGGGGGGCCGACTTCAGATATTATTTACCTTCGAGGAAAAAGGTTAGTTTGGATTAGTGAGACAGACGAGGGGCGCCGTTTAAACGCTGGCCGGGTTAAATGGTTGAGTGGGGGCGATACCCTGACAGGGCGAGGAATTTACGACCGGGACCAAGTGAACTTCCAGCCTTCTCATAAATTAGTCTTATTGACAAACCACCGGCCACACGCCGACGCTTCCGATTATGCACTTTTCCAACGTCTTCACCTTATCCCCTTTACCCTGTCTTTTGTTGATGACCCTCAGAAACCAAACGAACGCAAGGCCGATAAAAGCCTTTTAGAAAAATTGAAAGCCGAATCTTCGGGGGTCCTGGCTTGGTTGGTCCGAGGTTGCCTGGCCTGGCAAAAAGAGGGATTAAACCCACCGGAGGCCGTCAAAGCCGCAACGAAGGCTTTTCAGGAAGAGGAAGACCTTATAGGCCAATTCATTTCTGAAAAATGTACTCTCGGGCTGGGGCTTGAAGTGCAAGCCGGGACCCTTTACAAAACCTACCAGGAATGGACTGAAGAAAACGGATTGACGGCAATTTCAAGCGTAAAGTTTGGCCGGGAAATGCGAAACCGTTTTGCCAGTTTCAAAGACCGAAATACCTTTTATGAGGGGGTTGGCCTTTTATGATTCTGCACCAGTTGCACCCATTTTTGACTTTCTTTTGTTCCACTAATGAAAAGTATTTACATATAGGAAAGTTACTCAAAATGGGTGCAAGGGGTGCAATGCCTGCAAAGAGGGAATAAGGGGACGTTAAAGGAAAATGACCCTTCTTGATCTGATACCCGGATTGAAGAGAGTATCCACCACCAAGGGCGGGGAATACGCCGGGCCTTGTCCTTCTTGTGGGGGCCGGGATAGGTTTCGGGCCTGGCCTTCCAAGGGAACCACGGGCCGCTTTTGGTGCCGGTCATGCGGTAAGTCCGGGGACGGCCTTCAGTTACTTCGGGACCGGGACGGGTTGACCTTCCCTGAAGCATTAAAAGCCTGGGGGTTGCCTTCCACCCGAACCACCGGCAACCGATCCACGCGGGCCACCTGGGAAGCGAGAGAGACCATAACGCCGGGGACCGCCTGGGCGGATCGGGCCGGGGCCTTCCTTCGAGATTGTCAAATTGACCTGGCCGGGCCTTCCGGGTCCGAGGGTCGGGCCTTTCTCGCGAGTCGAGGATTGGAACCGGAAACAATTGAGCGCGCCGGCCTGGGTTGGAATATAGCCGACGCTTGGGAGAACCGGGAAACCTGGGGCCTTCCACCAGAACAAAGAGAAGACGGAAAGCCGCGCCGGATTTGGTTGCCTTCCGGCCTTGTCATACCCTCTTTTGCCGGGGGCCGGGTTGTCCGGTTAAGGGTCCGAAGGCCGAACCCTGGGGACGGACCGCGCTATGTTATCATATCGGGAAGCGGGGCAGAACCCTTGACCCTGGGGACCGGGAAGGTTTGGGTTATCGTCGAATCAGAGCTTGACGCCTTACTACTTAACCAGGAAGCCGGGGACCTGGCCGGGTTTATTGCACTTGGAAACGCACAGGCAAGGCCGGATATAGAAGCCGACCGGGTCTTGAAGGAAGTGGGCCTTATTCTGGTTAGCCTGGACAGCGACCGGGCCGGAGCGAAAGAGGCCTGGCAATGGTGGAACCATCAATATAAGAACGCTAAACGCTGGCCGGTCCCAATTGGGAAGGACCCGACCGAGGCCGCACAAGCGGGCCTTGACCTTCGGGCCTGGGTCATGGCCGGGTTGCCGATTGAAGTGGAAACCATAGAACCCATCACGGGACCCGATCAGAACGCACAAACGACGCACCAGGAAGCCACAGGAGCGACGAAAAAAGAAAAGACATTCAAAGTAAGGGGGATGAACGACGCACCGTTTTTGAACCTTTCCCGGTTGACTGGAAAGAACACTTTGACGAAAGCACCCTTGAACGCCTGGCAATTATGACGGTTGACGGCGGGTTGCTGGACCTGGAAGCTTTAGAGGTTATAGGGCAATGTTAATGCCTTTCGGAAAATTCAAAGGGGATCATGTTGCTAACCTACCGGACAATTATTTGCTTTGGCTTCAATCCAATATTGACTTGAGGGAACCATTGAAAACCCACGTCTTTAATGAGATCGAAGCGCGGGGTTTGCTCCCTGCAATGTCAAGCGGCACCCTGGACCCTGGGAAGGTTAAGACCATATACCGGGAACTATCTTTACAGTTTCACCCGGACCGAATAGGCGGCGACGGCGAAGCACAACGGGCCTTAAACCTGTTTTATGAACGGTTGACTAAA
>JBFMBU010000260.1:0-10722 GCA_040755035.1 Thermodesulfobacteriota bacterium
GGATTTCGGAACGCGAAGCACGAAATCGGAAATAATAGAGGAGATTCATTGATGGGACCACTTAAGGGCGTGAGGGTAATTGAAGTAGGCGGAATAGGGCCGGGCCCTTTCTGCGCCATGATGCTCTCTGATATGGGGGCGGATATCATTCGGGTGGAACGCCGGGGAGAGCCCCTTTTATTCGAACCCAAACATAACGTCCTTCACAGGGGCAGGCCTTCTATAGGGGTGGATCTTAAGAAATCCGCAGGGATTGAACTCCTGTTGCGGTTGGTGGAAAAGGCCGATGCCCTCCAGGAAGGATACCGGCCGGGAGTCATGGAAAAACTTGGGCTCGGTCCGGAGGTCTGTTTGAAACGCAATCCAAGACTTGTCTATGGCCGGATGACCGGTTGGGGGCAGGAAGGACCTCTCTCGCAGGCTGCCGGTCATGATATCAACTATATCGCCTTAACCGGCGCTCTGTACAGTATCGGCCGGCCGGACCAAAACCCGGTACCCCCCTTAAACCTGGTCGGTGATTTCGGCGGAGGAGGGATGCTGCTGGCCTTCGGTATGGCCTGCGCCCTTTTTGAGACCCAACGGTCCGGCCAGGGCCAGGTCATCGACGCGGCCATGGTCGACGGTTCGGCGGCGCTGATGGCCATGTTCTACGGACAGAGATCCTCGGGTTTATGGACCGATGAGCGGGCCTCAAACTTTTTAGACACCGGCGCCCATTATTACGACACCTATGAAACCTCTGACGGTAAATGGATCTCCATCGGTTCCATCGAGCCGCAGTTCTATGCCCTTTTGTTAAAGTACTTAGACATCAGCGATCCGGAATTCCAGGTCCAGCAGGACAGGACCCGCTGGCCGGCCCTCAAAAAAAAGATCGCCGCCATTTTTAAGACTAAAACCAGGGAGCAGTGGTCTGATATCCTGCTGGGAACGGATGTCTGTTTCGGACCGGTTTTAAGTATGGGGGAGGCCCTGGAGCATCCTCATAATGTGGCGCGGAAGACCTTCGTTACCATCGAAGGGGTGCCCCAGCCGGCCCCGGCGCCCCGTTTCAGCCGGACTGAACCGGAAATTCAGGGTCCATCGCGGGTAGGGGAACAGGACGCCGAAAACGCACTATTAAACTGGGGGATTTCTAAAAGCGAGATCGAGAGGCTGAAAGCCTCAGAGGTTATTTAGATTCCCGGATCCGTTTCTGGGTCTCCCGGGCCGCCGACAGGTCGGTCAGGACCGCCTGCATCAGAAACCCGGCATCGGCATTGAGGGTCACGAAATTAAAACCGGATTCCAGACGGCGCTTGGTATATTCCAGGCCGTTGGTATGAATACCTACCGGAAGACCGTTTTTCTTACAGGTTTTGAAAATCTTTTCCACCGTTGCCATATGCAAAGGATCGTCGGTATCCCCCCGGGGAGGCAGGCCCAAGGCCAGGGCCAGGTCCATAGGACCGACATAAACGGCATCCAGTCCCGGGGTGGTGACGATGGATTCGAGATTTTCGATCCCCTCCCTGGTTTCGATCATGGCGATACAGGCGATTTGATCGTTGGCTTCCTTGGCATAGCCACGTCCGCCGTAAAGGGCGGCCCGGGCCGGGCCGAAGGACCGGGTGCCAACGGGCGGGTAACGGCAGGCGGAGATGGCCGCTTGGGCGTCTTGGCGGTTATTGATCAGGGGTACGATTACCCCCAGGGCGCCGGCATCGAGGACCTTCATGATTTCTTTGGGATCGTTGCCGGAGACACGGACGATGGGGGTGACCTCGGTAGTGGAAATGGCCGGGAGCATGTGCAATAAGTCCCGGTAGTCCAAAAGCCCGTGCTGGAGGTCAATACACAACCAGTCAAATCCGGCATTGGCCATCAATTCCGCGATGTGGGTGTTGGCCAAAGACAACCAGCCGCCGATGGTCTGCTCACCGGCGCGCCATTTGGATAGGGCGATATTTTTTCTCATAAAATCCTTTCTAATAATTCGGTGCGGTCAACGGTCAAAATTTTACCGTTTATCAAGACCCGGTCCGCATGAAATGAACCTTTCATTTTTTGTCCTCCCTGCAAAGCATCCGTTAAAGTCGGCTCCCTTTTTATCTTTTTAACATAATATGAATTGAAAAAAAATAATACTTATCATATTCTGATTCGGGAAGGTGTAAAATTTATAAGGGGCTTCTCAGTGGTAAAGCCTGCCTCAGGCGCAATAGAAAATTTCAGATGAAGTAACCGCAAAGAGGGGAAGGAATCGAAATGACGAACCAAAGGACACAGGAATTCATTGGGTTAGACCGGGAACACCAGGTCCATCCCTGGTGGGTAGTCGGACGGGAAATCAGCCGGGTCTTTGAAAAAGGTCATGGCATCTATCTGGTGGATACAGAAGGTAAAGAATATATGGATTTTGCTTCCCAACTGGTCTGCTCCAATCTGGGCCATCACTGTCCGGAAATTATTGAAGCCGTAACGGCCGCCCTGGCCAATCTCCATTATGTGACCAATTTCTATGGACAAACCAATGTCTACGCGGCGGAATTGGGTCCCAAGCTGGCCCAAATCATGCCGGGTGGTTTGCGCCGCTTTTATTATACCTGCGGAGGTTCCGAATCCAATGATACGGCCATAAAACTGGCCCGGGCCTACTGGTATTTCAAGGGCCAGGCTGCAAAAAATAAAATCATCAGCCTTTATGATTCCTATCACGGATTAAGCGGGTATTCCATCAATCTCACCGGCTTGGGGGGCGGCCGGATGCACAGCCCCTTTGGACCGGCACCTTCGGGTTTTTTGAGGGTTCCCAGCTATTATGATTACCGTTCCATGTTCGGGGAGGCTTCCAATAGTGCTGTTTTAAGCGCCCAGTTCATGGAAAAAGTCATCCAACAGGAAGGCCCTGCCAGTGTGGCGGCCATTATCGCTGAGCCGATACTGGGATCGGGTGGTCACATAGACCCCCCTCTGGAGTGGTGGACCCTGGTGAGCGAGATCGCCCGAAAATACGATATCCTTTTGATTGTGGATGAAGTGATGACCGGGTTTTGCCGCACCGGTAAGATGTTCGCCTCGGAGCACTATAATCTTAAACCGGATATCATGACCATGGCCAAGGGCATCACCGCCTCGGTCCTTCCCTTCGGTGCCGTGGCCTTCAGCGAGGAAATCTATTCGGCCTTTGAGGGAAAACCCTTCCCCCATGGTTTCACCTTCACGGCCCATCCGGTCTGCTGCGCGGCCTCTATCGCTGCCATCGATTATTATCTTAAAAACAAAGTCGCTGAAAATGCCGCCAGGGTAGGGGAGCACATTTTCGGACGCCTGGAGGCTGAATTTCTGCCCCTGCCTTGTGTGGGAGACCATGGAGGGCGCGGGCTTTTCCAGGCCATAGAACTGGTTAGGGATAAGGGGAGTAAAAAACCCATTTCTCCTGAACAGAATGGGATACTGACCGAACAACTTTATAGTAACGGCCTCTGGACCCGAATTCAAGGGCCGAATTTGAATCGATTGGAAATCTGCCCGCCTTGTATTATCACCAAGGAAGAGGCCGATAAAGGCTTGGATATCATCAAGTCCCTATTATCGGATTTCAAACCCTAGAGAAAGGAAAGGCTTTCCCAAAGGTCGGACAGACGTGTTTTTTCTCTCCGACCTTTGGGGCGTTTGGGATCTATAGCCATGTTCAATCAGGACCGATTTAATTCCATTTCCTTCAAGGCCCGGCGAAAGACTTTCCCAACGGCTGTGCGGGGGACCTGATCAATGAATTCCACCAGACGGGGCCATTTGTAGCCGGCCATTTCCTGTTTGGCCCAATCCATAATATCCTGCTCGCTGATCTTCCCTTTGTATTCTTCCTTAAGCACGATAAAAGCCTTGATCGTTTCCCCGATCTGGGGGTCGGGCAGGCCGATCACGGCGCACTCCAGAACGGCCGGATGTTTGTGCAGGCTGTCTTCCACCTCATCGGGCAGGACTTTATACCCTTTATATTTGATCATATCCGTCTGCCGTCCCGAGATATAGAAGCAGCCCTTTTCATCAATATAGGCCAGGTCTCCGGTATATAACCATCCGTCGATGATGGTTTGCCTGGTTTTTGATTCCTGTTTCCAATATCCTTTCATGATCTGCGGCCCCTTGACGGCCAGTTCTCCGACTTCACCGATTGGAAGTTCAGTTGTCCGATCTTCAGGGGCAACGATTTTAGCATCCGTATCACAGAGTGGAATACCGATGCTCTCGGAACCGATATCGAGCCAGGTAGGTCTCATGTGGGTAGTCGGGCTGGATTCACTTAAACCATATCCCTGTCCCACGCTGGAGCCCGTTGTTTCTTTCCATTTGCGGCCCAGTTCTCCCGGCAAAGGAGCCGCGCCGGAAACGACGATGTCCAGGGAAGAGAGATCGTACTTTCCGAAGCTCGGATCGTTGATCAGCATCTGAAACATGAGGGGTATGCCGACAAAGGACTCGGCCTGGTAGGTTTCAATCGTCTCCATGATCTGTTCCGGGTTAAAGCCGTTGAAAAGGATCATCAGGGTCGCCATGGCGATCTTGAGCTGTACCTGGGAAAAACCAAAGGCGTGGCACATGGGCAAGACATCGATACTGGCCGATTTGATGTCTTCCTTATTCCGAAAATTGGCCTCGTAGGCGACCATTTGAAAGAGATCGGAGATCAGATTATAGTGGGTGGTCATAACCCCTTTGGGGGCACCGGTGGTCCCCCCGGTATAGAGCAGGACGCAAAGGTCTTCCTTGGGGTTGATTTCCACCACTGGCGGCTGGGGCCGGTGGTTTTGAATCAACGCATCCAGACTTATGGCCCCTCCAGAGGCAGGACCGTGGACGATGATATTTTCTATCCCCGCTTCCTTCCCCACTTGTTCCAAGACAGGCTGGAAAAAGGAGCTGCAAATGACGGTTTTAAGGATACCGCTGTCCCTGGCGATGTGCTCGATGTCCGGGGCTTTGAGCATGGGGTTGAGGGGAACGATCACCGCACCGGTTTGGCTGATGCCGTATACGGAGAAAATAAACTCGGGCGAATTGACCATATACAGACCGACCCCATCCCCTTTTTTTACACCCAGGGCGGCTAATCCGGCGGCGATCCGGTCGCTGTAATGCATCAACTCCAGGTAGGTAAATTTTCTTTGATCCTGCATGGAAAGAATGGCCAGATTGTGGGGATATTTTCGTGCCGTTTCCCGCCCAATAACATGGAGTGGAATTTCGGGGAATTGGACGGTGCGGGGGACCCCTTCCGCGAAAAGTTTTTCCCAGGGACGGCCTGGTCTTACCCAGGGGCTTGGATGTTCATAATCGTCAAAACGGACTTCGTACAAGGGTGCGCTCTCTTTGGGCATGATGTCGGCCCTCCTTTTGGTTACTATTTTGAAGTTTAGATCGCTAATGCCCGACCCCAAGTTTTTTCTGAGACCCATTATAATAATTTCTTTGGAAAAGGGTGAATTATTTTTGGGTGTATGATTAAAGGTTCCTTGTCCGATGTAGATTCTTTAGCTTGAAAACGATTCAGGCGATATGGTATGGATAACTATCTTTTCCCCTTATTCGTTAAGCCGTTTTCATTTCGGCCGGGAATTTTTTTATAAGGAGCGTACTTTATGTCCGGTACCATCGTTGAGCAGCTTGATCCCATCTTTAAACCCAAATCCCTGGCCGTCATCGGGGCCAGTAATAATACGGCCAAATGGGGAGGGCGGATCATCAGTCAAATCCTATCCTCCGGATACAGAGGGCGGATTTACCCGGTGAATCCCAAGGAATCCAGGATCGCCGGATTGGAAGCCTTTGAAGATGTAACGAAAATCCCAGATCCGGTTGATTTGGCCATTTTCACCGTTAAGGCAGCCCAGATGCCCGGAGTGATGGAAAAATGTGTCCGTAAAGGGATCAAGGGCGGGGTCATAATTTCCGCTGATTTTGCCGAAACAGGGGAAGAAGGAAAATCTCTTGAGCAAGAGACCACCCGCATCGCCCGCAGCGGGGGACTACGCTTTGTCGGTCCCAACGGGAACGGTATCTGGACTTCGGCGGTCAGCTTGAATGCCTGGTCCATGCCCCAGCCACTTCCCGGTGCTCTTGGCTTTATCAGTCAAAGCGGAACCTTTGGTGGTATTGCCACCATGACCGCTTCGGTCAAGGGATTCGGTTTGAGTAAATTCGTCAGTATCGGCAACCAGGCCGATCTCAAGATAGCCGATTATCTTGATTATCTGGTCCAGGATGAGGATACTAAAGTCATCGCCGTTTATGTAGAGGGGATGAAGGAGGGAAGAAGGTTTTTGGAATCGGCTGCCAGAGCTTCCAGACTCAAGCCGGTCCTGATTTTTAAGGGAGGGTCCACCCATCTGGGGTCCAGGGCGACGCTTTCCCACACCGCTTCCATTGCAGGCACTGATGAAATTTTCGATGCCGCCTGCAAACAGGCCGGGGTGATCCGGGTTTTGGAAATTGAACATCTTTTTATACTGGCTGAAGCCCTGATCACCCAACCCTTGCCCCGGGGAAAAAGAATGGCGATCATCGGCAGCGGAGGGCAGGGGGTGGCCTTGATGGATGCCCTGGGCTCTTTGGGCCTGGAGGCCCCCGAGTTTTCTGAAACGGATAAGAAAAGGATTAAAAAACTTCTTCCCCCCCATGCGCCGTTACCGAAAAATCCGGTGGATTTTGCCGCCGGAGGGTCGGAAACCATGGAGGAAGTCCGTGTGGCTGAAATGCTGGCTTCCTTCGAATATATCGACGGTGTCATCACCAATGTCCCGACTGACCGAAATCACAGTCGCCCGACTTTTTTCGAACAAAAAAAGGCCCTGCTGGAGGCCTTTGACCTCTTTTGTCAAATCCCGGAAAAGTACCATAAGCCGATCCTGACCCAGAGATGGTTTGTGTCGGACGAGGTGACCGATATACTAAAAAGGGCCGGAATACCGATATTCAACAGTTCCAGCGATTGCGCCCGGGCCATGTCCGGTCTGGTCAAATATGCCCAAATAAAAAATCGCCCCTGAGGGAAAGATTCGAAAAATTACCGGAAAAAACCCGGTTAAGGCCGAATGAAATCCGGAAAACAAGCGCTGTATTCCTTAAAAAATAAAAATTTCCTCATTTTATGGCTGGGGATGTTCGCTTCCATCAATGCCATGGAGATGGCAGGGATTGCCGGAGGCTGGCTGGTTTACACCATGACCGGGTCTTCGCTGGCTCTCGGAGTCGTCATGGCCGCCGGGGGAATTCCGCTTATACTCTTCTCTCTCTTTGGCGGTGCCGTTGCGGACCGGGTTAAGAAAAGAAACCTCCTGTTCATCACCCAAACCAGTCTGTGCGCAGTAGCCATGGTTATTACCGGTCTGGTTGGCTTCAAAGTTATTTTATTATGGCACTTGATTTTGACATCGATGTTTTCAGGGCTGGTGAATTCTTTCAATATGCCGGCCAGGCAGGCTATACTATTGGAGGTGGTCAAGGAAGATGAATTGACCAATGCCATCGCCTTGAATTCAACAGCAGGGAATATATGCCGAATCGGATCCCCGGCTTTAGCAGGAGTTTTGTTGAGTTTTATCGGCATTCCGGGTGTTTATGGGATTGTGGCCTTTGGCTACGGACTGGCCGCTTTTTCATTATTATTGCTTCCTGAAGTGGAAAAGCAGCCGAAAAAGAGCGGGCGGAAGGCTGCTGTGGCGGTAATGGAAGACGTTGTGGAAGGGCTAAAATATGTCCGGTCTAATCCGACTTTATTCAGCCTTCTGTTATTGGCCTTTGTTCCTCTGATCACGGCGGTACACTATTTTTCCCTAATGCCGGTCTTTGCCAAAACGATCTTCAAGGCAGGAGAAAAGGGTTTGGGACTTCTCATGTCTTCTGCCGGGATCGGTGCCCTTTGCGGCTCCTTTTTAATCGCGGTTCTGGGTAATTTCCGGCGAAAGGGCCAGTTAATGCTTTGGTCCGGAATGCTATTCGGTCTCTCTCTGGTTTGCTTTGCCCTGGCTGGGAGTCTGATTACGGCCATGATTTTTCTGGTAGTTGTCGGGGCCGGCGGTTCCATGTTTCTGACCCTGATCATGTCCCTGATTATGTCGAATACGCCGCAGGATTTGATCGGGCGGGTGATGAGTATTTTCATTATGACCTGGGGATTAATGCCCCTTTCGGCCTTACCGGCAGGGGGACTGGCCCAGGTCTTCGGGGCGCCCCTGGTCGTTTCCGTCGGCGGAGCGATTCTATTCCTTTTTCTGATGATCATGTCCTTCATGCAACCCCAGCTAAGGCGGCTGCAATAGAAAGGAAGGTTCAGTGGTTATGATGAGATTTTAAAAACCTTGGCTGTTAAAAAGGGATTTTCCCTGGACAGCCCCGGTTGAAAGGTCCTATTTACGAATGAGAACTTTTTAACCGGTTATCGAACTTAAGGAGGCCTAAAATATGAACATTCCATTGACACCGGTGCGGTTTCTGGAAAGGACCCTCAAACTTCACGGAGAAAAGAATGCTGTGGTATGCGGCGACTTTCGTTTTACTTATGCCGAATATGGAAAAAGGGTCAATCAGCTTTCCAATGCCTTGTGCCGACTTGGGGTGCAGAAGGGAGACCGTATTTCCTATCTGGGATACAATTGCCACCGGCTTTTGGAGGCCTTTTACGGCATTCCGGCCATGGGCGCGGTTCTCATGCCCCTGAATATTCGCCTGGTGCCATCCGACTTCGAGTATATTATTAACGAATCGGAACCCAGGATTCTTTTTCTGGACCGGGACTTTATCCCTCAGATCGATTCTATTCGAACCCGCATTCCTTCGGTGGAAAAGTTCATTCTCCTGGGTCAGGAAGGCGAAGGGCCGGAATGGATCAGCGGGACTTACGATCAACTGCTGGAGTCTTCCTCTTCAGGACCTCCTAATCCCCTGGGGAATTATCCCTTTGAGGAGGATGATACAGCCGAAATCTTTTACACCAGCGGGACAACGGGTCGGCCCAAGGGAGTCATGCTAACCCACCGCAACCTTTACCTCCACGCCCTGTCGCTCCTGGCCTCCTGCCCCATGGATGAAACCGATATCCAGATTCATTTGATCCCTCTTTTTCATGTCAATGGCTGGGGCACTCCCCATTACCTGACGGCCATGGGCGGGGCCCATGTCATGCTTCAAAAATTTGATCCGGCCGAGACCTTGCAGGTCATCCAGAGTGAAAAGGTAACGCGGTTTTATATGATACCCACCATGGCCAATGCCCTGCTGAATCTTCCCGATTTTGGAAGCTATGATCTTTCCAGTGTGCGAAGGATTCTGATAGGAGGAGCCCCACCCCCGACCGGTATGATCGAACGGGTGGAACAGGCCTTCGGCGCCCTCACCTCCACGGCTTTCGGCATGACCGAAGCCTGCCCTCTCATTGCCTGGCCTGAACTGAGTCCCCATCTGGATGAAAAAACCCGTCTTTTCCGGGCCAGGCAGACCTGGGGATTCCCTATGGTCGGGGTGGAATACCGGATTGTGGACTCCCAGGGAAACGACCTTCCCTGGGACGGGGAATCCGTAGGCGAACTGCTGGTGCGGGGCGATATGGTCATGAAAGGGTATTTTAACAGCCCCAAGGAAACAGCCGAAACACTTCGGGATGGCTGGTATCACAGCGGAGATCTCTGTGCCATGGGGCCCGACGGTTCCCTTTATATCAAGGATCGGAAAAAGGATATCATCATCAGCGGTGGTGAAAATATTTCCTCCCTGGAGGTGGAGGCAGTGCTCTATTCCCACCCGGATATTCTGGAATGTGCCGTCATCGCCGGACCGGACGAGAAATGGGGGGAAATCCCGGTGGCCTTCGTCGTGCCCAAACCGGGTTCGGACCTCTCGCCTGAAGGGGTGATTGCCTTTTCCCGGCAGCATCTGGCGCACTTTAAGGCTCCCAAAGAAGTGTATCTTATTGCTGAGTTTCCCCGGGGAGGGACCGGAAAAATCCTCAAATCGGTCCTGCGGAACAACCTGAAATCCGATCAAAGGTAAAATTTCCCCCTCTTTGGGAAGAGGTTCGCTTTTTTCCTTCAGGTCTGAAGTGGGACAGGGGAATTCATTCGCTGTCCCACGTCGGCGATGGCTAAGTCGAGGTGGGCCATGGCATCAGCATGCTCATTTGGAAATTATTCCAGGAGTGTGTCCTTGGGGTCAAATCTTAAATAATGACATAACCCTTTTTACTCGACCTATTTTTGTCATTATATAAGATTTGACCCCCACGCCTCCACAGGAGCTTTGCTGCCTGATTCTTTAAATTCGTCAGCTCTTTCGGTGAAAAAATCTCCACAGCCCGTTTTAAGAGGAACTCCCGGTATAAGGGATGGTATTGATAAACCGGTTTGGTGGAATAATGCCTTTCGGTAAAATAATTATTCCTGTTCAGGGTTAAAAGGATGCTCTCTGCATTGGGGATGCCGGTAATTTTTTCGGCAGAATTAACCGTAATTTTGGGCAAAAGGGCGGTCTTAAGCAGGAAGTCCTGTGCCGTTTTATCGGTTTTATTAAAAAATTCTTTCCCGAAATAGTCGATGATTTCCTGCGGGGCCATCTTTTGTGTCCTTGGGGTCAAATCTTAAATAATGACATAACCCTTTTTACTCGACCTATTTTTGTCATTATATAAGATTTGACCCCCACGCCTCCACAGGAGCTTTGCTGCCTGATTCTTTAAATTCGTCA
>JBFMBU010000260.1:10822-11050 GCA_040755035.1 Thermodesulfobacteriota bacterium
CGGCAGAATTAACCGTAATTTTGGGCAAAAGGGCGGTCTTAAGCAGGAAGTCCTGTGCCGTTTTATCGGTTTTATTAAAAAATTCTTTCCCGAAATAGTCGATGATTTCCTGCGGGGCCATCTTTTGGATGGTTTGAGGTTCCACCCCCCGCTTCATGCTTTCCAGGATCAGAACCAGGCCGGCGACCCAGCCGTCGGTGGTCCGGTGCAGTTGGTCGATGACTTCTT
>JBFMBU010000261.1:0-6033 GCA_040755035.1 Thermodesulfobacteriota bacterium
TATTTCGATTTCGATCAGTATCTCCTTTCCGATTCGGCCAAAAAGACCCTGAACAACAAGGGGCAATGGTTGCAGCAGTTTCCAACCGCCAAGGTGTTAATCGAGGGTCACTGTGATGAACGAGGGAGCGCCGAATATAACCTGGCTTTGGGACAAAAGAGGGCCGACGCGGCTCTGCAATATTTGACGGCACTTGGTATCCGGGCCGATCGGATTTCCACCATCAGCTACGGCAAAGAAAAACCCGTTGACCCCCGCTCTGTTGAGGAAGCCTGGGCCAAGAACCGACGGGCCCATTTTGTGTTGAAGTAAGGTCCGGTCGATCATAGAGCCCTGTAAGTCCTAGAGTAAGGCCATCATCCCCAGGGTGATGGCTTTACTTTTTTTGTTCTCATCCCGGAAAGGCTTTTTCCGGCCAAAAAGGTTTACTTTCAGGACCGTCTGGTTTATTTTATAACCTTAGCTTCAGAAAGGACAAAACCTTAGCCATGATCGGCATTTTTGATTCCGGCATCGGGGGATTGACGGTAGCCAGGGAAGTTCTGGCCCAGCTCCCCCAATACCGCATTGTCTATTTCGGCGACACGGCCCGAACACCCTATGGACCGAAAAGTCAGAAAACCATTATCGAGTATGCCATTGAAGATACGGAATTCCTCGTCTCCCAGGGGGCCAAGATCATTATTGTGGCCTGCAATTCGGCCTCATCTGCGGCTTTTGAGACTTTAAAGGCCAAGTTCGACCTTCCCCTCTTTGAAGTGATTCGTCCTGGCGTGCAAAAAACCCTGAGGGTGACGCGGAAACAAAGGGTTGGGGTGATCGGGACCCGGGCCACCGTGGGCAGCGGGATCTATGAGCGGTTGTTGAAAGAAGCCCGGCCGGAACTGGAGGTATTTTCCCAGGCCTGTCCCTTACTGGTGCCTCTGGTGGAGGAGGGCTGGTTGAAACGACCGGAGACCAAACGGATCGTGCGCAAATATTTGTACCCGGTGATCATGAAGCAAGTCGATACGCTGGTTCTGGGCTGCACCCATTATCCGCTTCTTAAGCCCATTATCCAGGCTAAAATGGGTCAAAGGGTTTCGGTGATCGATTCATCCGAGGAAGTGGCCCTGTGGGTGAAAGATTATCTGGAGAAACATCCTGGGATTGCCGGAGGGTTGACGCCCGTTACGGCGCAGAACGGCCATCGCTTCTTCGTTTCCGACCTGACCCCAAACTTCGAACACATTGCCGGTCAGTTTCTGGGAAGACCTATTCTATTGGAACTCATTTAATTTTTTTTTTCTACTATAGTGAACGAAAAAAATAAATCGACATAATACACCCTCCCCTTCATCCCCTCCCCTCAAGGGAGGGGGAAAAAAGAGTCCCCTCTCCCCTTGTGGGAGAGGGTTAGGGTGAGGGGGGATGTACACTTATTAATTGCGCCTACAATAGTCGGCAAAACCATCTCAATGATCATTGGGATTGACTCCCTGAAAACCTTTCGGTAAAATTACCAACAACTCATAACAATAGGAGTTAAGGGGATGGGGTCTCCTACGGAAAATGGTGATCACCGTTATACCTTTGGGGATTATCTGAGTTGGCCTGAAGAACAACGTTGGGAGCTAATAAATGGGATTGCCTATGCCATGACTCCTGCCCCTTCAACCCAGCATCAAAAGATATTGGTTGAAGTGACCAGGCAGTTTTCCAATTTTTTTCTTGAAAAGCCCTGCGATGTTTTTGCGGCCCCTTTTGATGTCCGAATCCCTCGGGGAGATGAAAAGGATGAATTGATTGATACGGTCGTTCAACCGGATATTGTGGTCGTTTGTGACCCGACGAAGATAGATGAAAAGGGGTGCAAAGGCGCCCCCGATCTGGTAGTCGAAATCGTTTCTCCTTCAACGGTTCAAAAGGATTTAAAAGAAAAAATGACCCTCTATGAAAGAGCCGGGGTCAAAGAATATTGGATTATTCATCCGTCGGATCAAATGGTCATGCTCTTCAAAATAGGTCCCGATCGGAAATACGGCCGTCCCGAAATCCTTACCAAAGACGACTCTCTCCAAGTCGAACTTTTCGAAGCGTTGACTGTTGATTTGAAATTAGTCTTTAAAGAGTAAGAGATATTAAAATCGGATCTCCATGGCTTTGTAAGCGCAGACCGGCAAACAGGCCTCGCAAATAATGCAGCGCTCCCGGTCGAAAAAGACCTTCATTTCCTCCCGGTCCACCGACAAGGCATGGGTGGGACAATGGGGGATGCAGGCCGTACAGTGGGAACAACGCTCCTTGAGATGCCGTACCTCCTGGGCCAGGGGCTCCACCTGCACCCCGATTTTCTTCAAATAGTCCAATCCATTGGCCACCGCCTCCCGGCTTCCGTTTAATTCTATTACCAGCCGGCCTTCTGCCTTGGGGCGGATGGTGGCCTTGAGGATGTTGATCTGGCAATCGTAGTTTTTTATCAGGTTATAGGTAATCGGCTCTTCGATCAATGCCGGCGGAAAGGTCAAAATGACTTTTTTCTTGGCCATAAAAGTCTCCAATATAAAAAAATGAAAAAAGGGTTCGAGGTTTCAAGGGTTTTTAATCCATGCCTGTCACGACTCGGCTGAGCTCGCTGCAGGCCTCGACCCCTTGACCCCTTGGATCCTTGAAACTTTTGTTTTTTTATGCTCCCGGCAGGGGGGCTACCGCTTCGGTCAGGAGGAATTTGCCCTTCTGGATCCAGCGTTTCAGGGTCTCGGCCACTTCCTGGGCTTTGAGATAGCTGGACAGGCCCCCGGTGGGGATTTCCTTTCCTTTGAATTTAATTTTTCCTGACTTCAACTCGGCATAGCTGACTTCCCCCAGGATCTTTCCCGTACCCTGGGGATAGTCATGACTGTAGTCTACTACGGGGGCCCAGATGTCTTCATCCTTTACCGAAGTAAAGGCCGCCATTTCTTCATTCAAAATGGGAATAGGGACACCGATGCTCACCGCCAGGGTAGGGCCGTATCCGGTCATGGAAATCCCCTTCAGCCACTGGGCGCTCATCTGTTTCAGGTCCCCGATGACCGCCAGGGTCCCGGCCCCGGCCTTGGGAACTTTATTTTTCCCGCGAGGCGCATTCGGGTTATGCTGGGTGCCCGGCCAGCAGACATAACCGATCCCTCCTCCCAGAAAGATCCTGGTTCCGATACCGATGGTCCGATAGAGAGGGTCGTTCATTAAGGGAGAAAGCTGGCCGGCGCTGCAATAGTTGGCGTTCCCCATTTTGGGCCGCAGGACTCCCATGTAAGTATAGATCATTTTCTCGGAAAGGTTGACGGCCACATTATAATTCTGATAGCCGTTGCGGGGATTAAAAAGCACAGCGTCGTTAAAATCTTTAAGGGTCAGGGTTAATTCCCTTTTCTTCAGAGGGTAACAATCGGTCCCATACCCCCCGGCGGACAAAACCACGCTTTTCCCGGCCACCAGTTCTTCGATAACATAGGCTCCGCCGTAGAGAAATTGCCCCGGATATACGGCGTTTCTGGGATCATCGTCAGGCATAGCTGTGGCTCCGAGGAGGATATCGGCCGCGGCAAAACCGGGGTACACCGGGACAGAATTCAAATAAGCCCGGCCTCCCCCCATCTTCATCTTGGGAACGGGTTGTTTGACATTGAAATAGGCTCCGGAGGAACACATGGGACTGAAGGTGCCGGTGGTGACCACATCCACTTCCTGGGCCACTCTTTTGGCGCTTTTTTTCCTGCTCAGGTCGATGATCTCTTCGGCGGTGACAATCACCGCCTTACCTTTTTTGATCTTTTCGTTGATCTCGGCGATGGTTTTGCTCATCTTTAAACCTCCAGGGAATAGGTCTTCCCCTTTTTTCCTTAGGTCGTTGATATTCCCTCTTTTTTAAACTAATGTCAAGAAGAGATTCGCTTTTCCCTGTTCTTGGTACCCGGAGTCCAAGAAAGCGCAGAAATGTAAATTTCATTCAATTTATTTTTTCTCTTGACTTATATTTATTTTTTTGTTCCACTGTACCTAAATGGCCTGACAAATTGGTATTCACCTTCAAAGCGGAAAAGTTTTCCCCGTTTAAGCAAAGGAAAGTCGTCCTTGGAAAAGGGTGAAAAACAATTCATTAATCCCTTAACCACTCCCGTTTCACGTCCGGGATCTGATCGGAAGGTAAAGATCCTGGGTGCCGCCGAAGAAATCATTTCCTCCAAAGGCTTCAAAGATACCACTATTTCAGAGATCGCCGCCTCGGTCGGGATCCAGGAATCGATCATTTACCGCCATTTTAAGGGCAAGGAAGACCTCCTTTTCTCCATCATTGAGGAAAGACTGAAAGAAGGGTTGGCCCTCCTGGACCGCGACCTTCAGGGGCTTAACGAGCCCAGAAGCCAGTTGCGGAAAATGATGTGGGGCAATCTTTGGTATCAGGAGGCCTATGCCGCTTACTCCAAAATCCTGCTTTTTGAATGCCGTCCGGCTCCCAAGTTTTATTCCTCTCCGGCTTTTATCCTGATCCAAAAATATATCGAGCGACTGGTCTCCATATTGGAAGGAGGGGTAAGGGAAGGCCTGTTCAGATCGGATTTATCCATTCCCATAATGCAAGACCTGGTTTTGGGTTTATTGGACATGACCACTATCGGTTTTCATGAATTAAAGGAAGTGGACCATCCTTTGGATGATTTTGAAGAGGCAGCCACCCTCATTGAACTGATTATTTCTCCCAAGCAGGAGGAGAGTAAAAGTCCATCGGGGGATAAATCCGCTGTTATCCTGCGGTCCGCCGAGAAGGTGTTTGCCAAAAAGGGATTCGACCGGACCAAGATGACCGAAATCGCCAGCCTGGCAGGTGTCGGGGATGGAACGGTATACGAATATTTCGCCAATAAAGATATCCTTTTTTTCTCTATTCCCAAGATCCGTTTTGAGCAATATCGGAACGACCTAAAGGGGCTTTTTCATCCCGATACGATTATCAGCCGCTTAAAACAATGGATTCGTCATCATTTCAATAACTTGATGGCCGACCCTGATTTTTTAAGGATTTATGTCCAGAACTTGTTTTTAAACAAAGGGTTTTACCAATCGGAGGCCTATGAATATTTCCGACAGTATTTCCATTTTTTGGAAACCACTTTCGAAGAAGGAAAAAACAAAGGGATTTTCCGCTCTGAAATACAAGCTCGAGTTTTTCGTAATATGGTCCTGGGAACTTTCTGCCACATGGCTACCCGCTGGCTGAATAATCGAAGGATTACCGAAAAGGATAGGATGAAAGAAGTCAATCAGATCATCGACCTTTTGGCCGAATCGGTTCTGAACTAATTTGTTTTTAGGAATCACATAAACAAAACCATTTAGAAAACTAAAAAAGGAGAAGAATCATGAAAAAAACAGCGATTACTTTTTGTGTTCTGATGGCCCTGACCCTGGGATTCGCCCTGGCACCGGTTTTGATCTCCGCCGCGGAATTTTCACATGCCGGCCCCCCGGCTTTTACTGTGACCTTTCCGGGAGGAAGTACCGAAGCTGATGAAAAGACGGACCCAACACAAGTATGGAGAATCGAGTATCCGGGGGGATTTTTTTGTGATGCCGCTGTTGGCCCTATCCCTGAGGGTATTGCCCTGAAGGATTATGCTGAAAAAGCCTATAAGCCGGGCCTGGAAAAAGGTCAGGGGGCAAACGCCAAAATGAGCGAAAACAAGGAGATCACTTTAAGCGATGGGTCCAAGGCATTCTATGCCGAAATCAGTTGGACCCATCCTCCCACGGGTACTCCCATTGTGACCATGATCGTGGCCGCCTACAAAGACGGGAAGGTGGTCACCATCGGTGCCCATCCCTATGCCGATTATGGTAAGTTTGAGAAAATTGTTAAAAGTCTCAAGTTCAAGTAACCTATTGTTTGTCACTGCCATCTAATAACTTTTTGTCCCCCTGCCGGGTTAAAACCGTCAGGGGGATTGATGGGAGATCGACCCTCTGTTTCATTTTCATGAACTCAACCAGGCACTAAAGAAGCCCGATTATGAG
>JBFMBU010000262.1:0-20452 GCA_040755035.1 Thermodesulfobacteriota bacterium
AGGGTTCCGGTGGCGGTGACAATAACAGTCAAATCTCCCTGCACCGCTTTCTGGGTTTTATACTGGACTTTTTCCTGGCTACTTCCTTTTCCCCAGAACCAAATTCCGCCGCCAACCAGTAAAAGGGCAATGAGAGCAATCAACAGACGCCCCCGGCTTTTCCGACGGGAGGAGGTTTGATCCATCCCCAGGGTTTGCGCTATCTGCGGTCCTTTCTCCGATTTCATTTCCATTTAATATCTCCCCGATGGCTTTCTAAGATAAGTTTTTCCCGATAGTAAAAATATTTCTCTTCTCTTTTTCCCCTTCCAAGGCCCAGGATTCCCAACCTCCACCCAGGGTTTTGTAAAGACGGACCAAAAAAGAACAGAGATTGCCCCGGCTGACGGCAATCTGGTCCTGAAAGGACCACAGGGCTGATTGTGCCTCCAGCACCTGATTGAAATCAACCAGCCCGGCTTCAAATTTATCACGGGTCAGATTTAAAACCCGCTCGGCTGCCGAGACGGTTTCCAAGAGGGTGGTATAACGAACATGTTCCTCCGCGTAGGCCTTTAAGGCGTTTTCCGTTTCCTCCTGGGCCTTGAGAATGGCGGCCTCATAGGCCAGCAAAGCCTGTTCCTGCAGTGCGGACTGGATTTCAATATTCTGGCGGATGATTCCGGCATGAAAAATCGGCCAGGTAATCCCCAGGCCACCACTCAGGGTCCGGCTCCCCAGGGAAAAGAGATTGCTCAAGCCCAGGGCCTCCAAACCGATGGAGCCGTTAAGTTTTAATTTGGGATAAAGATCGGATTCGGCTATGCCGATCCGGGCCGTTTGGGCGGCTAATTCGCGCTCGGCCTTTCTGATATCCGGTCTTCGTCGCAACAGGTCAGCCGGGACCCCTATGGCCAGTTCTATGGGTGGAATTTTTACGGTTTTCCATTTATCCATTTCCTGATGGAGTTCCCCCGGCTTCTCCCCCACCAGCACGGCCAGGCGGTTCAGACTTTCCTCCAGCCTGGTTTTAAGGACGGGAATTTGGGCCCTAATATTTTCCAAGGTATAACGGGCTTGCTGCACGGCCAACTCATCTAACAGCCCGGCCTGATGGCGCCAGAGGGTCAGTTGATAGGTTACTTTTTGGGATTGCAGATTTTTTTCAGTATTGGACAACCGGGACTGATAGGTGCGCAGGTCCAGATAGTTTACCGCCACCTCCGCTAAGAGAGTAACGAGGACGTCTCGTTGACTTTCCCGATAGGCCTGTAAAGTGGCTTCAGCCGCTTCCACATTGCGACGAAGACCGCCGAAAATATCCACCTCCCACAGGGCGTCAAAACCCACCCGATAGAGTTCCATCGTCTTTCCAGTCCCGGTTTCCTCACTGCTGCGGCTGCGGCTTCCCGTTCCTGAGGCATCCAGAGAGGGATAAAGACCTCCCTCGGCCGCTCCCCTTCGCGCCCTCGCTTCCCGAACCCGGGCCTGGGCTTTTTTCAGATCCAGGTTGCCTTTTACCGCCCGATCCATCAGGTTGTTTAACAGCGGATCATCAAAAAGGGTCCACCAGACCGTCAAGGATTGAGGCTCGGCATTGTTAGTGGCCTGGTCGCTTTTAAGCGCGTTTCGCCAAGTATTACCCACAGACGTTTGGGGGACCTTATAATCAGGACCCACGGTTACACAGCCGCTTAAACAGACCATAACCATGGCCGGAATTAAACGGAAGATGATCAGAGAACTGTTTTTCGTTTTGCCGATAAACACTTCAGTTGCCCCCTCAGGTGCGTTTTGCTGTTATTCAAAGCGTGTCTTTGCCTTCAGCTTTCGGTTGTTACTATGACACATTTAAAAATAAAATAGTGTAAAGAAATGTAAACCTGAGGTAAACTCTTATTGAATTTTCAGGGAAAGATTTACAATTCTTAACAAACAACTGCCTTGATTTGGGATATATTAATGGTCTCAAAATAATATAGACATAAGAGGATCATGGGGGTCTTTTCTGGAGATTGTCCAAAGGGTGATTTGTCGCCCAATCCCGGCCAGTCCAGCAAAGTTTGATTCGAGGCAGGGCATACACCTTAGCCTGTTTCCGGCACTGGTGAAGGCCTGCTTCTGATTTAGTAAAATAATTTGCCCGGCAAAGAAGCTTCCAGGTTTGGGGTGGACAATCTCCAGAAAAGACCCCCATGATCCTCCGGGGGACAAGCTATCAGTTTCATGTCCTTACTATTATGAGTCGGTTAATAATAACCTGGATTGAGAATAAGAGGGACGCTTGGGCATGACACGGATCCTGTTAATCGATGATGATCTTGAGCTGGGGGATTTACTTGTTGAATACCTGTCCTCTGAGGGCTTCGAGGTGGATGCGGTGCCGAATGGAGAAGAAGGGGTGCATAGGGCCCTTTCCGGTGTCTATTCCCTGGTCCTCCTGGATGTCATGCTGCCCGGGATCAGCGGATTTGATGTCCTGCGCCGAATCCGGGCTGCCACCTCCCTTCCGGTATTGATGCTTACCGCCCGGGGGGATGATGTGGACCGTATCGTAGGTTTGGAGTTGGGGGCTGACGATTATCTGCCCAAGCCCTTTAATTCCCGGGAACTGGTGGCCCGGATCAGGGCCATCCTTCGCCGGACCATCCAGGGAGCGGGCGAACCAGCGGGTCAAAGCGGGCCGCAGAATTTAAAAATCGGGGACCTGGAAATGGATTTTAGGACCCTGGAGGTCCTCTGCCATGGGGAAGCGGTGGACCTGACCGTAGTGGAATTCAGGCTCTTGGAGGTATTGGCGCGGAAGGCCGGCACGATCCTCACCCGGGAAGAATTGACGGCCTCAGTCCTCGGCCGCACCCTCTCACCCTACGACCGCAGCATCGATGTCCACGTCTCCAAAATCCGTAAAAAACTGGGACATGAAGTCGGGGGCGTGGAAAGGATCAAATCCGTTCGTAACGCCGGTTACCTCTATGCCCTGCCTTCCCCGGGCAAAGAGGGATAAAAGTTTTCTCCAGGAGAAAGAGTAACGGGTATGAAACACCGGCGGGGTATCTTTATAAAAATGTTCGTCTGGTTCTGGGTGGTCATGACCGTAGTCATCACTATCACCATCCTGATAGACCGGTTTACCGGAACCGCCCCCTGGGAACGGCATCTTCAGCGTCACCTGGAAGTCCTCTTGAAAACCACAGGGAAGATGGCCGTCGGTTTTTGGGAAAAAGGAGACCGATCAGGCTTGGCCCAGGTCATCCGGAACCTCCAACAATCTGCCGGTCTGACGACCTATCTCCTTTCCGCCGAGGGAAGGGAGGTGCAGGGGAAGGCGCTGCCGAAAGAGGTCACTGATCTGGTCGCCCAAGTCAGGCAAAAACAGAAAACCTCATTTATAACTGATAAAGATAAGGTGTTGGGAGCGGTCAGGATCGGCGGAAGCGGCGGGAGGGATTTTCTCTTTGCCGGGGCCTTTCCTCTGAAATATTTAAATCCCCCAGGGGATGAGCTGTGGTTTATCTTCCAAAGGTTGGCCATAGCCCTGATCATTTCCTGCCTGGCCTGTTACCTGTTGGCCCGCTATTTGACCGTTCCCATCGTTCGTCTGGGGGAGGCGGCCCGTAGGCTGGCCTCCGGGGATCTCAAGGTCCGGATCAGCCCGGCGGAAGGCAAACGATGGGATGAGATCGGGGAACTGGCTCATGATTTCGATCTCATGGCTGAACGGATTACCTCTCTAATCACTTCTCAGAAGCAACTGCTGGCCAATATTTCTCATGAGCTGCGCTCCCCGTTGGCCAGACTTAATGTGGCCCTGGAACTGGCCCGCAAGGCCTCCACTCCTGAGTCGGAAAAATCCCTGCAGCGGATGGAATGGGAAGCCGAACGTTTGAATGAACTGATCGGGCGTCTTCTGGCCTTCAGCCGGCTGGACAGTGCCTTAGAGGAAGTAAAAAAGGAGCCGGTCGATTTGCAGGCCTTGGTCAAGGAGATCGTTGATGACGCTGATTTTGAAGCCCGGGGACGAAACAGGGAGGTCCTTTTGAAAAAAACCGAACCCTGTCTGGTTTCGGGGGAGTCCCGGATGGTTCGCAGCGCCATTGAAAACGTGATTCGTAACGCCGTATTTTACACCCGGGAAGGGACTGCGGTGACCGTTTCCCTGGAAGGCCGCATTATTGCCGGTGAATCCTGGACCACCCTCCAGGTCCGCGATCAGGGACCTGGAGTCCCTGAAGAAGCCCTGGTTGAATTGTTTCGACCATTTTATCGACCGGCCAGGACCGACGATCGCCAGGGAGGAGGCAGCGGACTGGGATTGGCCATAACCGAGAGGGCTGTCCAGCTTCATGACGGCACGGTTAAAGCCTGGAATGCCAAAGAAGGAGGACTGGTGGTCGAGATTACCCTTCCGCTGCTTTCGGCCAAATCTTCTTGAACATCGTTTTCGGGAAAAAACAATAGGGACAATTTCCCGGAGGCTCCGGCCCATAGTGGACATGGCCGCACATGCGGCAGCGCCAGGCTGTCCGGTCTCGGCTCATTTCTTCCGAAGTATCGGAGGGGTCCCATTCCCGGAGCAGAGGCAGGTCTTCCAGGGGGGGCATGACCGGCCGGTAACCGGCCAGGATCTGAGCAGCCACGATACTTCTCTGTATTTCGTCTGTTCCCTCATAAATACTGAATAAACGAATATCCCTGAAAAGCTTTTCAATGGGAAACATGCGGGTGTAGCCATACCCGCCGAAAATCTGCAAGGCCTCCTGCACGACCTTCATGGCCATTTCCGCCCCGTAGAATTTGGCCATCGAAGCCGAAAGAGCATTATCCAGACCCTGGTCCGTCTCCCAGGCTGCTTTCCAGACCAGGAGCCGGGCCGTTTCCACCATTTGCACCATTTCGGCCAGCTTGAACTGAATAGCCTGATTCTGGGCCAGGGGGTGACCGAAGGTATGCCTCTTTTTGGCATAATCCAGAGCGTACTCCATGGCCGAACGGGCCGCCCCCACGGCAAAGGCGCCGATGATGGGCCGGGTTTTCCCGAAGGTGCGCATGGCCAAGACAAATCCCTCTCCCGGGGGGGCAAGGACCTGTTCCGCAGGAACTCTGACCTCCTGCAAACGGATGCCGCCCGTATTGGAACAGCGCTGCCCCAGTTTGGGGATCGGTGGGCTGACCGAGACCCCTGGAGCCTTTCGCTCCACCAGAAAGGCCCCGATCCCCTTATGCTTCTCCGCCGGATCAACCGTGGCGAAGATGACCATATAGTCGGCGATGCCGGCATTGGTGATCCAATATTTAGTCCCGCTCAGGAGGAAATCCTTTCCCTCCCGCTTGGCCCGGCACTGCATGCCGGCTACATCCGATCCCATGGTCGGTTCCGAGGTAGCGAAGCAGATCAGTTTAAATTCACGGAGGATCTCCGAAAAAATCCTTTCCTTAAGAGATTCGTTGGAGGAAAGGAGGATCGGCTTCAACCCCAGGGCGTTATCAAAGACCGAAGTGGCGATTCCCGGACAGGCAGCGGAGATTTCTTCCGTAACCAGGGCGGCCTCCACCAGACCGCTGCCCAGGCCCCCGTAATGTTCAGGGATCTCACTGTTTAAAAAGCCGGCCTTATAGGCCTTTTTCAGAACCGACAGAGGGACCTCGTCCTTTTCATCAAAATACCAGGAAACTGGAAGCACTTCCCGGTGGGCGAATTCCCTGGCCTTTTGTCGCAAGCTGATTTGAGTGGAAGAGAGAGAAAAATTTAACATGGCTATCAATGGTCCTTTCCCGCTTCTTCTAAGATCTCACCAAAAAAAGTTCCCTGGCCCGTTTCCGCATCTCTTCATCGGTCATAGTCATCTCTTTACCGATGCATTTTTTTCTCTGCCATCTTAATAGAAATGGTCGTCATTTTCAAATCGAAAGAGTACTTGCCCCCTTTGTAAAAAATAGGGGCCGAGTTTGGAACCATTAAAACCATTTTCAAAATAATTATTATGGGTTATAATAAAAACAATTGATTAAAACGATTCAGGAGCGACAAATGACCCCCAAGAAATTTTTTGACTGGCAAACCGCCGGAGGCGCAAATGATGTCATGCGTCTGGTTGATGGCCTGGAAAGGGCTGATATTGCCCGTTTGGTTGAAAGTCATCCGCATCTTTTGGAATGGCTGGATGGCGAATTAAAAGGAATCATCACCAGGCCATAACCTGGAAAACCTGAAGGAGAAAACCCCATGCCTTATTTTCGAATTTGTTGTACTTTAATCGCCTGTTTTCTTTTGTCCGGATGTTTCCAGACGGAAACCCTCATCCGCCTCAAAGCGGACGGCAGCGGTGTCATCGAGGAAAAACTTCTCTTATCCAAGGAGATGTTGAAATCCTTGCAGGAGATGGCCGAAGCCTTTCAGGAGGAAGGGGATAAGAAGAAAGATGAGGGAGCCAAAAAGAAAGAGGATCCGCTCCAGGGGATGATCAGGGATGCGCAGAAAAAGGAGGGGCAATACGGTCCCGGGGTAAAATTCGTTTCCGCCGTTCCCCTCACTACCGAGACCATGAGCGGATACAAGGCCATCTATGCCTTTAAGGACATTAATACTCTCAAGATCACCCAAAACCCCGGTAAAAAAGTGGATAAAATGGGAGGCGGTCAGGGAGCCGCTGTCCCGGAAGAGAATATCCTTTTCAGTCTAAAAAAGGGACCGGTATCCACCCTGACCATAACCCTACCCAAGGGTAAAGAAGAAAAGAAACCGGCTTCTCCTAAAAAAGAACCTAAGGAAACCGGGCTGGTCGACCCCAAGGCCCTGGAACAGATGAAACAGATTTTCAAGGATATGGGATTTAAAGTAGCTCTGGAGGTGGAAGGGCAAATAATCAAAACCAACGCCACTTACCGGAATAAGTCCGAGATCACCCTGATGGAACTCCATTTCGGCAAACTGATAGAAAAACCGGAGAAGTTTGAACAGTTGGCCGCGGCCAAGCCCAAAACCATGACCGAGGCCAAGGAATTGCTAAAAGGAATCGAAGGGCTGAAAATCGAAACGGCTGATCCGGTGGTGGTGGAGTTTAAGTAGATTTGTTTTAGGACTCCTAAAAAAGAGAGTTCGTTTTGAAAAAGCCCAAGGCAACCTTTGTCCTGAAAAGCTTTTTCTTGAAGGTGTGATGAGCGCCTTTGCACAGGGATTCATCCATCAACAATCCGGGGCCGGCCCGATCCTCGAAGCCAGCCAGAGTATTAAAACGAAGGAAGGGATTGATCTGAAAAAGGAATTTGGGATGGTTTAGGAATGGTTCTTTGGATAGCAGTATTCCTACTTAACGATTTAATTCCGGGAAAATAGAAAGTATTCCTCCTCGTTATACGAAGGCTCCCTTTGTTCCTTTGCACGCAAATGGGCAAGGGATCCTTTGGGGATGGGGGCGTATTTCCCTCTTCTTGTTCTTTTCAAGAAGGTCAGTAAGGTCTTTTCTTCCAGGTCCCTTTCTTTTTCCTTTTTATTCATAACCTTTTCCCAATTTTTTTGCCTTCTTGTTTGTCATGAGATAAGGCTGAGAAAGGTTTTTATAGCTTACGAACTTGAGAGGATCAGGGTGTTATTTTAGGGTGGTAATCCCTTTTATCAAGGCAGGCATCATAAATTTCCCGGTCAATGGGAATCCAATCGGTCCTGTCTATTCTCCTATCCCTTTTTCTTCCCCGACCAGGAAGGTGTGTTCCGTCCCATCCGTGAGTTTTACCCGTTGATTTCGGTAGCGTAAAGACCGAGAAAAAACTGCGATTTGCTGCCAGGTCATAACCCGCAGCTTGGTTACCCAAAAGTGGTTCCAAAAGGGATCGTCGCTCTTGTCCGGTACCCCAGTGTAAAAATGTATCTGGATTAATTCCCAACCTTTATTCTGACAAATTTTTAGCGAAAGAGCCTGTGCGTCATAATTGGGATAGGTGTAACCAAAAGATTCTTTTGCGGCGTGGTAAAGATTTTGACCATCAATGAAGGTAACGGCCCGTTTGACGGATGGTTCCGAAGGCATTTTAATACCTCCAGGAAAAAAATAACCCCGCCCGAGGCCTTTCGGCGTGTCGGACGGGGAGCAAATCCTGGTTCAATTATACGACCGGGAATAAGGTTGTCAAGCATATTTTATTATAACTTGTTGATTTTTAGAAATTTCCTTCATATAAAAGGCCATTTCTTCATCAATTCCCTCGGCCTTGGCCATGGCCATAAAGGAGATTCTATTGTTCTCACTCGCTTTTTTGTAAGCCCAGACGTGGGATTTTTCCTTTAACTGCCCGAAGGTTAGGTCCTGGTTTTCAAGCAAGGATTCATTGATACATTCAAAAATGGTACCGGGCTGGTCCCCCTGAGGGATTCATCGGCCGGGAACCAGCGTATCTCAGGATCAAGTATGGCGTGGGGAGAGTCCGGGAAGTCTTTATGCAGGGCCATCAGTTGGCTGTCCTTTATTTAAGTTGCTTAATGCCTGGGGTATCGGTCAGAAGTTTCATTTGTTGGATGGCGATCTGATTCAGTTTGCGAAGCCGTTGTACCTGAGGTTCGTTTTCCTGGATGAATAGGGCATTCAGATTTTCCAGATTGGAAAGACAAACCAGTTGCGAAATGTTTGCAAAGTCCCATATATTACCTTTCTGATCCGGATGACTGTCTCGCCATTCCTTTGCCGTTATCCCGAACAGGGCCATGTTCAGGATATCCGCCTCAGAGGCGTAAATCAGGTTGGTCTGGCGTTCGGTCAGTTCGGGTGGTATCAGGTTTTCTTTAATGGCGTCGGTGTGAATTCGATAATTGATCTTGGCCAGGTTACGCCGGATATCCCAGCCGAGCTGCTTGCGTTCTTCATCCTTAAGCCGTTGAAATTCCTTGATGAGATACAACTTGAACTCAACTGAGATCCAGGATGCGAACTCGAAGGCGATATCCTTGTGGGCATAGGTCCCGCCATAACGACCAGATTTGGAGAGGATACCGATGGCGCTGGTTTTTTCGATCCATTGCTTTGGAGTTAAAATAAAGCTATTAAGTCCTGCCAACTTTTTAAACCCATCGAATTCGATGGGTTTAAAATTAGGATTATTCAGTTGTTCCCAAATACCAAGGAATTCTATTGTGTTACGGTTTCTTTTCCAATTTTGGACGATATAGTCAGTTCTTTCTGGGTCTCTATACCGGGCAATGTCCGTGAGGCTTATGTAGTCCATCTCGTCCTGTGATTGGACAGTAATCTCCTTACTCAACACTTTGATTTTCGCCACTATTTTTTCCTCCCCATCGTGACCTCAACAATTTTCATGGTGTCGTTGCCCAAGATATCGACTACCTTAACAGCCAGCTTGCGCCGCCCGGGCAGGCATTCATGAAAGATGCTTTTTAGTTCCAGGGAGCGGTCCTTTTTGGTGCGGAAGGACGGCCATTCGTTTTCAAAAATTTAATCCCCCGTCCAGACCAGCTCCACTTCCCGCATTTTTTCAAAAAGCAGGAAACGGTGCTTATCCGGCAGCGCCTTATTCGCCTCCAGATAGCGGACGTCGAAGGCTTGAAGCCCAAGCGACTTGATAATTTCTTTTACGATCGGTTTGAATTTATTTTCATCCATGGTATTCTTTTATATCGACTTTATATCCTTTTGTAGCAATATTTCCCTTATCAGAAAAAATAAATCTTCATTTCCTGCCCAATGGCCAAATTATTTTTGAAATATTCTTCCCTATGCCTGGGCTGGAGAGCGGAAATGGTCAAACCGGATTCCCTTAATAGCTTTTCTGCTGATATCCCCCTTTCGGATAAATCCAGAATCGGTAAGATACGAATTAGGGCCGCGTCACAACTACAGAAAGTTAAGTCGGGTCTGGAAATCATAACGGCAAGAGATTCCGATTCACCCGCATGAATGGTTGGGTGCAAATTAATCGGTATTTTCTTGAACAATCCCACCAAGTCATCTGGGGTTGCTGAAATTTCTTTTATCCGATCGGTTTGAATATAGGCAGCCTTGAAAATAATCGGATATTTTTCTCGCCCTATAGGATAGTGGGTTATTTCCCCTGCAACCGATGAAGCAACATAGACCTCCTGACCCTTGACCAGCTTATCAAGGGCACCAAGAGATAAAAAATCAATAATGATATCCGCATCAAGCAACCAGGTTTTCAATGGAGATAGAAGTTCCTTCCGTTTCCATCATTCCACTACATTTAATGAAGCCATCTATGTCGATTCGGTTGATTTCGACTATTTCCGAAAACTTCCCTCTTGATATTAGCCCCTTACGCAGACAACGGATAGCCAAAGCTATAAACCGGTTCGAAACTTTGATCGATTCTTTTTCAACACAGCGCCTTTCTCGGCTGAGTTCGGCCAGCTCTTCATCATGGGCAATCTTGTCCGCAGTTTCCCAATCAATGAATTTCAAGTACGCATAGCGGTAAAGCAAAGCTTTGGTGGAAACTCCAAAATCCATGGCTATATCAACCAAGTCGGAGTAGGTGAGATTCTTTTGGGATTCCCAAAGGCTCAAGGTTTCCTGCCTGATTCCTTCTTCCGGCAACAACAACATGGAGGCAAATTTCTCAGCCCTTTTTTCAATGTCCAAAAAATAACTTCTATCTTTGAGTTGATCGGGAGGAAGAATTCTCCATAGAAGTAAATGAAAAAGCTCATGGGCCAAGTCGTAGTGACGCCTCCAAGGAGCCTCTTTGGCATTGATGATAATCACCCTGCCACATTCTTCATGAACCATGGAAACTGCCGAACCTTCCTCAAGCGGGAGATAAAGGATTTTTATTCCATAATTTTCCTCCAACACCTTGGAAAGGGTAAAGGCCGGGCGGGATCCCAGCTTTAACAGGTCTCTGGTTCTAACGGCCAACTCATTTAAGGCCTCATTGTTCTTAATGTCGGCCAGAGAAGTCTCGATGAATCCTTTTTCTGTTTTTATTTTCAGCAAGTTTTCCAATGATTGATATTGTCGGCATTTATGAAATATTTGGCTTTCAATTTCTTTTCGCTGTTTTTCTTCTTCAGGCTGTTTTCTCCATAAAAAAGGGAGATTTCCTTTTGGTTTTTCCTGGATCAATAAATCCTGGATATTACAATAATAGACCCGGGCCATGGTGGCTAGCTCAGAGGCTTTGACTTCTCTGTCGGAGTTTTCAATACTGCTTAGGGTTTGGTAACTGGCGTATCCCAGGCGTTTTGCGGCTTCGGTTAAGGAGAGCCCCGCCGATTCGCGGGCGGATTTGAGGCGGGAGGCAAGTGCTTTATCCGGCATGCAGACACCTCCAAATTGTTTGGTGATATTTTCCATATTATAAAATATTATATTTACTTGTCAATAAAATAATATTTTCTTATGTTGAATCTCGTAATAATTTGTCTTCAATTTGATAACACACTTAATTCATTAAATTATTTTATAAATAGGGTAATTAAAAAGCCCTTCGCCCTTTAGGGAGAAAGGGGTTTTGAGGAAAGAAGGTTTATTACGAACGGTTTCTTTCGTAAATGATGCGCAGGCCTTCCAGGGTCAGGTAATCGTCCACCTCTTCGATGGTTTTGGATTCGGAGGCGATCAGGGGGGCCAGGCCGCCGGTGGCGACAACCTTGGGTTTTTGCGGCACCGAGGCGATGATCCGTTCCACCAGACCATCCACCAGCCCGGTGTAGCCGAAAATAATTCCCACGTTCATGGCGCTGATGGTGTCCTTGGCCACCACGGCTTTGGGTTTGGTGAAGATCTCCACCCGGGGCAGCTTGGAGGCTTTTTGGAACAAGGCCTCACAGGAGATGAGGATCCCCGGAGCGATGACCCCGCCCATGAATTCCCCTTTTTCAGAGATATAATCAAAGGTGGTGGCCGTACCGAAATCGACGACCACCAGGTTGGTCCGATGTTTCTCATAAGCGGCTACGGCATTGACGATGCGGTCGGCTCCGACCTCCTTGGGATTATCGATGAAAATCGGCATGCCGGTTTTTATTCCCGGGCCGACGAAAAAAGGACGAAGGTGGAAATAGCGTTTCCCGAATTCTTCCAAGGTATAAAGCATAGGGGGCACGACGCAGGAAATGATCATTTGGCCCACCCGATCCAGCTCCAGGTTTCGAGTCATGAAAAGGTTGCGGATGGAGATGCCCAGTTCATCCAAAGTGGCGTCCCGTTCAGTGCGGATGCGCCAGTCGCAAAGGCGTTGCGTCCCTTCATAGACCCCGAGAACGATGTTGGTATTTCCCACATCTATGACCAGAAGCAGATCTTTGGTTTTCTTAGGCATTGAACTCCCTTTCAATAACCCGGGCCGTTTCCTCGGTCAGGTTTTGGATTTCCTTTTCATTCTCCCCTTCGACCATGATCCGGACCAGGGGTTCGGTCCCGGAAAAGCGAACCAGCAGACGACCCTTGTCTCCCAGCGCTTTTTCCACCTTACGCATTTGCTGCAGCACAGCCGGAAATTCTTCCAGCCGTCGGCGCTCTTTGATCCGGACATTGACTAATTTCTGGGGATAGCGTTCCATGATATCCGAAAGGTCGGAGAGGCTTTTCCCTTCTTTCTGCATAATGGCCAGGAGCTGCAGGGCGCTTAAGATCCCGTCACCCGTGGGATTGTGGTCCAGAAAAATCAGATGACCGGATTGTTCTCCGCCGAAATTGCAGCCCCGTTTAACCATTTCCTCCACTACATAGCGGTCGCCCACCTGGGTGCGGAGCAAGCGGATGCCTTTTTCCCGCATGGCGACCTCCAGGCCCATGTTGCTCATGACCGTGGTGACCAGGGTGTTTTTTTTCAAACGCCTTTCCTGGGACAGGCGACTGGCGCAGATGGCCATGATCTGATCCCCATCAATGATTTCCCCGTTTTCATCGACGAAGACCACCCGGTCTCCGTCCCCGTCGAAACTGATTCCCAGATCGGCCTTTTTTTTCCTGACCATGGCGCTGATCAGACCCGGATATAAGGCCCCGCAGTTTTTGTTGATGTTTTCCCCGTTGGGCTTGGCCCCCAGAAGGATCACTTCTGCCCCCAGTTCTTCAAAAACCGTCGGCGCCACTTTATAAGTGGCCCCGTTGGCACAGTCCAGGACAATACGCAGACCGTCCAGAGTCAGTTCCTGAGGGAAGGTGTTCTTTAGAAAAACAATGTAACGGCCGATGGCGTCATCGATACGAAAGGCCTTTCCCACTTTATTGGCCGTGACCAAAGAGGTGGAAAGTTCATCGGAGTATATGAGGGATTCGATCCGCTCTTCCATCTGGTCCGGGAGTTTGAATCCGTTTCCGGAAAAAATTTTAATGCCATTGTCCTGATAAGGATTGTGGGAGGCGGAAATGACGATCCCGGCGTCGGCTCGCATGCTGGTGGTGATAAAGGCGATACCCGGCGTGGGCAAAGGCCCTACCAGCAGGACATCACCGCCCATGGAACAAATCCCGGCGGTGATGGCCGTTTCAATCATATAACCGGAGAGCCGGGTGTCTTTGCCGACCACGATTTTATGACGCCGGGTCTTGTCCTTGAAGAGAAAGGCGCAGCCCTTTCCCAGTTGCAAAGCCGTTTCCACGGTCATGGGGTGTACATTGGCCACCCCCCGGACCCCATCGGTGCCAAAAAGTTTTCTCATCTTCTCACCTATTTTCTGTGGTTCTTTTTTATCTTTACTTCCACTTCCAAGGGCTCGTCCTTGACCAAATAGATCTGCAGGTTACGGAAATCCAGATAGATACGCTGTTTAACATTTGATGCCGTTCCCTCAATTTCCACCGGTTTGGTAAAGAGATGATCCACCTTACGGACAATGTTTTCCGGTCCGGCGATTTCAACCCTTTCCGGATTGACGCGAACCGATTCGATTTCATATCCGCTTTCCGGTTTCCCGTTGACCTTGGGTTGGACCTGGATCGTTTTGGTCATCAGTTTCTGCAGGACCACGGTAATCTGAGTGGGATTGATGCGAGTGATGGTCACCCCCCGGGGAAGGGGAATGCCTTCGGAGGTTATGGAAAAGGTGATCGTACCCTCCTTGGTGCTGGAGAGGTCCAGGCTCTTACTCAGACTTTCCGTGGACAAGGCCCGCACCAGACTCCGTGGGCCGTTAACCCGTATTTCGATCCCCTGAGTGACATTATTAACGACGATCAGATCCCTGGGGATATTGATCAACACCAGGGGAACGGTCAGACCTACCTCGGCCCTTTCCTCTCCGACCACGAAATACCACATGATCACGGCCAGGACCACGGCCAGGAGTTTGGATGGCCAGTTTTTCATGGGCGCTCCCCTTTGGATTTGGCCGGTTTTCTGGGGCCGAACAGCCAATAAGTCCGGCGCCCGTTTTCCTTGGCAAACAAGGTCTGCAAGACCCGCTTTAAGGTAGTGGAATCGAGTCCCCGGGTGAAGCGGCCGTTGATGGCCACGGAGATGCGCCCTGTTTCTTCGGAAACGACTACAATAGCCGAATCGGCGTCTTCCGACAACCCCAGGGCGGCCCGGTGCCGGGACCCGAAGCTTTTACTGACCTTGGTGTTGCGGGTTAGAGGCAGATAACACCCGGCGGCCGTAATTTTGCTGTTCTGGATAATCACCGCTCCATCATGTAAAGGGGATTGGGGATGAAAGATACTGACCAACAGCTCCCAGCTGACTTTGGCTTCCAGCACCGTCCCGAAACGCAGATGATCATTCAGGCCGGTTTGCCGTTCCAGGACGATCAAAGCCCCGGTCAGATGGCTGGAGAGATGCACCGCGGCCTTGATCACTTCTTCAATGGTTTGCAGGGTCTCGGCCGGTGTGCGGACAAAGGGGCTGCGGCCGACCTGGGCCAGGACCCGGCGGATCTCGGTCTTGAAAAGAATGATAATCACCAGGATGATGGACCCCAGAAAATTGCTCAGGACCCAGTGCAGGGTCAGCAGTTCCACCTTGCGGGCCACCAGAAAGGCGACAAAAATAACCACCATGCCCAGGACGATCTGGACCGCCCGGGTGCCTTTGATCAAGAGGAAGATCTGATAAATGATAAAGGCCACCACCAGGATGTCCACTACATCCTGCCAGCGGATATTTTGAAAGATAAGCCAAAAATTGTTCATGTTTCGCTTGCGTCCCTGAGAGTGTCAATCACAGCCAGGACCTGTTTGGCTGCGGCCACGTTGTGGACCCGGACCAGGTGGGCCCCTTGCCAGGCCCCGACCGCTATCGTAGCCGCAGTCCCCCAGTCGCGGTTCAAGGGTTCCTGCCCGGTTATCTTGCCGATAAAGGCTTTGCGGGAAGTGCCCAGGACCAGGGGACGATCCAAGTCCTGAAAAAAATCCAGCCGTTTTATCAGGGTTAGGTTGTGAGCAAAAGTTTTTCCAAAACCGATACCCGGGTCGATTAACAGATGCTCTTTGGCAATCCCCTGATTCTGGGCCTCTTCGATCCTCTGCCGAAAGAAGTGACGAATCTCCTGCAGGAGGTTTTCATAAGAAGGGTTGACCTGCATGTTCTTCGGCGTTCCCTGCATGTGCATCAGGATCAAAGGGACTCGAAAACGGGCGATGGTTTTCCCCATTTCCGGATCAAAGCGCAAGGCGCTGACATCATTGACCAACGCGGCCCCGGCATCCAACGCGGCCCTGGCCACCTTTGCTTTGCAGGTGTCCACGGAAATGGGGGTGGAAACTTTTTTTACCAGTTCCCGGATAACAGGAACAATCCGGTCGATTTCCTCCCCTTCGGAAACGGCTTCGGCAAAGGGCCTGGTGGACTCCCCGCCGATATCCAGAATATCAGCGCCTTCAGCGGCTAAAGCTTCTCCCTGGGCAATAGCCCTATCCCGCCCGAAAAACAACCCGCCGTCGGAAAAGGAATCGGGGGTGATATTCAGGACCCCCATGATCAAGGTCTTTCCTCCAAGGGAAAGATGAAAATTATTCCAATGAATTTCGAAAAACTTCCGCTGAATCATCAAAATTTGTTAGAGTCTGAAGGCCGAAGACCGAAGGGAAGCTACTATGCTCGACTACCCCTATTCTGTTATCGCCGCCGATGGTAACCGTTTTATCCTAAAAGGCAAACCTTCACGCTTCAACATTCAGGCCTGGGATGATCCCTCCCTTCTCCCGGATGATCCGATCGATCGTTTCCCCATCGAGGGTTTCTTTTTCCAGAAGCAATTGGGCCAGACGGTTCAGGGTTTCTAAGTTTTCGGTCAACAGGTCCTGAGCCTTTTGATAGGCGTCCAGAATCAAGTGCTTGACTTCCTGATCAATCTTGCGGGCGGTCTCTTCGCTGTAATCCCGGTGCTGGGCGATCTCCCGACCGAGAAAGATCTGTTCGTCTTTCTTGCCGAAGGTCAAGGGCCCCAATTCCGGGCTCATGCCCCATTCACAGATCATTTTCCGAGCCAATTCCGTGGCCCGTTCCAGGTCATTGCCCGCTCCGGTGGTGACCTGTTTTAAAACCAACTCCTCGGCCACGCGGCCACCCAAAAAAATTACCAGATTGTTCATCAGGAAATCCCTGGGGTAGGTGTGTTTTTCGTCAATGGGCAGTTGCTGGGTCAGTCCCAGGGCCCTTCCCCTGGGAATGATGGTTACCTTGTGTATGGGATCGGTTCCGGGAAGCAGTCTGGCCACCAGGGTGTGTCCGGCTTCATGAAAGGCTGTATTTTTTCTTTCTTCTTCGCTGATGATCATACTGCGCCGTTCGGTGCCCATCATGACTTTGTCCTTGGCCGCCTCAAAATCGGCCATGTCGATCACTTCCCGGCCCAGACGGGCGGCCAAGAGGGCCGCTTCATTGACCAGATTCTCCAGGTCGGCCCCGGAAAACCCCGGTGTTCCGCGGGCCAGGACGCCCAGGTTGACCCCCGGGGCCAGTGGGGTTTTTCGGGTATGAACTTTTAAAATTTCTTCCCGTCCCTTTACATCCGGCACCGGGACCACCACCTGACGGTCAAACCGTCCGGAACGGAGCAGGGCCGGGTCTAATACATCGGGCCGGTTGGTGGCTGAGATCAATATCACCCCTTCGCTGGATTCAAAACCGTCCATCTCCACCAGCAACTGATTCAGGGTCTGTTCGCGTTCATCATGGCCGCCACCTAGTCCGGCACCCCGATGACGACCGACAGCGTCAATTTCATCGATAAAAATGATGCAGGGGGCATTACGTTTGCCCTGAATAAAAAGATCACGCACACGGGAAGCTCCCACACCGACGAACATTTCCACGAAATCAGACCCGCTGATACTAAAAAAAGGAACCCCGGCTTCTCCGGCTATGGCCTTGGCCAGGAGGGTCTTGCCTGTTCCGGGTGAGCCCATCAGGAGCACGCCTTTGGGGATGCGGCCTCCCAAGCGAGTAAATTTCTTGGGGTCCTTCAAGAAGTCGATAATTTCCCGCAGTTCCTCTTTGGCCTCTTCAATTCCGGCCACATCATTAAAGGTGACTTTAGGACCCTGGTCTGATTGGAGCCTGGCCCGGCTTTTGCCGAAGGCCATGGCTTTACCTCCCCCGGCCTGCATTTGACGCATGAAAAAGATCCAGACCCCGATCAGAAGCAGCATGGGGAACCAGGAAATAAGCAGGGTCATATACCAGGGAGATTCTTCCACCGGTTTGGCTGTGATCCTGACATTGTAGGTCCTCAGGGTCTTGATCAAATCGGTGTCGGAAGGAGCGAAGGATTTGAATTTTTTTCCACCCACCAAAAAGCCCTGGATGTCATGCCCTTGGATGGTGACGCTTTGAACCTCTCCTTTTTCCACCATGGCTAAGAAGTCGGTATAGCTCAAGGACTCTTTGGATGACTGGGGTTTGTTGAAAAGGTTGAAGAGGGCGATCATGACCAGACAAATAACCACCCACAAGGCCAGATTTTTATATAACGGGTTCAATGGGTTACTCCTGCTGAAAGAAGAAAAAAGGGCTCCGGATCCTCAGATCCCGGAGGTTAAAGGGGAAATCCATACCTATTACCGGTTCCCTGGGATCCTCCAAACCTTGAGCCTATATTGTATAAAATACCATAATTTACCTTGAAATTCAAAGGATTTTTAGCGGGGAAGGGTGGGATGGTATTCTATTTCCAGGATCCAGCGGGATTGGGGTTCCACCTTGAAAGCCCGTCCGATTTCCATTCCGGCTACCCAGACGATTTCACCCTCAGAAAAAATAAGAGGGATGCGGGGCCTCAAAGCCCGGGGGAGCTTACGATCCATGAAGAAACGGCTGACCTTCTTGGATCCTTCCAGGCCCAAAGGACGGATCCGGTCTCCGGGTTGCGTATTTCGGATGAGCAAAGGCCAGGATATTTTTTTCAGATCCACCCGGGCCACCTGTCGGTTTTTGGGGAGCAGAGGGCTCTTGGGCGAATATTTTTTTCGCCTGAAAGAAATCCTGTCCCCTGTTTCCTGAATATAGACCTCCTGGGCCTTAGAAATTATATAGGAAAAGGGTTTTAAGGGAGGCGTTTCCTGCCCTGCCGGTCCCAACTGGATCATGGTGTTATCCCAACGGGCGGCCCAGCCTTGGGGGAGCGGGATCTGTCCCTGCTTCCCGGATTTTCGAGCCCCTTCCAAAATGGATAAAATATGAACAGCCCTTACCTGTCTTAAATGGCCGAGCCCTAAGGCCAAAGCCTTCTGAATCAATCTGGAACCGAGGGCCTGGGGCAGCGCGGCTAAGGAGTGACGGGGGATACAAAGGGAATCCCCTGAAGGGGAGATCAGCTCAGCGGCTATTTGCTCCGTGTTTCTCTGGAGGTATTCTTCGTCTTTCTGAAGCAATTGGGTGGTTTGGTTCAACTGGGCAAGTATGTTGGGCGAATATTTTTTCAGTTCCGGGAGCAGATGGTACCGCACGCGGGAGCGGAGATATCGAAAATCCCGGTTGGAGGGATCTTCCCGGAAAGGGATTTTTTCCATTTCTAAGTAGTTGTAAACATCCGAACGATAGACCCGGAGCAAGGGACGGATGAATTGTCCCCTTTTAACCGGCATCCCGGCCAGCCCCCCCAATCCGGCTCCCCGGATGAGACCGATCAGAAACTCTTCGGCCTGATCATCTGCGGTGTGGGCCAGGGCCACCAAACCGGCTTTTTTTTGTTTGGCCACTTGGCTGAAGGCCTGGTAGCGGAGCTCCCGGGCCGCCTCCTGAAGGGATCTCCCGCTCTGTTTTTGAAAGGCCCGGACCGGCAGTTTGCGGCGGAAAAAGGGGCAATTCCATTTTTTGGCCCAGCTGCGGACCAGGGCTTCTTCTTCATCCGCTTCCTTGCGCAGGCCGTGATGACAATGGAGAACAAGAAGATCCAGACCCCAGCGGGGACGCATTTCGGCCAGGATGGAGAGCAGGGCCATCGAGTCCGGTCCTCCGGAGACCCCGACCAGAATCCTGGCCCCGGGTCCGAATAAACCGCTCTCCAGGATAAAGTTCTCGGAATATCGGATTAAGTTTCTTTTTGTTAGCTGTTCCGTATGAGGTCCTTCGTCCCCGGAAAAATTTTTCCAAAGGTCTTCTTTATGATTTTTATAAATCCGCTTCCGACTAATGGTAAGCATAATTTTTCGGCCCTGTCAACCCGGTAGGTCTTCAACCGCTTCGGACTTAAATGTCAGACTCGATAATTTTTTTCCTTAAGGAGGTTTTCTCCTTGATCCCGCTCTTTCTATTCAACTATACTGTATTCCACCGGGAAATCCGAATGTTCGGATAGGACCCTATGCCAGGGATGGATTTCTTTCAACCTCTGGAAATATCGCCGTCCCGGGGCCGATAATTTACTCAAAGCCATTCCCTTCCACTCCTCACCCTATCCGAGAGAAAAGGATCAGAAGATGAAAAAAAGATCTTGGGTCATTGTTGGCGTCCTGCTCATGGTCGGCCTTTTCGGCGGCTGGTTCTGGAGTAAACGAAATCCCAAAGAGGGGACCCTTTCCCTTTCGGGGCTTGAAGAAAAGGTCAGGGTTGTACGGGATGAAAAAGGCCTGGCCTATATCTATGCCCGAAACCTGGATGACGCCCTGATGGCCCAGGGGTTTGTTACCGCCCAGGATCGCTTGTTCCAGATGGAGTTGACCCGGCTTTTTTCCTCCGGTCGCCTCGGTGAAATGGCCGGAGCGGAGGCCCGTCCCCTGGATGTCCGCATGCGGACCATCGGGTTTTTCCGTCAGGCCCAAAAACACGCCCGATTATTGGATCCTCCAACCCGGAAAAATTTCCAGAAGTATGTGGACGGTATTAATGCCTATCTAAAAGAACAATCAGCCTTTCTGCCGATTGAATTTAAGGTCGCCGGTTTGAAACCGAGCCCCTGGCAGGTGGAAGACGCCCTGGCCATCATGTACTTTATGAGCTGGGGTTCATCGGCCAACCTCCAGACCGAAATCATCGCCCAGATGCTGGTGGAAAAACTGGGAAGGGAAAAGGCCATAGAAATTTTTCCCCTTACTATCAACCCCGATTATCCCGGGGAAACCCG
>JBFMBU010000263.1:0-6148 GCA_040755035.1 Thermodesulfobacteriota bacterium
AAGGTTACGGGTTGTCCGAAGCGGCCCCGATCGTCACCCGCAATCGTTTCGATATGCCCCAGAAACCCGGTTCCATCGGCCTGCCCATTCCCGGGGTAGAGGTCAGGATCGTTGATGACCAGGATAATGATCTCCCGGTGGGAGAGGTGGGGGAACTGATTGTTCGCGGCCCCAACGTATCCCCGGGGTATTACAAGATGCCTGAGGAAACAGGAAGGACTTTCCGTAACGGATGGCTTTACACCGGGGACATGGCCAAGAAGGATGAAGACGGTTATCTGTATATCGTGGACCGGAAGAAGGATTTGATCATCCGGGGCGGTCTCAATATCTACCCCTGGGAGGTGGAAGAGATTTTTTACGAGCATCCGGCGGTGGAAGATGTGGCCGTCATCGGGGTGCCGGACCCGATCATGGGGGAAGAGGTCAAGGCCTTTGTCGTGGTCAAACCGGGTTTTTACCTGAGCAGTGAGGCGCTCATTGCCTACTGCCGCCGCACCCTGGGCCGCTTTAAATGTCCCAGGTACATCGAGTTCATCGATGCCATCCCCAGAAGTCCTGTGGGAAAGGTGCTCCGCCAGGAACTAAAAGACCGGCCCCTTTGAGGGATCAGGAGCCGGTTGCCTTCCTGCCGTTATTTCTGCATTAACCGACTCCTAATAGTATGGACATGAAACTGATAAGCTTGTCCACTATGTCTATATTATTTTGAGACCATTAACAATAATCCAGCCAGTTGTTGCTTATGATAGGCCGGTTCTCCCAGAAAATTATACCAGGCCCGGGAGGTCCTGGTATGCAGACTCAAGGGGTGTTCCATGGAGTAACTGATGCCGCTGATGGCTCTGTGGGCCAAATTGCAGCACTGCCAATAGGCCTCCCCGGCCACGGCCTTGGCCAGGTGAATACTTTCCGGGGCCGTTCCCTGGGTATCCAGTTTCCATAGCGCCTCATAGGTGGTCCAGCGGGCGGCGTCAACCTGATTGATCATGTCAATGATCATGTCCTGAACCCGCTGAAAGCGGCCGATGGGCTGGGAGAACTGGACCCGGATCCGGCTGTAGGCCACGGTCAGGTCGAAGACCGCCTGGCAGCCTCCGACTAAGTAGGAACAGAGAATGGGAATGGATTTCTGAACGGCCTTTCTCAGGGGCGCTCCACCCCGTTTGAATTTACTCAACAAGCCCGAAGAAGGACAGGAAACGGCTTCCAGGCAAACCTCAAAAGCCCGCCCCATCAGATAACCAGGCAGTTTGCGCAGGGAAACACCCTCCATCTTTTTATCCACCAGAAAGAGGGAGAGGGAATCCCTTTTCTTCCCCAGAGGAACCGGGACGATCAGGTGGGTCGCCGCCAGGGCGTCGTAAGCCAATAGCTTGCGGCCGCTTAGGAGATAATTCCCATCCTTTTCCTGGCAGCTTATTTGTGCCGCCTCTGAATTCCATCCCAGCCAGGGGTCGGTCAGGATCAGGGTCGGCACCATGGTCCCCTCCACCAGAGCGGGTAAGAGGGACTTTTTTTGATCGGCTGTCCCGGCTTCCTGGATAATCAGACTGCCGAGGATGGCCGAGGAAAAGTAAGGGCCGGGCAGGGGGGCGCTGCCCAGGGCCTCGAAAAGTATCCCGGCCGTGGTCAGGGGATAGCCGGTTCCGCCGAATTCCTCGGGGGTGATGATCCCCAACCAGCCCATTTCCACCACCTTGCGCCAGATGGCTTCATTGGTCCCGGTGTCCGAGTCATGCAACCCTTCCAGGGTTTGCTTGTTTATATCTCTCTTTAAAAAATTTAAAGTCGCGGTTTTGAGTATTTCTTCGCTTTCGCTGAGTCTGAAATCTAAGTTCATAAGGGGTCTCCTTGTTTGAATGTTCCCTTGGGTTTCCGGTCGCTCGTCACGAGTCACTCGTATCTCGTGGCTCGTTGTTCGTAGCTCGTGACTCGGATTCCCAAGGTTAAGTTAATACGCCGAACGACGAACGCTGAACTGTTTTTCCTTATCTCGTTTTTCCCAAGCTCTATGCTCTCTGCCCTATGCGCTTTGCCGGTTTTATCGCTCCGAACTCTGAACTGTCTTCCCGTATCTCATGACGCGTACCTGATCTCCTGCTCATCTGCCAATCCGCAAGGCGCGGGAGATAACGATTTTCAAAGCTTCGGGGGTTCCGCCGGGTGCGATGCAGAGACCGCTGCGGGCACAGACTTCAAAAAGACCGTCTTCCAGGGCCCAGGCTTCATCACTGGTCAGGGCCAGGGGGCCCAGGACCCGGGAAAGGCAACTGCTCATATTCAACCCCAGCATCTTGGTGGTCAGCGTGGCCTGGGGTCCGGCATAAGCGGCCCGTTTTCCCGCCCGAGGCAGACCGGCGTTGCGCATCAGGAAGAGTCTTTCGATCTGTCCTGCGATATAGGCTTCGACCATGTCCGCCTGCAACTGGGGATTTTGTAGTAAGCGGCTTTTTACCTCCGGGTTGTTGCGGCATTGATCCAGGAATTTACCTACCAGATGGTTTTCGGGGATAAAGGCCGCGCCGCTGCTGCCCTGGTCTCCTTCCCGGTCGCCGTGTTCAACGGTCAGGGTGGCGTTGGCCACTTTCCAGCCGTCCCGGTCCCCACCGATCAAAAAAGACTCGTGGACCCGGACATCCTCGAAAAATACGGAATGCTTGACCCCGGGGGCGCTGTCCGAGGATTGATAACAGACCTGGGAAAGGGTCCCTTCAGGGAACAGGTCCAGGGGGTAGATCTTGATGCCCGGCAGATCGGCCGGGGCCAGGAACATGGCCAGATTTTGATGTCGGGGGGCCTCCAGGCTGCTGCGGGTCAAAAGCAGGAATTGATCCGGAGGGGCGTAAATGGCCCCGACAAAAATCTTGCTGCCGTTGATGATAAAAAAATCATTTTCTTTTTCGGCACGCAAGGCATTGGTTTGTTGGTTGGCCTCGTCGGTCCCGGCCTCCGGTTCGGTAAAGAGCTGCCAGGTAATGGCCTGTCCTTTCAGGATCGGGGGCAGCAACCGTTGTTTCTGTTCCTCTGTGGCGCAGGCCAGAAGGGTGGGCACGGCCAGTTTACCGGAGTCGTAAAGGGGGGGTAGGCTTAAGCCCTGAGCGGCCATTTCGATATTGAGCACCGCCGCCAGGTCCCCGCTCAATCCTCCGCCACCGTATTTCGGAGACGCGGTAGGATAAAGCCATCCTTTTTCACCCAGTTTGCGGCATATCGCCCTGCGCACCTCCCACTGCTGCCGGCTCATTTTCAGAATGCTCCGAGGTTTCACCAGGTCCTTGGGGAGGTTCTGCTCCAGCCAGTCCCGTACTTCCCGGGCGAAGATTTCCTGTTCCTTGTTGTACTCGTTGGAAAAGTTCATTGTGGGTCCTTTCCTTGCAAAGGTTAAAAGAAAATGGGTTTTGGATTCATTACGGCTTTTTAACTTTGGTTTTAAAATGCTTTCGGGAAAGGTTCTCGTTGTTCGTATCTCGTATCTTGTAACCCAACCCGGACCAGTCGGAACCAAAACGGAATTCCGAAAATACTTCATTCGGTCCGGGTAAATCCCGTTTTTAGAAAAAATTCTATAACCGGAAAACGGAGATCAGAATTCCTGAATGCCCCCCCTTTTTTTTATGTTTTTCGTATTCACCTCGAACCCTTAGATCCTTGAATGCTTCACTGAACAACGACTCTTGGGAATGGAATCCGACCACCTTATTTTCGATCGGGAAAAATAGATCACAATAAGCACCTATAGTCAAGGGAGAAAGAAAGTCGGGGGATGCGGAAGGTAAGGTTCCGGAGGGAAAAGCCTTTTGTGGAAGCCTTTCCCTCCAGGGTGTTCTGGAGTTAGTACCCCATCTTTTTTTTCAATTCCTGGTCGATCCAGATGCGGGCGATAATGGGAGCGCCGCGGTGGGCCCCCACCCGAAGTTCCCCTTTGTAGTTTTTAACCCAGGGCCACCAGGCCGTATAATTATAGGGCGTTGGAAGCAGGATGCAAGGGGCCTGTTCCAGGACATAAACCGACAGTTTTTTAATGAGGTCAAAGGCCTGTTTCTCAGTCAGATTCGGGTTTTCATTGGCTTCGGTAAAGGTTTTATCGACATGGGAATCACTCATCATATGGGGATTCCAGGTTTGTCCGGTGACGAAATTTTTCCGGATCCCGGAAAAGGGTGGGCCGAAATTATTTCCGAAAAAGATGCCTTCAGTGTGGGTCTTGCGATTCATCCGGGCCAACCAGGAGGGGTAGTCCATGGGCTCCAAGATCAGGGTGACCCCGATCTTGGCCAGATAAGCCACGACCATGGTCGCCTGATCCATTTGTATGGGATTGTTGTTGGAAATCTGGGCCTTGATGGTGAAGCCGTTGGGATAACCGGCCTCGGCCAACAGCTTCCTGGCTTTTTCCGGATTATAGGTAAACAATTCCCTGGCTGCCGGCGGCAGCTTGTTTATAGGGGTATAGACGTCTTTGTAAGACGAAGGAAAGGGATAGGTGTGCATTTCGGCATTGCCGCCGAAGAAAGAGTCGATGATTTCCTGTTTGTTTACGGCCAGGTTCATAGCCCGCCGGACCCGGATATCGTTGAAAGGCTTCATATCCATGCGCATGGCCATGGTGAAGTTGGTGGAAAATAAAAAACGTGACCACTGCAATTGGGGGTTGGTCTTTTTAAGACCGTCCACATGTTTCCAGTTGATGTTCATCATCAGATCGATCTTGCCGGTGCGTAAGGAGGCGATCTGGGTGGCTTCGTCCTTGATCAGCTGCATGACTACCTTGTCGGTGAAAGGAAGTCGGAATTTCTGCCCGTCGATGACCTCAGAGTCCCAGTAGTTGGGATTTTTGGTATAGACCTGGGAATGCCCCTCTTTGTAATCGGTCAGCATATAGGGCCCGGTGCCGCAGGCGTTCTGCCATTTTCCGGCCCCGCCCGGGGCTTTTTCCTGTTCCGGGGCCTGGATGGCGTCATAGTACCCCCAGCCGATACGATATTGCCAATCAGCGCACCATTCGGGCATATTAATAATAACCGTGTATTTGTCCGGCATTTCCATTTTTCCCACAAAATCGAGAAAGAGGGGGATAGCCTTGCGGGAATTTTTAAGCCTGCTGATGGAGTAGACCACATCGGAGGCCACGAATTCCCTGGCTTTCATCACCCCCGTTTTTTCCTGCCACATGACCCCTTTGCGCAGACGGAGGATCAGTCGGAGGGGATTTTTCTTCACCTCCCAGCTTTCCAGCAGTTCACCGCGCAGGAGATGGGGAGGGATCCAGTCATAAGGGTGAAAATTGTAGTGGTTGGTACCGCGAGGGCCTTTTTGCAGGTCGCCCATCAGCAGATGCTCCATGTAGAAACCGGTGTCATAGGCGTGTTTCCAGACCCAGTCGTAATGGTCCCAACTGATGGCATTATAGCTGGGGAGCGTATCTAAATAGACCAGGGTCCCACCGGTTTGGACTTTATCGGCTGCTTCAATCCCGCCCGGAGACAGTCCCATGAACGAAGCTGCGAATAAGAAAACCCCCAAAGTAATACCTAATCCCCTTCCTTTCATTTACCTTCTCCTTTCTCAAAAAAAATGTCTCCTTCTGATCCCTTCTCCAAGAGGAGAGGGGCGGGTTGTCCGACTTTTATTTCTTCGTTCTGGACATGGCCGCCCGCATGGCGTTTTTGCTGTCGTCGGTGGAACGGATGATCCCCATGTGGGAGGAGATGAGATCCATGGCCGTTTTCAGGTCTACCTTGGCGCTTTGTTGCACGGAACGTTTCATCATCTGGATGACTTTGGTCGGGCCGTCGGCCAATCGCCGGGCGAATTTATAGGTTTCTTCCTGCAAGCGGTCATCGGGATAAACCCGATTGATTAGGCCGATCTGCAAGGCTTCTGCAGCGCTGACAAAATCCCCGGTCCAGAGCATTTCCAGGGCTTTGGACACACCCACCAGACGAGGCAGAAAATAGCCGCCGCCGTCCCCGGGCAGGAACCCGACCCGGATGTATCCTTCGGCGAATCGAGCCGATTGGGCGGCAAAACGGATGTCGCACATCAGGGCCATATCCAGACCGGCGCCGACCGCCACGCCGTTCAGGGCGGCCAGGACCGGTTTGTCGATATCTTCCAGGGCAAAGGGGATACGATGAATCCTTCC
>JBFMBU010000264.1:0-2356 GCA_040755035.1 Thermodesulfobacteriota bacterium
CGCCCAACCCCGGCCAGTCCAGCAAAGTTTGATTCGAGGCAGGGCATACACCTTTGCCTGTTTCCAGCACTGGTGAAGGCCTGCTATTGATTTAGTTAAATAATTTGCCCGGCAAAGAAGCTTCCAGGTTTGGGGTGGACAATCTCCAGAAAAGACCCCCATGATCCTCTTATGTCTATATTATTTTGAGACCATTAATACTATGATCCCGTGTTGCGGCCTCGATTTAAATTGGGCTTGAGAATTCTATTTATTAAGGTTAAAATAACTATTTTTCCGGAGTTACCAATGAAAAAACCCCTAATAGCCATTACCATGGGAGACCCGGCCGGAATCGGGCCGGAGATCATCATCAAGGCCCTCGACCACGACCGGATTTATGAGGTCTGTCGCCCTGTAATCATCGGTGATCGTGGGGTCCTGACAGCCGCGGCCAAGCGTATGGAAAAGTCTTTTTCCCTCCCTACCATTGACGGTATAGACCGAGTTCTTGCTAATAAAGACCGGGCCGGATTGATTGAGGACTCCTCTTTGAATCCTGATGAGGTGATCCCCGGCCGTCCGGATCCCCGTTGGGGGGGCCTGACTCTAAATTATATTCGCCGCGCCGCTGAAGCCGCTTTGACCCGCAAGGTAGAGGCCATGGTTACTGCCCCCATCAGTAAGGATGTGATCCGCCATTCCCAACCTTCTTTCACCGGTCATACCGAGTTTCTGGCCCGGTTGGCCCGAACCCGGGTTTTCGGTATGATGCTGGCCGGGGAACGTCTGAAGGTCAGCCTGGTTACCATCCATGTGTCCCTTAAGGAGGTTCTGCGACTACTGAACCGGAAAAAAATCATGCAGACCATTCGCCTGACCCACCAGACCCTGACCCATTGGTTCGGGCTTAGAAATCCCCGGATTGCCATAGCCGGCCTAAACCCCCATGCCGGCGAGAAGGGTGCCTTTGGCGAAGAGGAACGGACCCTGATCGCTCCGGTTGTCCGGTCCGCCCAAAAACAGGGGATCTTCGTCAGTGGCCCCCTACCGGCTGATACTCTTTTTTATTGGGCCGCGCAGGGGAAGTATGACGCCGTGGTGGCTTTGTACCACGATCAGGGACTCATTCCACTGAAACTGCTTCATTTCGACCGGGCCGTCAACCTGACCATGGGTCTGCCTTTTATTCGCACCTCAGTGGACCACGGGACGGCTTTTGACATTGCCGGTCGGGGGCAGGCCAATCCAGACAGCCTTATGGCCGCCATTATCCTGGCCGCCCGATTCGCCCGGAGGAAGGTCTGATGGCCCTGAACCAAATCCTGGTCAAAGGGGCCAGGGAACACAACCTGAAAAATATCGATGTGGCTATTCCCCGGGACAAATTGGTGGTCATCACCGGCCTTTCCGGTTCCGGGAAATCCACCCTGGCCTTCGACACCATTTATGCCGAAGGACAAAGGCGTTATGTGGAATCCCTTTCGGCCTATGCCCGCCAGTTCCTGGAACAGATGGATAAACCCGATGTGGATTACATCGAGGGGCTTTCCCCGGCTATTTCCATCGAACAGAAAACCACCAGCCGCAACCCCCGGTCCACCGTGGGGACGGTCACGGAAATCTATGATTTCCTCAGGGTCCTTTTCGCCCGTATCGGCGAACCCTATTGCTGGCAGTGCGGACAGAAGATTTCCTCTCAATCGGTGCAGGAAATCGTCGACCAACTGGCCGCCTTTCCAACCGGGACCCGCCTTCAACTGCTGTCCCCTTTGGTAACCGGGCGCAAGGGGGAACACCAGAAGATATTGGACCAGTTGAAGAGGGAAGGATTCGTCCGGGTGCGGATCAACGGCGAATTCCGGGAACTGGAAGAGGATATTGTCCTGGAGAAAAAAAAGAAGCATACCATCGAGGCCGTGGTGGACCGACTGGTAGTCAAAGAGGGTCTGCAACGCCGTTTGACCGATTCGGTGGAACTGGCCCTGAAACTGTCCCAGGGCTTTCTGCGGGTCCATTTGGGCAACGGAGAGGAGGTCCTCTTCAGCGAGCGGTTTTCCTGTGACCGCTGCGATATCAGCCTGCCGGAACTGACTCCCCAGCTATTTTCCTTTAATAATCCCCAAGGGGCCTGTCCCACCTGCGACGGCCTGGGGACGAAGATGTATTTCGATCCGGAACTGATTGTCCCCAATCCCAACCTCACTCTGCGGGAAGGGGCCGTTGTACCCTGGGAAAACCGTTCCTCGGTTTATTTTCAACAGATGCTGGAGGCCCTGATCGCCCATTATCACTTTGATTTGTACACCCCCTTTAAAGAACTGCCGGCCAAGGTCAAAGAGGTCCTGCTCTACGGCTCCGGCAATGAACCGATTCG
>JBFMBU010000265.1:0-10052 GCA_040755035.1 Thermodesulfobacteriota bacterium
AACCTGGTGGAAAAAATACAGGCCCTGGTCCTCAGCGGAGGATCGGTCTATGGGCTTTCGGTTTGTGACGGGGTAGTCAAATGGCTTAGTGATAAGGGTTGCGGATTTCCTCTAAGCGACGGACAGGTGGCCCCCATCGTGCCGGCCGCAGCATTATTTGATTTAGGCAGGGGAAAGGACTTTATTCCACCCATACAGGCATCCTGGGGAAGGTTGGCCTGTGAATCAGCCGGCAACGGCCCTATTCCTATTGGATCCGTAGGGGCCGGGACCGGTGCCCTGTCCGGGGGCATCAAAGGGGGACTGGGCACCGCCAGTGAAATGCTCGATTGCGGAATCACTGTTGCAGCCCTGGTGGCTGTAAATTCCCTGGGTACGGTTATCGATCCCCAGACCGGTCTCCCCTGGGAATGGCGTTTGGAAAAAAACGGAGAATTCGGCGAACCGGACAAAATGGCGGTTCATCTGCCCGATCCACCCCAACCGCTTCCGGCCGGGAATACGACCATCGGAGTGATCGCCACCGATGCTCTTTTGACCAAGGCCCAGGCCCAAAAAATCGCCCAGATGGCCCATGACGGCCTGGCCCGGGCCATACGCCCGGCTCACACCATGTTCGACGGAGATACCCTTTTCTGTATGGCTACAGGGGCAATCGATCTTCCCCGGCAATCCGGCTTTTTCGCCGCGCCCCAGGCCCAAGCCCTGAATGATATCGGCCAAGCCGCTGCCGATTGTATGACCCGGGCCATAATTCGGGGAGTATTGGAAGCCACCAGCCTGGGTGGGATGACGGCCTTTCGGGATCTGCAGAGAAAATAGCAGGTTAAAAAAAGACATCCAAAAATCTAATCAAACCCCGGGGCCCGGCTCGGGGACAGGGGTTTTGTGTCGGATGGAAGGACCCCTTGACTGGCTTGTTTTAAAGAAAGATCCAACCCCAGTTTTTTAGCCGCCTCGATATAGGACCCCTTGGCTAACCGGATGGCCCCATTAGGGGAAATGATGATGGCCTTTTCCGGTTTCACCGGGCAAAAGTGTTCGCAATACCCACACCCGCTGCACCGTTCTTCGTGCACCTCCGGGACCGGAACAGGATTTCCCTCCTGGAACCGGAATTCCACCGCTTTATAAGGACAGACCTCATCGCAGACCATACATCCCTTCTTCTGTTCCCAGGCCAGACATTTTTCTTTATAAATAACAGCGGTCCCGGTCTTGACCCACAGCCGTTCCTCGGCCGACAGGAAAGCAATGGCCCCAGTGGGACATACCAGTGCGCATTGATGGCAATGGGGATCGCAGTAGCCGATGCGGGGGGTCAGTTTGGGGCTGAAAAGGCCCATCACCCCGGATTCGAACCAGACCGGTTGCAGGGTATTGGTCGGACAGGCGGCCAGACATTCCCCGCAGCGCACACAGCGGGCCAGAAATTCCGCTTCCGGCAGGGCCGCAGGAGGGCGGAGCATCGGGTCGTGATCAATTTTTCCGACCTTCCCTGTGGCTTTTGGACCATCCAATCCGGTCAGCCCCGATACGGCAGTTAACGCCCCCGCCGCACCGGCCAGCAGGAACTGCCGACGCTCGGGGTATAGATTCTGAGCCTTTGGTTCCTTTTCTACCCGAGTTCCCGGGAAGCTTATGGCCTTTTCCGGACAAATTTTTTCGCAGGTTGAACAAACAATGCATTCCGGGAAACGGATTGTTTTAATGCTCTCGCTTTCAATGGCCGACATGGGACAAGCACGAACACATTTGCCGCAATCGGTACAACTCCCGGCAACCTTTCTCCGGATCAGGGGCCGGCGGGAAAAAAGGGCCAGCATAGCCCCGGCCGGACAAAGGATCCGGCACCAGAAACGTGGGAAAAACCCTTCCAAAATAAAAAGGGCGAAAAAAAAACTCAGAATGAAAAGCTGAGTGGAAAAAACCGGAACGGCTATCCGGCTGTAGACCAATCCGGTCCAACCTATTTTCTCGGCCAGGGGTCGTATAACGGTCAACCCGCTTTCGCCTGCCAGGGATAACAAGGGATAAATAAAGATACCGTAAAAGCGTGTAATCAAAGATAAGGGAGAAGCGATAAAGACCCAGGAGACGCCGAGAAAGGATCCTCCCAGCAAAAAACCCAAAAGGAGGTATTTTATCCTACTCAAATAAGTAGGCAGCCCTTTTCTCTTTTTACCCCAGAGCCTTACTTTCCCGATAAGCTCCAGGGTGGTGCCCATAGGACAGAAATGGCTGCAAAAAACCCGGCCCAGGATCAATGCGGCAGCCAGCACGATCAGGGACGGAATAAAGGCCAGAAGGAAAACCCTGGCACTTAAAACGGTGAAAAGCACCAGGGCCGGATCCATCCTCAAATAAAGATCCACCGGAAAAGCCGTGGATCCGATACTGATGGCCGCTCCCAGTAAAAAAAGAAATAAAAAAAGATTGATTAACTGAACCGTCAGTCGGAACGACATTACACCGTAATCTTTTTTATTTTAAGATTCTCGATATCCATTCTTCCCAGTCCTCGTTCATGGGCCTGTCGGATATGGGCCACCTGTGGGGGCTTGAATTTCTGATCGTACCATTCAAAATTGGAGACGGTAAAGGCGTCGGCGGCAACCATATCCCGGGAAGCGATGACCATATTACCCTTCAAAACCTTTCCCGGACCGCCGGGTCCACCGCTGGTAAGAACCCGGGTGGCATCGATTACAGTCAGGTTGGCCTTGAGCACGGTGCAGAGATCGACGACGCAGGTATGGATATCCCGAAAATGGAAGGTGCCTCGATCGTGAACCAGCCCCATCATGCCCTTCATCGACAGGCTGACGCCGGTGGAAGAATGGGATTTGGCCACCGGTACGGCGATCAGGACATCGCTGTTCAAAACCGCCTTCATAATATCCGTGGAGGCCAGCTTTTTCCCCTTGGGGATTTTTACCTCGCTGAACAGGTCAGGGTCGGAAACAGCCTGGACGCAATTTTTTATAACAGCGTTTCCGGCGGCCCGAATGCCGGAATTTTCCAGACAGCTTTCGGCCCGGTGCAGGGTATGATCCAGGACCAGGACACTGGAAGCCCCGGCCTCCTTGCAGAGGATAACCAGTTCCCGCACCACCTCCGGATGGGTATTGGAAGCCCGCTCCGGCGGTGTGGAGAAACTCATATTCGGTTTAATGACTACTTTTTGGCCCGGCTTGACGAATTGCCGGATGCCGCCCAGCAAATCCACGGTCGCCCGTGTGGCCGGACCGGGTCCCCCCTCCACTACGGCCAGGTCAGGTACCGCTTGGGCGGAAAGGTCTTTGGGCAGTATTAATCCGGGCGCCAGGGCCGCCCCCACCGCCCCAGCCAATTGGTATTTTAAAAAGTCACGTCGGCTTAACGTATTCTTACCCATTCGGATTCTCCTTGGCCGGTCATTTTATTTATCAGTATCCTTTTAATTACTATAAAATAATACATCCTTTCTTCCAAAACAAGCACCTGTTTTATCCCACGGTAAATTTGTTCTTTTCGAAACAGGCCGAAAATTGTGGGATTTCCATTTTTAGCACTACCGTGAAATCAGGTGGTTGCCTAAAGAACAAATTTACCCTGGTTTTATCCGTTTATACTTGACCCCAACAGGTGCAACCCGTATATTGATAGGTCATTGAAACCACCGGAAATTATCATCTTACTGGAATCTACAACCGGCTTTAAATACTATCGGAATGTGGTCTTCTACAAATTCCAAATCAAATAAGGCCTCCCCTGCTCCACCCTCCTTTGACCGAGATTGGACCGAAGGCAGCATTATCGGCAACCTTTGGGATTTATCCTGGCCCATGACCGTCAGCGCCCTGGTAGAACAACTGGGACCGACGATTGACATGATCTGGATGGGGCGCCTGGGTTCTTCGGCCATGGCCAGCGTCGGGGTGGCCGGATTGGCGGTTATGGTCCTGGTCTCGGCCCGTCAGGGACTGAATACCGGCATCCGGGCCATGCTGGCCCGCTTTGTCGGGGCCAAGGATTTCGAAGGCGCCAACCAGGTTACCCAGCAAGCCCTGATTATCAGCGCTGTTTTTGCCGTTGTTATGGCCTTGATCGGTATTTTTTTCTCGGAGGCCATATTAAGGATGTTGGGATTGAGCCCTCAAGTAGTGAAACGAGGGGCTTCTTATATGCGTATCCAGTTGATCGGCTCCTTTTTCATGTCCTTTGCCATGATGGCCCGGGGGATCATGCAGGCCTCCGGTGATGCCCTGACCCCTATGAAACTTTCCCTGGCCACCCGGGCTTTGCATCTGATCCTATCCCCTTTCCTCATCTTCGGCTGGTGGATATTTCCCCGTTTGGAGGTCAACGGGGCGGCCATTACCAACCTCATTGCCGAAGGGGCTTTGGGGGCTGCCGCAGGACTCTGGATTCTCTTCAGCGGCCGAAGCCGATTGAAACCGACCCTGAAGGGGTTCCGCTTGGAAGGGCGGTTGCTCTGGCGCATGATCCGGGTTGGGCTTCCCTCTTCCTTGACCGGTATGGAAAGGGGATTCGCCCATCTTTTTATCGTCTGGTTTATCGCCCCCTTCGGCACCGTGGCCCTGGCCGCTCATTCCCTGATGCAACGCATTGATATCGCCATCCACATGCCGGCCCTGGGTCTGGGCCAGGCCGCCGGGGTCCTGGCCGGTCAGAATCTGGGGGCTGAACAGCCCCAGCGCGCCGAGCGGACCGGCTGGGTCGCTGCCGGTTCTTTCAGTCTGGTGATGATTGTCGTGGCTGTGTTTATCTGGTTTTTCGGGGAAAATCTGATCCGGGTCTTCAACTCCGAACCTGAGCTGGTCCAGGTGGCCGGTATTTTTTTAAAAATTCAAATCGTCGATTATCTGGTCTTTGGCGTGGTGGTGGTCTTGATGTATTGTCTGAACGGCGCAGGGGATACCATGGTTCCGTTGCTGACTACCTTCGGAACTATCTGGCTGGTTCAGATTCCCTTGGCCCACTTCCTGCCCCAATGGACCGGATGGGGGGTTTACGGTGTGCGCTGGGCCATGGTGACGGCCATTGTTCTGCGCGCGGTCATATACTCCATCTATTTCAAAGGGGGTTGGTGGAAAAACAGGAGGGTGTAGTTCAAGGGCAGAATCCAGTAGTCAGAATCCAGAATCCAGAAATGAGAGGAATTCTTTTTTTACTTGGGTTTCTCCTGAATTCTGACTCCTGAATTCTGTATTCTGGGTTATCATCGAATCTCTCCCCTGACCTCCCCCTCCACCTTGTTGGCCCAGGGATAGATTTCCGTCCCTTTGGCCGCTTCTCTGATGAGCGGATCATCAGAATAGTGGCCGCGGAATTCAGGAGGCAACAATTCGGAAATAGCCTCCATAATCCGATGACCGATGGCTTCCAGTTGAACCCTTCGTTCCCGACCTTTCCCGGAAACCGAAAAGGGACCGAACGGCTTGCCGATGGTGATCATCACCTTGGCCCGGTGTCCGGTTTTCAAGGTCGGAAAAACCTGAGTGAACCCACTCAAAGCAACCGGCAAAAGAGGAACCTGGGTCTGGACCGCCAAAAAAGCCGTTCCCGGTCTGGCCGGACGCAAGACCTCGGCCCAATTGCCCCCCTCCGGAAAAGTTGCCACCACACCGCCTTGTTTCAACACCGAAGCCGCCCCCTTCAGCGCTTCTGTTGATCCGGTGCCGCGGTAAACCCGTAGATAATCCCAGAGCCAAGGGACGATCAGAGATATTTTGGGGGCGTGAGGAGGTTGCGCTCCCCCGATAAATTCCAAGGGCCAGGGGGTGAGGCGCACCAGGGCTGGAGGATCAATAAAACTGAAATGGTTGGCCACGATCAATAACGGCCCCTGAGGAGGCAAATTTTCCAACCCGGTAATCTTCAGATTCGAAAGAAGGGCGAAAACCGGTCGGGACAAATGGTGCAATAAAAAGCGGATGACTCGACGCCGGGGATAGGGAATGAAAAATTTCCGTTGCCGATCATTCATTTCCAGAGGCCGGGGCCGTTTGAACGGCAGCCTGGCGGGCCTTCTTTTCATTAACAGAAAGGAAAACCAGGAGACCGACCAGCAGAAAGATGACGATCAATCCCAACCCGGCCCGGTATCCCATCTTGGCCGCCGAGGTCGGGTCATAACCATATTTTTCCAGAATTTGGGAAACGCGAAAGGCCAAACCTCCGAAAGCCAGGGGCCCGATAAAGGAGGATGATTTCCCGGCTATGGCAAAGAAACTGAAGAACTCAGTGCTTTTTTGTTCCGGCACAAAGAGGCCGGTCATGGTCCTGCTCAAGGATTGAACCCCGGTCAGGGCAAAACCGGCCAGGGCGCCGATAACAAAATAACCCCAAATGGTCTGGTTGAAGACCATCCAAACGACAATAAAGATCATCAGCACCAGGGACAGGATCAGGGAGGGTTTACATCCACACCGTTCGCTCATCAGGCCGAAAAGATAGGCGCCGGCCGCACTGGTGACCTGGACGACAATCATGAACAGGATCAACTGGGTCTGGTTCATCCCGAAGAGGACGATGCCGATGATGGAAGCGAAATTGAGGGCCATCAGGATCCCGTCATTATAGATCAAAAAGGAAAAAATAAACTTGACGAATTCCCGAAACTGTCTGACGGCCAGAATCGTTTCCTTGAGCCTCCGGAAAGCCAGGGTCAGATAATTCTCGCCAGGAGGCAAGGCGTGGGATCCGTTTCTTTCCCGGACCCGTAAAAAAAGAGGCAGAGAAGAAAGGGCGAAAAAGAGGGCGGTGAAAGCCGGGGCGGCCCGGACGATGAGCAGGTTCAAAGAGGGGTCCTTTTTGGTCAGGACGATGGGGGGAAGAATAAACAACAAACAAACTATGCCGCCGATACACCCTATAGCCCAGCCGTTTCCGGAAACCCGGCTCATCTCCTCCGGCTCGGCAATATCGTGCAACAGGGCATTGTAAAAAACCTGACCCCCGCGATAGCCGATTTCAGCCAGAATGAAGAAGATCATACCACTGAGAATATCACCTTTTTGAACAAAAAACAGCAGGGCGGTGAACACCCAGCAAACAGCGGAAAATAAAAATAAAAACTGCTTTTTATAGGCACTGTAATCGGCAATGGTCCCCAGGATGGGGGTCAGGATGGCCACCACCAGCATGGCTGCCCCCAGGGAGAAACCCCAGAGACGGGTCCCTTCCGTCCCGCCCACCACGCCATTTTGAAAATAAGCCGAATAGACAGCCAGCAGGATAACGGCAGCGTAGGCCGAATTGCCGAAGTCAAACAGATACCAGGCCCTCTGCTGCCGCTTTTTTTCTCTGATCACTGCATCGGAATCCATTCCAATTCCCCTAAGTTGTAAAGCGCTGTTCCCATCCGAAATCGCCTTCCTTCCTCACCTTCCTTGGGGACTGTTTGGTAATCAAAGTAGAGGGTCATTTCGAGCCAGGCGACAAATCTTGTTAACAGAAATAACCTGATCTGAAGATTTCTCCCTGTGTTCGAAATGACAAACAAGGAAACCCCGATACTGCCTCATCCGGGTGAGGTTTACAAAGGCTTGCCCATGCTACCCTATTCTTTTTTTTTTTCAACAAAAATTTATTATTTTCAAATTCATACCCCTGTTTCTTGTTTATTTTTTTGCATCTTTTTTCCAAATTTGATATCCAGGTGGTATTTGTCTATACTGGATCTTTCATCTAATCGTCACAGAAAAGGACCAACGGCATGAAGGAAAAATCGAATAATTACGATACGGATTGGCAGGAGGATATTGAAGAACTTAATCTGCGCAAATCCCTGGCCACCCAGATGGGCGGACCGGAGAACCTGGCCCGGCATCAGGCCGCCGGCCGTCTGAATGTCCGGGAGCGGATCGATCGCTTGCTTGATAAAGGGAGTTTTCATGAAACCGGTGGTATTACCGGGATCCCTACTTATGAAGGGGAACGTCTAATCAAACTCTTTCCTTCCAATTTCGTTATGGGATCGGGAAAGGTCAATGGCCGCCGGGTGGTGGTCGGGGCCGACGATTTTACCATCCGCGGCGGAGCGGCCGACGCCGCTATCGGACGTAAGGCCCCCTATGCCGAACGCATGGCCCTGGAACTGCGCTTGCCCATGATCCGACTGGTGGATGGAACCGGTGGCGGTGGAAGCGTCAAATCCCTGGAAACCATGACCCGCACCTATGTCCCGGCCAACCCGGCCATGGAACTGATGGAACCGCTCCTGTCTACCGTACCGGTGGTCAGCGCCGCCTTAGGGTCGGTAGCCGGTCTGGGTGCGGCCCGGGTAGTCTTTTCCCATTTTTCGGTTATGCCAAAAAAAACCGCCCAATTGTTTGTAGCCGGGCCCCCGGTGGTCGAACCGGCTATCGGCCGCAAGATATCCAAGGAAGAACTCGGCGGCTCTCAAATCCATACCGGCGGTTTCGGGGCCGTGGACAATGAGGCCGACTCCGAGGAGGATGCCTTCAACCAAATTCGCAAGTTTCTGTCTTATTTACCTGATTCCGTTTATGAAATTCCTCCAATTATTGAAACTGACGATCCCCCTTTCCGGACCGAGGAAGAACTGCTTCGGATCATTCCCAGAAACAAGCGTCTCCCCTACCCGGTCCGTCGTATCCTGGATCTGGTCCTGGATAAAGGGTCCTTTTTCGAGATCGGGAAAAAACACGGCCGTCCGGTGGTGACCGGTCTGGGCCGTTTAGTCGGCCGACCGGTGGGCATCATGGCCAGCGATCCGAACCATTTTGCCGGGGCTATCACCGCCCAGGCCGCGGATAAAATGGTCCGTTTTATTGATCTGTGCGACACCTTTCATCTGCCCCTGGTCAATTTTGTGGATATCCCCGGTTTCATGGTCGGCATCGAATCGGAAAAAATGGCCACTATCCGTTTTGGAGCCCGATATATCTTTGCCGTTTATCAGGCCACCATCCCCTGGTGTTCCATTATCCTGCGCAAGGTTTTTGGTGTTGCCGGAGCGGCCCATGGCAATCATTCCCACCTGAATCTGCGTTATGCCTGGCCTTCCGGGGAATGGGGATCGCTGCCCATCGCCGGCGGGGTTCAAGCCGCCTATCGCCGCGTTATCGAGGCCTCGGAAAACCCCGAGGCTAAACGGAAAGAAATTGAAGAGCGCTTGAATCAGGTCACCTCCCCTTTTCGGACAGCCGAAATCTTCGGAGTGGAGGAGATCATCGATCCCCGCCAGACCAGGCCTTTGCTCTGTGAATGGGTGGAAACGGCCTATAAGCTCCTTCCCAGCGAACTGGGTCCCAAGAAACGGGGGATGCGGCCATAATATCGGCAATGGGCATAGAGTTAGGAGTTTAGAGTTTTATTAAATAGTCTCGAAGAAAAGTCGTCACTCCGGTGAAAACCGGGGTCCAGGGGTGTTTTAACATTTAGAAGTAAATGGATTCCGGCTTTGGCTCATAATCCTTCGGTAGTCTTAAAATGCAGGTCGGTGGAACCACCGACCGGAATGATGAAAATGAACTTTTTACGACTTTTTTCGAGACCATCTTATTTAACTTCAGAACTCATAACTTTTATTCATTGCTTTTAAGGCTATGCCTTATGCCTTTTTATGCCTTGTTTATGCCGTACAACTTTGATTCTGGCAAGGTTATCCCTATCCTATCTTCTTTGATTTTAGTTTTGCTAAGCAATCACCATTTCTTTTAGCTTGACACATTACCCGGCCCTTTTTATACTCTGCCCAATCAAATCCATCGACTAATTATTTTATTTGTAATTTTAATTAGTTATAAAAAAACCTACGGAGGGGCTTGTTATGGCGATAAGGGAAGACATAAAAAAGGTTTTAATCATCGGATCCGGGCCGATTATTATCGGCCAGGCCTGTGAATTCGATTATTCAGGCACCCAGGCCTGCAAGGCCCTCAGGGAATTGGGTTATCAGATCGTCCTGGTCAATTCCAACCCGGCCACCATTATGACCGATCCCGGTATGGCCGATGCGACTTATATAGAACCCCTCAATTTTCAGACCATTAAAGAGATCATAGAAAAAGAACGCCCTG
>JBFMBU010000266.1:0-2204 GCA_040755035.1 Thermodesulfobacteriota bacterium
GATTTCCGTGAAAAAATCCCCATCACGCGGCCATTTAATCAATTTCCCCTTATGGTGGAACAATGGTCAGGAACTCGCCAGACTCTGCCGCTGGAAATTGTCAGTACTCTGGACCTGAGCGACTATGTGGTCGTGGATTACAGCAACCCTGCGGGGAAGGTGGTCAATTTGTATGTGGCCTACTATGAAAGCCAGAAAAAGGGGGAATCAATCCATAGCCCGGCAACATGCCTGCCCGGCAGGGGCTGGATTTTCAAGGAAGCGGGAACCACAATTATTCCCACCCCCGGCTATAACGGGGGGCAAACGCTGGTGAACCGCGCCTATATGCAGATGCTGGACAATTACCAGTTGTCTTATTTCTGGTTTCCGCAGCGCGGCCGCATTCTCACCAGCCCCTACCAGTTGAAACTTTTTGCCTTCTGGGACGCACTTATTAGGCAGAGAACGGATGGGGCCCTGGTACGGGTAATTACGCCGGTCTATGAAACGGAGGGGCAGGACGATGCCGAGATGAGGCTCCAGGAATTTACGCGCCAGATCCTTCCGGTGCTGGCAGAGTATCTACCCGGAGATAGTTAAGGATGAGAAAATCCCCCCTGCCCCCCTTTGATAAAGGGGGAAAATCTAGGGGGATTTATGAAGGCAAATTATAGAACATGATTTATCTTTCTTCATTTCTTTTAGCATTTTACCTGACGGTTATCCTGGTGCCGCTATCCAGCAGGTTGGGCAATCGGTTCGGGGCGGTAGACGACCCCAATACGAGAAAGGTGCACGACTATCCCATACCCAAGACGGGCGGCATTGCCTTAACTATTGGAATTCTGGTTCCTCTCTGGTTTTGGGTGCCCCTGGATAGAGAGTTCAAGGCCTTCCTCTCGGGTGCGGCCATTATTTTTGTCTTTGGGCTTCTCGATGACCTCTTTCACCTGGATTACAAGAAAAAATTCCTGGGGCAATTTTTGGCCGTTACCTTGACCATGATCATGGGCAAGTTCTCCATAAGCACCCTCGGAATGTGGTGGTCTGCTTCTGAAGTACTGGTGCCCCCCTGGATGGGCATTCCACTGACGGTTCTGTTTCTTTTAGGGATTACCAATGCCATCAACCTTGCCGATGGCCTGGACGGCCTGGCCGGAGGGATCTGCATTCTCATCTTCAGTTGCCTGGGCTTACTCGCCTACGATCAAAACAACACCAACATTGTTCTCTCCTCTTTGATTATTATCGGAGCGCTCCTTGGTTTCCTGCGCTACAATACCTTTCCTGCTACGGTGTTTATGGGGGATACGGGATCGCAGCTTTTGGGTTTTTCAGCCGGGATTTTCTCCCTCTATCTTACCCAGGACCACAATTCTCCCATATCCAGGGTGCTCCCTGTGCTTATTTTGGGTTTTCCCATTCTGGATACCTTAACTGTGATGGCGAAAAGATTCATCGAGGGCCGCCCACTTTTTAAAGCGGACAAAAGACATTTTCATCACCTCCTGCTCAAATTTGGAGCCTCCCATGTGGCGTCTGTGGCCTGCATCTATATCCTCCAAGGAATCATGGTGGGCTTAAGCATTTATTTCAGGTATTACCCTGAATCGTGGGCTTTCATGGCCTATCTCATTATGGTCATTCCTATTCTCCTGTTCTTTATGTTCGCCGCCAGGTTCGGATTGTCTCTGGGCGTTATTTTCGGCTGGGGAGAATCTCTGGAACAAATCATTGTTACGGGCAAGACGGGGAAAAATCTGGTCAAGTGGCCGCTCGCGGCTTTGAGAATTGGTCTACCCGTCGGGCTGACCTGGCTGGCTTTGTCTTCGTCCTTGCTGTTTCAAAAAGAATGGGAGTGGGCCTTGTTTTGGGTATTAGGTTTACTGATCCTCTTATCCTCCTGGCTCTATAAACCCGCCCATCCCCACCTCATTCGCTTCTCTCTCTATCTTTTGGGATTTTATCTTCTTTTTTCCACTCAGGGAAGAACCCTCGCCTTTTTGCCTTTAGACACGAGGACGTTCAATTTTATTTTTTGGGGAAGTATGGCTTTTTTTTTGGCGGCATATCTTCTCATGAGCAAATTCAAAGACCTGGAAGTAAGCTCCTTAGATTATCTTCTCCTGCTTTTGGTGGCGCTGGTTCCGGCTCTGCCCCTTGAGGTGGTGCAGCACTATCAATTGGGAATGATAGCCTTTGCCATGGTTATATTGCTTTGG
>JBFMBU010000267.1:0-15043 GCA_040755035.1 Thermodesulfobacteriota bacterium
TCCAGATAACTCGTCACCTGTCCCATGCCGGTTCCTCCTCTATAAAATAGGATCGGCTAATATAAGTTAACAAATATGTCTTGAAAGTCAATCCTCATCTTGAACCATCTAAAATTTATTGAGGAAAAATTCCAAAAAAATATCAAGACCACCCCTCCCCTTATTTTTCCGCTATCCGATAAAGCTGTCTTTATATCAATACTAAAAAAATATTGACTTTTTAATGAATCGGCATGAAACTTAGCAGATAAAAAAATGCTGCACAAAAAAATCCTTTCAATCCATAGGGAGGACGCCATGAGTTTAGCACCACGTATCAGCGAGCCGGAAATCGCCCCCTCACCTTCTCGGGTCACCAAGAAGATGCGGAAGAGCATTGTCTACCAAAACAAAAGCAGCCGCGGTTCGGGCCGAATCGAAGCGGCCAAGGGAAATGTGACCCGGGTCAAGGAAGAAGGCCGCAATCCCTACCGTCAGGAAGTGAAGCTCTGCATCGAACGGGCCCGTCTGATCACCGAGGGTTATAAGGCCTCTGAGGGCCAACCTATGATCCTCCGACGGGCCAAGGCCATGGCCCACTTTCTGGACCAGCGGACCCTCTATATTCTGCCGGATGAACGGATTGTGGGCAACGTATCCAGCGAACCCTGTTCCATGATCACCTTCCCGGAAAAATGGAGCAGTTGGTTGGACAAGGCTATTGATACCGAATACAGCAGCCTCTTAACCGATGAGAAACGGATCGAACTCCACCAGATTCATAAATACTGGAAGGGAAAATCCGTTCACGGCATGGAGCGGGACCTGCTGCCCAAGGATATCCTTTATTATTGGTTCTACCCCAACCAGGGGGTTTTCCTCTGGCGCCACGGCGGCCACGTTGGATCGCCCGATTACCGGCATATTTTTCAGATCGGGTTGAAAGGGATTATCGAAGAGGCCAAGGCCAAGCTGGAGGAAATCAAGGCCGACCCCGCGCTTTACCTGCACCCCAAAGCGTATTTGAAAAAGAAGGCTTTTTATGAGGCGGTCATCCTTTCCTCCGAGGCCGTCATCCGACAGGGAAAACGGTTTTCCGAGCTGTGTCTGCAGGAAGCGGCCAAGGAATCGGATCCCGGACGAAAGGCCGAACTGGAAAAAATGGCTGAAATCTGCGCCTGGGTCCCGGAGAATCCCCCTCGTACCCTGCATGAAGCCCTCCAGTTCTACTGGTTCATCAACCTGGTGGTGCGTGTCCTTGATCTTCAGACCTCGGGTAACGGAGACCGGGTAGACCAGATTTTTTATCCTTTTTATGCCAAAGACAAGGCCGAAGGCCGTTTGAATAAAGAAGCCGCCCAGGAACTGGTGGAACACCTGCTGCTCAAGTTTAATGAAGAAGGGGCCTTGATTCCCCCTTCCCACCCTTCAGCCGGCCCTCTGATCACCCGGGTGGTAACCGTAGGCGGGGTGGACCGCGAGGGGGTGGACGCCACCAATGAAATGACCTATATCATTATGGACGCCAAGGATGAGGTCGGTTTCAATCAGCCGGCTCTGGCCGTCCGTCTCCATCCACAGACCCCCCAGGTCCTGTATCAACAGATCATAAAATCCCTGCTCAAGCAGCCCGGAGTCTATTCCTTCTTTAATGACAATATGATGATCCCCTTCCTCACCAATCTTGGTCTTCCCCTGGAGGACGCCCGGGATTATGGAACCGACGGCTGTATGCGCTGGATCATCCCCGGCAAAGCCATGTGCCAGAGGGCACTGGGAGGGACCTTTGTCCTGCCCAAATGCCTGGAATATGCCCTTTATCAGGGGGTGGATAAATTCAGCGGCAAACAGGTGGGGCCAAGGACCAGCGATCCCCTGTCCTGGACTTCGGTGGGAGAGGCCATGGAGGCCTATCTGGAGCAATTGAAATTCTTCCTCCATAAACTGGTGACTATCTATAATATCGTTGACGCCCTGGAGGAGGAATGGCTGCCCCAACCCTTTCTTTCGGCTGTGGTCGACGGCTGCTTAGAGGCCGGAAAGGACTGCCGGGAATTCAAATATTATCACAATACGATTATCCAGCCGGTGGGGCAGATCACCATCGTCAACTCCCTGGCCGCTTTAAAGAAATTGGTTTTTGATGAGAAAAAGGTCACCATGGCCGAATTGCTCGATGCCTTGAAGAACAACTGGGAGGGGCGGGAAGATCTGCGCCAGCAGTTCATCAATGACGCCCCCAAATGGGGCAACGACGACGATTATGTGGACCTCATCGGCCGCGAATTTTTCCGCCGGACCAACCAGACCTTTAAAAGTTTCAAGAACATCTGGGGCGGACCTTTCAATGAGGACGGTACCGGGGCTTCTTCTTATTATGACTACAGCGGCATGACCGGGGCCACGCCGGATGGTCGCAAGGACCTGGACCTCTTTAATGACGGCACGATTTCCCCATCCATCGGTACGGATAAGAAAGGCCCCCTGGCCACATTGAAGTCGGTAAGCAAGGTCGACCATGCCGGCACCTTCACCCATTTATTCAACCAGAAATTCGCCCCCCAGGAATTGAAGAAAAACAACGGGAACAATTTTATCGCCCTGCTCAAGTCCTTTGTCGACCTCGGCATCCACCATACCCAGTTCAATATCATTGACCGGGAGACGCTCTTGGATGCCCAGATGCACCCCGATCAATATTCGGACCTGGTGGTCCGTACGGCCGGTCTGGCCGCCTATTTCGTGGACATGACCAAAGGGGTGCAGGACCAGATCATCGCCCGGACGGAATTGAGCCTGTAAAAACATATCCGATTTCGGATTGCGGATTTCAAAATTCAGATACGTATTTCAATGACTGGCAACCAATACAGACGGTCAGGGTCCAAGGGTTATAACCTTCCCGCCTTTTACTCGAATCCTTGAAACCTTGACCCCTTTTTTTATTCCCAGGAGCCTCCATGGAATTTGACAAAATGATCCTCACGGTGGAAGACGGCATCGCCACCCTGACCCTCAATAATCCGGAAAAGCTCAACGCCATGTCCACTGAAATGTGGGCAGACTTTCGCAAAATCATTGATTACCTTAAAGACAATATCGAGGTTAAGGTGTTGGTCCTTACCGGCAACGGCCGGGGTTTCTGCTCCGGTTCGGATGTGGGGGCCAGGCTGGCCGCTAACATCGAGGGACGCGGGCCAGCGAAAACCCAGGCCGAATTACTGGAAGGCACCGGCTATGTGGCTAAGGTCATTCGGAGTCTGGAGATTCCTATAATCGCGGCCATAAACGGCGTGGCTGCTGGCGCAGGCCTGTCCCTGGCCTTGTTATCCGATATCCGCATCGCTTCCGAAAACGCCCGCTTCGGCGCCATCTGGGTCCGGGTCGGTCTGGTGGGTGATCTGGGCAGCACCCTTCTCCTGCCCCAGATTATCGGACCCGATAAGGCTTTTGAAATGTTGACCACCGGTATTATGATCGACGCCAGGGAGGCGGAACGGATCGGACTGGTGACCCGGGTGGTTTCAGCCGAAGCCCTGATGCCGGAGGTATTCGCTCTGGCCCAAAAAATAGCTACCGGTCCGGCCTTATCTATAAAATTTATGAAAAAAGCCCTCTATCAGGGACTCCGCCATCACAACCTGGACACCCAACTTGATTTGGAAAGCTTTGCCCAGGGGGTCTGTAGGGGATCCGAGGATCATCGGGAAGGAGTCCGGGCCTTTCTGGAAAAACGCCCAGCCCGATTCAAAGGCATTTAAATGACCGTTCAATTATTTTCCAATAAATGACTAAAAATCGTTCAAAAGCGAGAGAGGTGACCGAACAGGGATCGGTTTTTCTTATCCAGGGCTTCAGCACCAACGACGGTCCCGGAATCAGGACGACCGTTTTCACCAAAGGCTGCCCCTTGCGTTGCCGCTGGTGTCACAATCCGGAATCCATGCACCCCTATCCGGAACTGATGACCCATGACGACCAATGTATCGCCTGTCTGAAATGTCTGGAGGTCTGCCAGGAAAAGGCCATTTCCTTTCATCCGGAAAAAGGCCGGGTTATCGACCGCAGCCGCTGCAACCGCTGTTTCGCCTGCGTTGAGGTCTGTCCGTCCAAATCCCTTACCCAAGTGGGGGAAACCATGTCCGTTGACCGGATCATGGCCGAAATCCTGAAGGATGAGCTGTTCTTCCGCCGCTCCCAGGGAGGAGTAACCGTTTCCGGCGGAGAACCGTTGCTGCAGGCCCCGTTTGTTGCAAGGCTTTTAAAGGCCTGTAAAGATCAGGGGCTACCCACCGCGCTGGATACCAGCGGCTATGGCAGTTGGGCGGCTTTGGAAGAAATCCTTCCATTCGTGGACCTGCTTTTATTTGACATCAAGCACATGGATGCGGAGGAACATCAAAAGGGTACGGGAGTCAGCAACGCCCTCCCCCTTTCCAACCTGAGAAAAATTCCGGGCTACATCCGTCTCTGGCTCCGTTTACCCCTTATCCCGGGGTTTAATGATTCCCCGAGCAATCTGGAACAGGTCATGTTCTTAAGCCGGGAAAGGCCGGTGGAGAAGATATCCCTCCTGCCTTTCAATCGTTATGGGGACGGCAAATATCTTAATTTAGGCCGGACGATTCCCATGGAGGAAACGCCTTTTTATAAAAAGGAACAAATCGAATCCATCAAAGGCTATCTGGAAAAATCGGGCCGGCCGGTTACCGTGGGGGAATGAAGAAACAGCCTTCAGGTTATTTACCTAAAACAAGGAGACCAACACATGTCTGACAATGCCGTTCTCGTGGAAACCAAAAACAGGATTTGCGTGCTGACCTTGAACCAACCGGACAAACTCAACGCCATGAATGATATTATGGCAGAAGCCTTTATCGAAGCCATAGGGCGCGTCAAGAACGATCCTGAGCCCAAAGTGCTGATCCTTACCGGGGCCGATCGCGCTTTCAGCGCCGGCGGCAATCTGGATCGGATGAGAGCTAACGTAGGATCCAACCCCGCCAAACGCAAAAAAGAGTCCTTTGCCTTTTACAATTCCTTTCTGCGCATCATGGACTTGGAAATACCGACCATAGCGGCCATCAACGGCCATGCCATCGGCGCCGGGGCCTGCGTCAGCCTGGCCTGCGATATGCGTATAGCGGCAGAAAACAGCCGGATCGGCTTTACTTTTGCCAAAATCGGTTTGCACCCCGGCATGGGCGCGGAATATTTTTTGTCCCGGATGATCGGCCGGGCCCGAACTTTTGAATTGTTGATGACCGGCGATATTATCACCGCCGAAGAAGCGTTACGCATCGGCCTGGTCAACCACCTGGCCCCGCCTGATAAATTGATGGAGAAGGCCTTGGAACTGGCCGGAAAAATTGCGGCCATGCCGGTTTTGCCCATTCGGATGCTTAAGGAATCCATTGATGCCGCCACCCGTAACACATTGGCCGAGACCCTGCACCGGCAAGCGGCCTATCAGTCCTTGTGTTATATGACTTCGGATATTATCGAGGGCATTGATTCCACCCGGGAAAAAAGGACCCCCGATTTCAGGGATGAATATTAATCCCTTTTCCTGTGCAAATGCAGACTTCCGGATGGGAATGAGCTTCGAATACGCTTTCAAATTCCGAAGGGAAAACGGACCATGAAACAATTCGAAAGGATCGATAAAAGGGACATCGCCTTGGAAACCCCCCTCCCTCAGGATATCTATGACCGGAACGGGGTTTTGCTGCTAAAAAAAGGATACCTCATCAAAACCCAAAAGCAGCTTACCTCCCTCTTTGAAAGGGGAGCCAGCATCCTGATTCCGGAACCCCTTCAGGAGCCGATTCCGAAAGCCGCTCCTCCTCCTAAAATCGAGAACCCGACCCCCTTTGAATTAATCGATACGGTTTACTCCGGATTGTCGGCGCTCTGTCTGACAAGCGGTTCGAAATTCGGGTTCCAATTCAAAATCATCGAGTTGTGCAAAAAGATACAACTGGCTTGTTCGATCAGCACTCATGCCACCCTGGGGGCCATCCTTTTGAGAAAGGAAAGCAGTTATTCCATTGCCCATCAACTGCACTGCGCCATTCTCTGTGATATTTTATTGCGGGCTACCGATCACCCGCCTTCCGAACATTCATCCCTTTTGGCCGCCGCTTTGACCATGAATATCGCCATGCTGAAACTGCAAACCGAGCTTTTCAGCAAAAAGGGGGAATTGTCCGATGAACAGAAAAAGGCGATTAAAAATCACCCCCAGGAAGGCATGGAAAGGTTACACTCTAACGGGGTTAGAGACGAAATCTGGTTGAAGGCCGTCCTGGAACATCACGAATTTCTCGATGGCAGCGGCTATCCGAAAGGATTGGAGGGGAAAGAGATTACTGTCCTGGCCCGAATGCTCACCCTGGCGGATGTTTATTGCGTAAAGCTGTTCTCCCGGGCCTATCGCCTGCCCCTGCCGCCGGATGTAGCCGCCCGCGAAATCATTACCGGGTCAAGGGGGCAAGCCCTCGACCAGGAACTGGCCAAAGTCTTAGTCAAGGAAATCGGAATATTCCATCCCGGGTCCTTTGTCCGCCTGATCAACGGGGAAATCGCCCTGGTCACCCAAAGCGGAAAAAAAATCCACCATCCCCTGGTACACAGCGTGATTAAAGAAGACGGGGTCCCTTTCCCCAAACCGGTCCGGCGCGATTGCTCCAAAGAAACCTGTTCTATTGTTTACAGCATCCCGGCCCACCAGGTGGGGATCGAGCTGGACCTGAAACGGCTCTGGGGCTTTTTGTGACCTACGCATAGAATTCCAGGAATAAATTGGATAAAATTTATTCCAAAATGGGAAGTTAACCCGAATCGAATACAGGATTTTGGGATTTCCAATTTTGGTTCCGGCCGGTCGGGGTTGGGGGAACCTCAATCCGCTTTACACCTTTTTTTCAATAGACGAATATCATCCGCGGACAACTCCAGTTCATCGGAAAGTACCAAGCGATACATGATCGCCCCTTCCTGATCGCTATGGTCCAGACCCAGGGCATGACCGAATTCATGGGCCAGGACACGAATCAGACGATCGGTATTGTCGAATTGAAAGATGGTGATGCTTTGCCGGCCCCTGTTGAATTCATACAACCCCTCACAAAATTCCCGCCCCAGAGAGCGGCCGGTGTTCTGATGAACAATCAGATCAAGATTGTAAGCAGAGGCGATCTCGTTGATCACCACCATCAGACTGTTGAGGGTATCCCCTAATCGCCTAACTTCCTCCTGTTTAACCTTCAGGTCTTCCTGCCGGGAGTTCAGTTCGCTTTTCTCCTTCATTAGCCGGTTATAGATCTCCCGCTCAACCGCTCCCCGCCGGTTCAGATATTCGGTTTCAGAATTGAATTGTTTGACCCGATTATTAAAGGTGTTCAGTTCTCCGTTCAGGGCAGTATTTTTTTCATCGAATTCCGTTTTTAGTTGATCATAGCGCTCTTTCCATTCCTCAAGAGAGTTTCTGGAACGGTCGATCTTGATATCGAGGCTCCGCAAGCGGTCCGTGGCTTCCTGCCGGTAGTCATAAACCAGATTGACTTCAATCGCCCCCTTGGAATCTTCCCGAAACAAAGGCCGGGAAAAAGATCGGTTCCAAAGGACGGCGGCCGCTTTTACATATTCGGTGAATTCGGAGCGGGAAAGACCGAACCGTTCATCTATCTTTCCGATGCGGTAAGTTAGGGGTTTGCGGCAGGGGGTATTGATCTGGTAATACGTTACGGAGGAAATAACCAGTATTCCCAACAAAAGGAGGAGGAAAGGTCCCCTGGATCTTGAAAATAACTCCATAACTCAAACTCTTTTTTTATAGATATCAATTAGTTGATTGGAGGAAAGTATAAGAGTATGCGGGCAACCGAGTCAAGGAGAAAAAAAGGGATGAGAACTAATTAATTTCACGCCTCAGGACCGGGATGGTGATGGATAACTGAATGAAAATAGAGGCCAGGAGAACAGTCAAATCCATCCAAATTTCATAGAACCCTGCCCCGGTCATATTAATAAGGCGTATGGCCCTTATTCCATAGGTGAAGGGGAGAAGCCGGGAAATAAATTTGGCGCTGGGATGCATGGTTTCCCAGGGGACCAAAAAGGTCATCAAGCCCATGAAAGCAAAGATGCATAAAATGCCGACGGTGATCGATTCAATATCGGTCCGGGTCCGGGAGGATACCAGTAAACCAAAAACTACCCCGTTAATTCCGACCAAAATCGTTGTCAAAAGTATCAGACCCGAATTCCCCAAGGCAATAGTAAATAGGGCTTTTAAGGTTATGGTAACCAGAAGGGCGATGATGACGGCCAGCACACTAAAGGCCAGCATTTTACCTCCGAGGATTTCCGCTTTACCGTAAGGGGTCACAAATATTCTTTCCAGGGTCCCTCCCATCCGCTCAGAAGTAATAGTCATCAGACTGAGAGAGAGTGGAATACTCATGGCCAATACCACCATCATGGCTGAGGCGTGAAAATCGAAATATCCCAAGTCGGTCCAGGCACTGGTATGAAATGAACTGTCAAAGGAGCCCGGGATTCCCGTTCTCCCCCGGTTTCCTTCGTTCGAGATCCACCCGGGGTGATTGCGCAGAAAAGAAGTTAGACGGGAGAGGGAAATTTTCTTTGCATATCGTCCGGATATATCCACCAGGGCCTGTGCTATTTCGTTGCTTACCGCCAACTCGGTTACATCCATTACGATCAGGACCTCTTCCAGACCGGCCGGACCCTGCCGAAGAAAAATAACGGCCCGTGTTTTCCCGTCATTCAATTTTTGCAAAGCGTTCCCCAGGGTCTGCCTTTCCAGGTTTACCGAGAAGGTCTTGGCTCCCTCTGCCTTCTTATATTCCCTTATTTCCCGGATCAATTCCAGGAGTTCCGGATGAACGGCTTTTAAGGGGGGATGTTCAATAGATACCGTAAGATCAATGCCCCGGGGATACGTATAAGCCACAAATCCAAAAACCGCACATATCAGTATAGGGGCTACTCCCACCAGAATCAATAATGGTTTATTGTTCCAGAAGCGCTTTAACTCAAAGCAAGTGATGATCTTGAGGTTCCCGAGTCGCATGAATCCTTATCCGATTTCCCGGCGGAAAAAACGAATCGCCAGCAACGCTTGAAAGCTCAGGGATGTCACCAGAACAACCAGATTAAACCAGACCTGATCAAACCCCCAATGGTTCAGATTAATATGCCGGATCGCCTGAAGACCGTATAAAAAAGGATTCAAACGGCTGACCCAGGTCATCAGCGGGTGCATGGTTTCCAGGGGCCAGGTAAAGCCCATCAGAATCATAGCCAGAAACCAGCAGAGGATACCGGCCATTATCGATTCCAGTTCGTTTCGGGTAACCGCCGAAACCAGCAACCCCAGGGCGACGGCATTGCCGCCAATCAATATCGAAAAAAGAAAAACCAGGAAAAGATTACCCAATACAATGCCGAAAGTCAGTTTCAGCGAGAAAATGACCAAGACGCTGACCACAGCGGCCAGAACGGTGTAGGCCGTAAACTTGCCAAGGATTATTTCGGAATTTTTGTAAGGTGAGGCCAGAATACGTTCCAAGGTGCCGCTGGATCGCTCAGCGGTAACGGTCGTTACCGACATCAAAAGACAGATACCCACAATAAAAAGGACGATAACCCCGGAAGCGGCCAAATCGAAATAACGGATATCCTTCCATTCGTTGGTCTTGAGTTCCAGATGAAAGGGATGTATGAGATGAAAGGTCCTTTCAAAAGGGACCCCCTTTTCGGACAGGTAGGAGAGGGCAGCCTGCCCGGCGCAGCGGTTTAAGACCCGGGGGAGTTCAATCCTGATCAATTGTTGCAGGATCCGGTCCGTGACATCTATGGTCACCTTAACCGCCTCTATTGTGGTTTTACCCTCCCGGATAACGACTACCGCCCTCGTTCTACCCTTATATAAACGACTGAAAGCCTCTTTTACGGAAAAAACGCGGGTTACGGAGAATCGATCCGTCCCCTCAATGGTATTGATCAGATTGGTGGTCTCCGGATAAAGGGAAGAGGCGGGATAGTCCTGCCGGTCGACAAAGAGGGTTAGATCAATATCTTTCGGGTAATGATAAAATACCAGCCCAAAGACCAAACCTATTGCCAGGGGACCCAAAACCAGTAAAAGTACTCTTCGCAGGTCATGGGCCATTCTTTTCAGCTCCATGATGGTCATAGTAAGCAACAGGGATATTTTCATTTTTTCTGGCACAGGAGGGTGACCTCTTCCAGGGAGGAGGCCGGGGGATAGCGGACGATCAATTCCTCTGGCCGGCCGCTGTCCAGTATTCGACCTTCATAGATTAACGCTACCCGGTCACAGTTGTTTTGGGCGTCAGGGACGTAATGGGTGGAAATAATGATCGTGCTTTCCTTTTTTAATTCCTGGATCAGATCCCAGATTTCACGCCGCAGGGAGGTGTCCAGTCCGACGGTGATTTCATCCAGAAAGAGCATCTGGGGCTGGTGGACCAGGGCGCATATTATGGACAAACATTTCAACATGCCGCCGGAAAAATCCTTCACCAGATCCCGCCGGCGATGGAAAAGGTTAACTCTTTTTAAAAGTAGCTCCATGCGGTCCTGACGAATTCTTTGATCCATCTTATAGGGCTGGCTGAAGAATATCAGGTTATCCAACGCGGACAGGTCGCCGTAGAGGGCGTCCCGCTGCGGAACATACCCCATGATTTCACGGAGAGGATCCTTTTCCCTGAAAAGGTCGAACCCGAAAATATGACCCTCCCTGGGACCCGCGTCTGCGGGGAGGTGAGGGTCGGCAGAAATCAGGGTCGCCAAAATCCGAAGCAAGGTGGTTTTCCCGGCCCCATTGGGTCCGATCAGACCAAAAATTTCATTCCGACGAATATCCAGCGAAACCCCTTGCAGGGCTTTGGTTTTTCCAAAGGTCTTGGATATATTTTTTATCTCAATTGCCGGGGGCCGGGGGATCATCGCCTGGGGATCCTGAGTCATAGCGCAGGTCCTTTTAAGGAATCGATTGGATCTGCCGGATCCTTCCCTGTTTCGTCCTCGTTCAGCAGTTTGAAAAGTCTTTTGGAAACCTCGGGTAATTTAGCCTGGTAAGTCTGGCGGATTTTTTTATCGTAGGCCTCTTCCCCCCCCAGGGCCTCAATGATGTTTCTTCCGGCCTGGTGCCTTTCCTGCCAGTTTTCCTGCATGACCAGGAAGAAACCTCGATAATATTTAAGGGAAATTTGGGCCGCTGCTTCAAACAGTCGGGGGATCTGTTCGTAATGATAACTCTTCCCGGGAACCTCCCAATGCCATAAACCTTCGGAGTCAGCGCCAAACCTGGAAAGAGGGAGGCCAACGTAGGCCTGATAACAATCATCCAAAGAAACGTCTGCCACCTGCCATTTCCCCTCCACAAAGGCCTCAGCGATAATATGACCGGCGAGATATCCCACGGCGTCATAAAAATGCTTCATGAAGGGGATCTCTCCGGTATATCCCTCGTACAATTGCTGGTTAAGAGCGATACTCAAACTCCTTAACCGCGCCGGGACACCTCCGGCCCGGCAAAAGGCCACGAATAAATTGGCCTTATCAAAACAAACTCCTTCCCCCGTTATTAAAGTCTGCCGCGCTCCTTTGAGGGGAGAAAGAAAGGTGAAATTGATATTTCTTTGAATATAAGCAAAGCAACTCTCGGCAAAGGTCTTGCTCGCATTTTGGAAAGCCCCCAGTTGATTTGCCACGGCAATTATTTCCGGAGCGTCGGACTCTATCAGACGGCTTGGTCTAAGATATTTTTCCCGGGACAGGTATCGGTTCATCCCCGTCCGATAAACGGGAATAGAATATGGTGGTCCTTTTCGTTGACACGGCCGAAGAGTTTGGTCTTTTTTCTTGGCCGCCCGGGCTTGTTTAATAATCCCCCGGGCCTGTTTGGGATGCAAAATAATGGCCCGGATAAAGGCGAACAGCACGGGAAGAAGGGTTACCAAAATCCGCCAGGAAGAGCCTTGGGGAACCTCATCTTTGAAACCCAAAACCTTACCCACGTGTCGATCCCCCCGGTACAAACCCCTTTTCCAAGGCCTGTGTCATTTGCTCCCTGGCGATGGCGGCGCACCCCCGGTCCTCGGCCCCTATAATCCGGGATATATCGTTATCAAACACCGGGCCGGGCCGATCACAGACCGGACAGGATTTAAGGATCTTTACCCGGTCACTGGTAATAATAAATCCTGGATAACTGTTGGGTAAAGGGTCTAAAAAAGCCAGGCGACCCAACTGCCCATAATCCAAAGGATGGAGTTCCTCATCGACGACAAAGGGATAGACAAACGAGTGGGGTATGTGCTTATAATGGCCCTCACAATCCGGGAAAAAAGCACTGCATTCCGACATGCCGTACACATCCCTGATCTGTTCCTCAGGAATTCCCATCAGCTCACCAATCCTTTCCCTCCAGCTCTTATCAAGCATTACACCGCCTGTGGGAACCTTCCAGCCGCCGGCCGTCCCCAACCAGACGTTTTTACCCAAGTGAAGTTTCCGGCCTTTGGCCTCCAAGGTCGACAACAGGTCGGCGACTAAGAAAGGCGGAGCGGCAATGACTAATTTCTTTCCCTGTCCGGCATAGGCCTCAATCTTTCGACCGAATTGAGCCACCATTTTCTTCCGGTTGATCTTTGCCAGACGACCCAAAAGCTTTTCTTTGAACCCCCTTCCCCGCCCCATGGCGATGCGTAAGGTGTCGGTGGTTACTTTCCGGTCGATAAGGTATTCTACATTTTCTTTGTCAAATACGGTTCCATAGGCGGCTATGGCGATTTTTCCGGAAAAAAGAAAGGTTTTAGCCGGATTAGGAAAGGCATTGAGACGGAAGAAAGCGGGGTTTCCGCTCAGATATTCGGAACGTATGAGTTCCACCCCGGAACGGGCAAAACTGTAGCGCTGTCTCATCCAGGTCAGAGTATCCCGGGGGAAAAAACTGTACCGTCCGCTGCTGCCGCTGGTGAACGTAACAATAAATCCTTCTCCAGCCAGTGTTTCTATGATCTCATCAAAGGAAGGGTTCTTTTTACTAAAACTGACTTCCGGTATTTTTACCGTGCTGATTTTTTGCAACCAGTGATAAAATTCGACCCCGGCCGGATAATCTTTGAAAAAGGTATCGGTAATTAAAGGAATCCGGACCAGTTCGGAGGGTGCTTTGATATCCGATGGAACTATTCCCTCCTCTTGGCAATATCGTCGATAAAAACGATTGTTGCAAAAGTGATAATGAAAACTGTACGTAATGGCCTCGAAGCGAAGTTGTTCCGCCGTTTCCTTTTCAACCCGGTAAAGATCCTCCGGACCATAAAGGGCTCTATCCACCGCCGTCCATTGATCCTCAGGTGGAATCAGTATTTGCAGTTTGTGCCTCACTTCGGCTAAAGACATGGCAATTTCCCCTGACGGTTCGAAATCATCCAACTTATGGTTTCTTGGGCTTGAAGATCACCGAAGGCTGGAAGCGTTTCATGGACTTGAAGCCCTCGGCCTCCTGAATATCCCCGTATGTTCGGTGGAGTTCCTCCAGGGGTCCGGCATCCAGGGCGAATAAAGGACAAGCCTCAACACAGATGGGTTTCTTCCCCTCCTCCAGCCGATCGTAACATAACTGGCATTTTTCCATTTTTGCATCCACTTGGGGGCCGAACTGCGGAGCATCCCAGGGACAGGCTTTCTTGCATTTTTCCGGACAGGCTTCCTTTCCCAAACAAAGATCGCGGTCGACAATGACGATTCCATCCTTTTCCCGCTTGGAAATGGCCTGGATCGGACAGGCTTTGATACAGGGAGCCTCCGCACAGTGCCAGCAGGGCGAAGCCAGATAGGCCACAAAAAGATCTGGGAACCGGCCCCGTTCAACGTAAGAGACCCGCATATAATTCACTTCCTTCGGATCGATGTCATACCAGTCTTTGCAGGCCACCAGGCAGGTGTAGCAGCCTGTGCAGCGGGTCTGATCAAAGTAAAATCCCCATCGGGTCATTATCGTACTTCCTCCTTTTTTCCGGGTGATCGTTCCACCTCAACCAGGGCGCTGTTCATGGGGAAGGCCCCGCCCGGAGAAGGCTCGTTCCGGGTCAAGGTATTGGCGCAACCGCCGATGTCCACCCCGTTTTGGTCGGGATTATACCAGCCCCCCTGGCAGATATTGACCACTCCGGGCATGATGCGCTCGGTTACATAGGCCGGAACCCGAATCCTGCCCCGATCGTTGAAGACATCAGCCAGTTCCCCCTGGGCGAGATTTCGCGACCCGGCATCCAAGGGATGGATCCAGACCCCTTTAACTTCCAGTTCCCTCAGCCAGGGGACCTTCTCTAATGTAGAATGGGTGCGGGTCTTGGCATGGGTGGTCAAAAGCTGAAGCGGATATTTACCGGCCAAAGGCGAATCATAATGTTCGGCATGCCCCAGATATTTCGGTATGGAGGGTAGGTGGGGATTCTTCATTTCTTTAATATGATCGCAGTCAATCTCGATCTTTCCCGAAAGGGTCGGAAACGGATATTTTTCCGCTTCCCTGATCTGATCCCGAAAGGCGATAATAGGCTCGGATAGTTTAATTTTCAGCACTCCATCCCTTTTCATGGCTGCAAAATCTTCGATATCTTTCCTTCTGGAAGTGAACAGACGCAAGATATCCTCATCAGTTTGGTCGAAGAAATCGGCCGGGATACCGAGACGAGGGGCCAGGGCCCGGCATATTTCCAGGTCGGATTTCGATTCATACAGGGAATCGACGGCCTTGTTCAAATAGATGTAGTAGGGAGAACCCAGCCAGGGCGGAGCGATGTCCTCCCTTTCCATGAAGGTGTTCACCGGGAGAACGATATCGGCAAAACAGGCCGTGGGGGTCAGAAACTGTTCATGAATGGCGATGAACTCCAGGGTCTTCAGGGCTTGGGCACCGCGGTTGGCGTTGGGGTATTGATTGAGACAATTACTGCCCACGATATAGGCCATTTTCAAATCAGCCGGATATCCC
>JBFMBU010000268.1:0-2759 GCA_040755035.1 Thermodesulfobacteriota bacterium
GGCCGGGATGGGTTGGGATAGTGAAAAAAAAAGGGGCCGGGGACGGATGTCCCCAGCCCCTTTTTAGAAAATCATTTCTTATTTTTTCTTGCTTGGTTTTTCATTCAGAACGGCCTGGGCTGCGGCCAGACGGGCGATGGGCACCCGGAAGGGAGAACAGCTCACATAATTGAGATTCAGTTTCTGGCAGAACTCCACCGATTTCGGTTCTCCGCCGTGTTCTCCGCAAATACCGATCTTGAGGTCTTTTTTTACTTTGCGCCCTTTATCCACGGCCATTTTCATAAAAGCCCCCACCCCTTCGATATCGATGGTGACAAAGGGGTCCTGTTTCAGGATCTTTTGCTCCTGATAAAAGGGGAGGAAGCGTCCGGCATCATCGCGGGAAAGGCCGTAGACGGTCTGGGTCAGGTCATTGGTTCCGAAGGAGTAGAAATCGGCCAGGGCGGCGATTTCATCCGAGGTAATGCAGGCCCGGGGCAGTTCTATCATGGTCCCCACCAGATATTTGACCCTGATCTTGGCCTTTTTCTGGACCGCTTCGGCGGTTTCGATGGTCAAGCGGCGCATGATCTCCAGTTCTTTAACATGACCCACCAGAGGGATCATGATTTCCGGGATGACCCGGACCTTTTTCCGGGTCAATTCGCAGGCGGCTTCCATAATGGCCTGGACCTGCATTTCATAAATTTCCGGAAAGGTGATGCCCAGACGGCAGCCCCGATGGCCGAGCATGGGATTGAATTCATGGAGGGAATCATTTTTGGCTTTTAGTTGTTGGAAGGAGACCCCCATTTCCCGGGCCAGGTCATGAAGCTCCTCTCCGGTTTTGGGTAAAAATTCATGCAAGGGGGGATCTAAGAGCCGAATGGTCACCGGCAGGCCATTCATGGCTTTGAAGATACCCATAAAGTCGGCTTTTTGCACGGGCAGCAGTTTGGCCAGGGCCTTCTGCCGGCCTTCCGAAGTCTCGGAGAGGATCATTTCCCTGACCGAGCGGATGCGGGCGGCATCAAAGAACATATGTTCGGTACGGCACAAACCGATGCCCTCGGCCCCGAAGCCCCGTGCCGCCTGGGCGTCTTCAGGACGGTCGGCGTTGGTCCGTATTTTCAAGCTCCTGGTCTGGTCCGCCCACTTCATCAGTTTCAGATACCAGGGGTTATTGGCCGGATCAGCGGGCAATAATTTTAATTTGCCCTCATAAACACGGCCCCGTGTCCCGTCCATGGTTATCCAATCCCCTTCCTGCAGTTCCTGGCCTTTTACCCGGACGATTTTTTTGGGGGCGTCGATATCCAGTTCGTTGGCCCCCACCACACAGCATTTACCCCAACCCCGGGCCACCAGGGCGGCGTGGCTGGTCATGCCCCCTTTAGCGGTGAGGATGGCTTGAGCGGCATGCATGCCGTGGACATCTTCCGGGGAAGTTTCATTACGAACCAGAATAACCATTTCCCCTCTTTTAGCCCAGGCCTCAGCCTCATCGGCGGTGAAAACGATGCGGCCCACCGCTCCCCCCGGACCGGCCGGTAGTCCTTTGACCAATTCCTTGGCCTTTTTTCCGGCCTCCGGGTCCACACTGGGATGCAAAAGTTCATCGATCTGGTCGGGATTCACCCGGAGCAGGGCCGTTTCCTTGCTGATCAACCGGGATTCGGCCATTTCCACGGCCATGCGAATGGCCGCCTGGCCGTTGCGCTTTCCGGTGCGGGTCTGGAGCATCCAGAGTTTACCGTCCTCGATGGTAAATTCGATATCCTGCATATCCGTATAATGTCTTTCCAGGTTCTTCTGGATCTTGAACAACTGGCCGTACAAGCCGGGCATGGCCTCTTCCAAAGAGGGCAGATGCCGGGTATCAGCGGTCTTGCCGGCCTTGTTCACCGGATTGGGGGTGCGGATCCCGGCTACCACATCCTCGCCCTGGGCATTGGGCAGCCATTCCCCGTAGAAGACATTTTCCCCGGTAGCCGGATTGCGGGTGAAGGCCACGCCAGTGGCTGATGATTCGCCGGTGTTGCCGAAGACCATGGCCTGGACATTGACCGCTGTTCCCCAGTCCTCGGGGATATTTTCTATCCGGCGGTAGGATACGGCCCGTTTCCCCATCCAGGACTGAAACACGGCCCCTATGCCTCCCAGCAATTGCTGGCGGGGATCGTCCGGAAATTCCTGTTTCAAGGCGGCCCTGATGATGCCTTTGAATTGATCGCACAACAGCTTCAGATCCTGGGCGGTGAGCTCCGTATCCAGATGGACCCCCTTTTCCTCTTTCTTGCGCTCCAGGGCCTTTTCGAGTTTCTGACGAATACCTTCCCCTTCCTCCGGTTCCAGACCGGCGGCCTTTTCCATGACTACGTCGGCGTACATCATCAACAGACGTCGATAGGCGTCATAGACAAAGCGTTCGTTTTGCGTCCGTTTGATCAGGCCGGGGATGGTTTTACTGGTCAAGCCCAGATTCAACACGGTCTCCATCATACCCGGCATGGACCTGCGGGCACCGGAGCGTACGGATATAAGCAGGGGGTCCTGGGGATCTCCGTATTTGCGGCCCATGATTTTTTCCACCCGGGCCATGGCTTCATCGATCTGTTTAAATAATTCTTGGGGGTAGTTTTGTTTGTTCTGATAATAATACGTACAGACTTCAGTGGTAATGGTAAACCCGGCCGGTACGGTCACACCCAGGTTGGTCATTTCCGCCAGATTGGCTCCCTTGCCGCCTAATAGGTTTTTCATATCGGCATTGCCGT
>JBFMBU010000269.1:0-11122 GCA_040755035.1 Thermodesulfobacteriota bacterium
GGCCTGCTTCTGATTTAGTTAAATAATTTGCCCGGCAAAGAAGCTTCCAGGTTTGGGGTGGACAATCTCCAGAAAAGACCCCCATGATCCTCCGGTGGACAAGCTTATCAGTTTCATGTCCATACTACTATTATGAGTCGGTTAGTAAGCCATCTCTTGTTTATCCTTAAATGGGTTTCTCCCCCCTACAGGCGATGACCGGGGTATAAAGGAATCTTCTCGGGTTCCGCATATAAGCCAAGCCTTCCTCCCGAAAACGTTCAAAGGATCCTCCATAGTCTGGAAAATCATGGCCTAAGCCGGCCGCGCCCACCTCGAGTTTTTTCACCCAGTTGAAAGCCTCCCTTTCCTTTAAGGGACCGTATATCAGGTGATGGGCGGAAACCTCCACGGTAATATTTTCAAACCCCAGGTCATAAAGAAAGCTGTAAAGTTTCCGCCCGGCCCAGGGATCAAAATCAGCCTTGTCCCGGGAAAGGGCGGCTAACTCACGCAGGGTATTTTCCATTCTCTCCGGGATTCCGTAATGGTTTAAAGAATTGTGATCCAGATCAATCAGGCATAAAATCCCTCCCGGCTTCAGATAGCGGGAGATATGGCGAACGATCTCGAAACCGCCCGACAAGTAATATTCCAGCAGAAAACGTACCCAGATAAAATCAAAACTCCCCAGGTCGTCCAGGGGATCCCGCACATCACGACAATAGAATTGCAGCCCTGAGGCCTTATAATGAGTGAGGGCAAATTGGTAACGGCCGGGCGCAAAGTCCAGGCCGAAGGCCTCTCCCCCGGGCTGAACCAGTTTATTGAGTGTAAAAGTCGTCTTCCCGGAACCGCACCCCAGGTCGGCGACGCGCATCCCCGGTTTGATTCCGGCCCAACGGGCCTGTTTTCGGATCATCCGGGGTTCGGTTTTCCGGTCCAGACGGAGCGCCTCCTCTCCATCCTCCATGAGGTATCGTTTGTGATTTGATGGCTCGGTTGGTCTGTTCAAAGGACTCCTTTTAAATCGGTTTCGGCCAAAAGCCAAAAAAGAATGTTAATTTTTTCTAGTTGATTCGTTATCAACAGGAAGGTATCTCGGGCCTCGGATACCGGGTTTCGCCAAAGAAGAATCGGAAATCATTCCGCCTCTTCCATATCTTCCAGTTGCTGCAAGGCCTCCTCCCAGGCGTGGGTAAGCCGGTCCACTTCCTTTTCTATCCCGGCATAGCCCTGCATCAGCTCATTGAATTTTACACCATCTTTAAAAGTCTCCGGATCAGCCAAAAGACCTTCCATGATTTGCTTTTCCTCAAAAGCCTTTGCCAACCTTTTTTCCAGTTCCTCGATTCGTTTTTTTAAAGGGGCCTGACGCCGGAAGAGGGCGTTTCTCTTTTCCGCCTCCTGCCGCTTTTCCTCCTGGGATTTTCGACTGCCCGTCTTAAATACCTGAAGCGCTGTTTCCTGAGGCCTTTTCCCTCCTTCGGTTTCAAGCGGGAAAAGGCGGGTTTTCCAAATTTCTTCAAAATCCTGATAGTTTCCCGGGAATAATTCCACCTGCCCTTCCCGCAGATAGAGGATCTTATTGGCCAGGGCATTGATCAGGTGACGATCATGGGTGATCAGGCATAGCGTGCCGCTGAAGGCCTTCAAGGCTTCTTCCAGGATCTCCCGCGAGGGGATATCCAAATGGTTGGTCGGTTCGTCAAAAAGCAGAAAATTGGCGCCGGATAAAAGAATTTTAAGGATGACCAGACGGCTTTTTTCCCCACCGGAGAGGACGGTGACCTTTTTTTCAATATCATCTTCCCGGAAAAGAAAGGCGGCCAGCAGATTCCGCAGGGTTCCGTAAGTCCGGTCTCCGGCCACGGAAGCCGCCTCCTGCCAGACCGTGTTGTTCCCCTCCAACTGGTCCAGTTGATGTTGGGAGAAATAACCGATACGCACCTTGTGTCCTCGTTGACAGTGGCCCTTGTCCGGTTTAACGGCCCCGATCATGATTTTCAGCAAGGTGCTCTTGCCGGCCCCGTTGGGACCGAGCACGGCGAGGCGATCTTCCCGGGAAATGGTCAGGTTTAATCCCTGATATAGCGTTTGGCCCCCGAAAGATTTGGAAAGACCCTCCATTTCCATAACGATTTTTCCCGACCGATCCGGCTCGGGAAAACGAAAAGAAATCTTCTGTTCAGCCGAAGGAGGCAGGATACGTTCCATCCCTTCCAGGGTCTTGATCCTGGACTGGACCTGTTTGGCCCGATCCTTGCGGGAGCGGTTGCGGGCGATAAAGTCCTCCAACTGGCGGATTTTATCCTGTTGATTGGCAAAGGCGGCTTCCTGCATTTGTTTCCGCTTTTCCTTTTCCACCAGATAGCGGCTGTAGTTTCCGGGAAAAGCGGTCAGCTCTCCTTTTTCCAGTTCATACGTCTTGTGCACCACCCGATCCAAAAAAGCACGGTCATGAGAAATTAATAAAAGGGCCGATTTGGTGTTTTGCAGGAAATTTTCCAGCCAGAGGAGCGAATCCAGGTCCAGATGGTTGGTCGGTTCGTCCAGAAGCAGCAGGTCCGGTTGACTGAGGAGGAGTCTGGCCAAGGCCACACGCATGATCCATCCCCCGCTCAAGTGTTCCACCGGGCCTTGATAGACCTTTTCCTTGAATCCCAATCCGGCCAGAATCTGCTTGGCCCGCGATTCCAGATCATAGGCCCCGAGGCGCTCCATTTCCAAAAGGAGGTGACTTTGTTTTTTTGCCAGCAATTCACATCGGGCCGGATCGGCGGTCCGTTCCAGGTCGCGGGTGATCTGTTTGAACTCGGCTACCACCCCCTGAACCGTCGCCTCGACCTCCATCACCTGCTGCAGTACGGTTTTTCCTTTCAGTTCGACGATCTCCTGCGGCAGATACCCCAGACGGAAGCCCTTTTTTTTGTGGACGCCCCCCTTATCCGGCTCCATGCTTCCCAGCAGGATCCTGAACAGGGTGGTTTTGCCGGCGCCGTTGATCCCTACCAGGGCGATGCGTTCTCCGGGATGGATGGAAAGGGAAACATCCTTTAAGACATCCTGCTGGCCGTAAAATTTATAGACATGGCTGAGTGAAATCATTTAGAAACAAAACCCTGATACTGGATACTGGATACTGGATACTGGATGCTGGGAGCTGGGAGCTGATTTTTTCCGGAAATCCAGTATCTGGTTTTTTGATTTTATCCAGTATCCAGTATCCAGCATCGATGATCGTGTTTTCGATAAACCGTTTTTGATATGTTGCCTCAACATTATTTCTTTTCTTTCTGCAGATAATCCCCCAGGATTTCCCGGGAATGGATGTCCTCGTGGCAATAGACACAGAGATTTTCCCAATTGCTCCCGTCAGGGGGATTATTGAGGTGATTTCCATCCTTATGGTGAACCGTTAAAAGATGACGCTGGCCCGCTGTAAATTCCCGTCCGCAGCGGGCGCAGATCAAACCGTGCAGGGCCAGGGAACGGTCCCGATAATTTTCTTTACTCGGTAAGCCGGACCGGATTTCCTCGACGATTTCCCGAATCGTCTTCTGGCCCTCCCGGGGTGGTTTTCGCAGCGGCCGGGAACGTCGTCCCGGGCCGAAGGATCTGCTGCCCATGATCAATTTCCTTTTCTACTCCCGATGGGATTATGAAAAAATAGTACTTCCCCTCTGACGGGATCGTTTTCTGTTGTCCGGTCCCAAGGCAAGTCTTTTCCCGGCCTATTACCCCTGCGGCGGATGCGGTCTAAAAGCCCAGAGCTTGCTGCCCAAAAAATTACTCAGTGTGGTCAAGCCGATGGCCAGCAACTGGGCCAGGACCTTGTGCCAATGCCAGAAGTCCACCAGCAGCCAAAGAACAAGGATATTGATCCCGTAACTGAAGAGGGTGACCAGGGCGTAACGTAGATACTGATGGCCTATGGCCCTGATGCCCCGGTCATAGGTCTTAAAGGTCCAGCGCAGGTTTAACAGAAAATTGGAGGTCATGGCCGTAAAAAAGGAAAGGGTGGCGGCCAGGAGATAATGCATATACAGGAGGTAAAGGGCTCCGGAATAGACAGCCAGATTGACCAGGACCCCGCTGCTGCCCACCAGGGCGAAACGCAAGAACTGGTTTCCCGTACGCCCGCTGGTGACCAGACTTTGAGTGATATAGGTCCAGGTCAGTTTTCCCGAGTATTCCTTAAAACAGCTCACCGCCCCTCACCCATAGAAGCCAAATGGGCCTCCAGTCTTTCCCTGTTCCTTTCCAGGGAAAACGCTTTAAGCCTTTCCTTTTGATCGGCGACAAGGGTTTGCCTCAAGGCCTGGTCTTCGAGGATCAAGCCCATGATTTCAGCGATTTCCTCCGGTTTTTTTTCTCGCAGCCCCACCCCGGCCCCTCCCAGGGTCTCCGGAATCCCGCCGGTCAGATAGGCGATGATCGGCAGATCAAAGAACATGCTCTCGATCAGGGGAACGCAAAAACCTTCATGTTCGCTCAAACAGAGATAAAGGTGGGAGCCTTGGTAGAAAGTGATCAATTCGCGGAAAGAGGCGAACCCCGGAAGAAGGACTTTCTCCTCCAAACCCAATTCCCCGATCATGGCTTTCACCGCCCGGCTGTAGTTGCGAACCCCGCTGTCCGTACCGACCAGGATCAACCGGCTCTCCGGAACAAGGCGTTTTTGAAAAAGATAAAAAACCCGGATCAGGTCTTCAATCTTCTTCTGCGGTACCAGCCGGCCTACATGAAGAATGTTGATCTTGCCGTCGTTGAGTCGTCTTTGAACGGCCCCCTCCGGAGCGGCATAATAATTATTGAAATCAATAAAAATCGGCAGGACCCCCGTCCGCCGAAAACCCGCTTTTTCCAAATCCCGGCGGTTGAAATCGGAAACCCCCAGCCCCAGCTCGAAATGGGGGGCCAGCCGCTTCAGTTCCTCATATCCCCAGGCACAGCGCCTTTCCACCTCGGCATTGATCCCCTGGAAAAAATGGGCCGGGGTGATGTTATGGTAAAGGAGTATCTTCCGGTCCGGCAGACGCTTGACGAACTCCGACAACTCGGAACCGATGGAAAAATGAAAAATCAAAATGTGGTCCGGGCCGCTGACCTCCGTGTATTCCTGAAAGGGACGGGCTTCGTTGCTTAAACGGGAATGGACATGCTGGGCGTAGATTTCCGAATCATATCCCCAGTCTCTCAAGGTCTTGCGGATACCAAGGACGTCATTACCTATGGCATCGCCGTAACTAAAATCGGGCAGCATTTGGTGGATGGCGATGGAAGGCGCTTTTTGTCTCCGGTTCATGGATTTCTCCTTCGCTCCCGCCCCGGGGCCGATCTCAAGCCCCTCCCGGGTTTTCCGAATCAGGTCCAGATAGCGGCCGCAGATCAGGTCCCAATGAAAATGGGACAATACGTATTCCCGGCCTTTTCGGGCCATTTCCAGGGCCAGGTCGGGGAAAGAGCGCATTTCCTCCAGACAGGCTTCAAATTCCAAATAATCCTTGAAAAACAATCCCCCTTGACTCTCCCGGCAATGTTCCACCGTTACCGGGCAATGGCCGTTAACCAGGACCGGGGTCCCGCAGAGCCAGGCCTCCATAATGACAATGGAAAAGCTTTCCATCACCGAAGGCTGGCAAAACAAATCCGCTCCCCTGTAGGCGTCATATTTGTCCTGTCTGGAGACAAATCCCAAATCGATGATATCCTCCCGCTGCTCCCGGGGAATCTTCAGCGGCAGGTTGCCGATCAACAGCAAACGAAGATCGGAAGGGACCCTTTTTTTATAAAGGGAAAAAAAATTCATCAATAAGGGGGTGTTTTTCCCGGCATCCCGGCGTCCGGCATAAAGGACATAGGGGTCCTTGATCTGAAACCGGCGCCGGAAGCGGTCTCCATCGCAACGGATGTCCGTATCGATCCCCTCCCCGAAAAGAAAGGCCTGGGACCGGCTCAGACCGAACAAACGCCGCCCCAGTTCCTGTTCAAAGCGGGTATGAAAAATCAGTCCCCGGGCCCGGTGGAAGGCTTCCCCTAACTGCTTCAGGTGGGCATACCCTTCTTCATGGAGACAGGGAATGATGAAGGTTCTTTCCGGGTGGATGCGCGACCCGAAATAGGTGGTGCTGAAAAGATAGGGGATGAAAAACAGCAGATAGTCCGAACCGCAACGACGGATATGCTGATAGAGCGCGGAGGAGTTGACCATATGCTGAAAGAAAAGGTCTTCCTCTTCCGGCAGGAGTCTTTCCCCGGCCAGGATCCGCCTGTTCAAAGCCGCGAAAAGCTCCCCGTTTCTGGAATCGACGGGGAAGCGTAGGACCTTGACACCGTTGACCTCCGTCTCCCCGGCCCGGTGAAAATTCCGTCCCCAGTCCCCTTCAAAGTCCTTGACACAGGTGGTCCAGACCTCGACCTCCAGGCCCCGTTGATGGAGATTTTCCACCGTTCTCCGGGTTTCGGCTTCGGCCCCTCCGGGTATGTCCGCTCCGTACCAGGGGCAAATAAAGGCGGTTTTCATTTAGGTCGGTCTGGTCTATTTAGTCTGTTTGGTCTGTTTAGTCTGTTTGGTCTGTTCGGTCTGGTCTGTTTGGTCTATCCGGTCTGTTTGGTCAGTCGGTAAAGGACAAAGCGCATAGAGTATTCACTGCTTATTTTGTTTAATTGGGTCGTTCCGCAGTCCGAAATCCGAAATCTGCAATCCGAACTAATTCGGTCTCATTTATTCTTTCTCCGAACCCCGAAGGCAATACTCTGAACTTTCTTTCCTCTCCCCAACCCGGACCAGCCGGAACCAAAACGGAATTCCGAAAATACGTCATTAGGTCCGGGTAAAATCCATTTTTAGAATAAATTCTATCCAATTTGCGTAGAATTCTATTTGTAAGTCCCTATTTATATCCCAACACGGCATAATCCTGATACCCGTAAAGCAGGGCATTCAATCCTCTGACATTTTCATTGAACAAACGGGCCAGTTCATCCTCATAGGAGTCATCCTCCCTGCGGACCATCTCTTTCAGCTTCATCTCTTCCGGAAAGGGGGAAACATAGAGGATTTCCACCTGCTGAAAACCGAGAGATTCCCAGAGATAGCGGGCAGCCTCCGGATGAATGGGGTTTTTATGAGAAAGATCAAGATAAAAAGCCCCGCTGAACGTACTCAGACATTGAGGATTAATGGTTTCGGCCAGAAGCAGTCCCTTGGGACGGAGTTTTTTAAACCCGACCCGGACCCATTCCCGCAGCATTTCAGGCCCCAGGTGTTCAATCACCTGGGACAGAAATATACCGCCCAGACTGTGATCCGCCGCCGCCTGCAGATAGGCCCAACCATCTTCTTGAACAACCTCCAGCCCCTTATCCCGGCAGCGAAGGACCATCTCTTGATTATTGTCCACCCCCCTGGCCGGGATTCCGGCCTCCCGCAACAACTCTAAAAATTCCCCCCGGCCGCAACCGAGATCCAGAACCGGTCCCCGGTCCTGGAAATAGGTCAAATAATTTCTCTGTTTCCACTTAACCGCTTCTTCACTGCCCCGATGCCGGTCTTCAAACCGGGCGTATTCCGATTCCGTCAATCGCCCCCGCAGGGCCTCAGTGGCGAGCGTCCCCTCCCCGGGGGCCGCTTGGCAGGCCTGGATTTGATTTAATACCTCTTCAAAGATATTTTTCTGGGTTTGAAGTTCCCTCGGCAGTGCTTCCAAGGCCCGTGTCATGTCGGTCCCTTGTTGGTCCAATTGGTCCAGACGCTTCTCCAGGGTGGACCAGCGGAAACGGAAATCCAGTCCTATCTGATTCAAAAGCCGGACCAGTTCGACGTTGAATTCCACCTGACGCTTAAGGACCGTTTGCACATAGGGATCGGTCAATTTACGCAGTACCTTCTTGATCCCATTGACCATCGGCCCCAGAACTTTGCGATGGGAGATGAACTCCGGAGGTCTGGCGGTGTTGCAGAGATAGTTGAGCTGAGACAACCGGTATTGGATGTCCCCCTCCTGGTCTTCGGCGCCCTCTCTTTGGACTTGAAGCAGGGTCTTATCAATTTTTTCCCTATCCGCGGCGGAATAAGCGCCGCTTTCCATTTTCTCCGCTATCCGGCGGCGGATCCGATCCATGATCCGGTCAACATTACCCTGTCCATTTCCCTCGATGTTGTTTTCCATAACCTGCCTTCAAATAGGATACTCTGAATGTATTTCAGGACGGATCCCTGTTCCGAGTTCCGGGTTCCGAGTTGAGGTTGTAATGAAATTCGCCTTCCGACCACCAATCCGCAACCTGGAACAAAAAAATCGAAGCGATCTCCAAACTCTTATCCCAACTTCCAGTGATGAGGAATACGATAAATCCCGGCGTCTTTTCTGGAAGAACGGATGTCAAAGGAAAGGCCTCCGCTTCGGTAATCGTAATTGTGGCCGTCCCGGGCATGGACGGCCACATCCAACAGATAACGCCCTTCAATCAAATGGACTTTTTCCAAAGTTATTCCGATGCGGCCCTCCTTTCCCAGGGCCGGGAGGGTCACCTCATCCAAATCCGTGTTGGTTCCGTAACAACAGACCCCTTTCCCGTCAAAAACCCCGATACCGAAAACAATATCTTCGCTGGAGCGGTGAACCTGATAATGCATTTCAATATGGATATCCTCCCCGTCCTGAAAAACCCGTCTTTCCTTACCCTCCCCGTCTAAGAGGCGAACCCGATTGATGACGATGTCCCCGTTTCCCCAACGGTCTTTAAAGACACCCACCTCTGGTAAGGCACAGGCGTCTACCGTCTGTTCTTCCCGGTAGCGGGCGTCATCCCTGCGGGCCACCTCCTGCCGGTAGGCGTCGATGACCTGACGGGGATCTCCCTGAGCCCGGATGCAGCCGGAATCCAGCCACAGGGCCTGGTCGCAGAACCGTTCCACCGTAGGCAGATCATGGGTCACCAACACAATGGTCTTGCCGTTTTTTTTGAAGACCGTCATCTTGTCCAGACATTTTCGGGAAAAAGATTCGTCTCCCACGGCCAGGACCTCATCGACCAGCAAAATGTCCGGATCCACATTGACGGCCACCGAAAACCCCAGGCGCACATACATCCCCGAAGAATACGTCCTGACCGGGGCATCGATAAAAGATTCCAGTTCGGCGAAACGGACAATCCGATCGTAGCGCTTTTCAATCTCCTTCCGGCTTAACCCCAGGATGGTGCCGTTAATAAAGACGTTCTCCCGGCCGGTGAATTCCGGATGAAAGCCCGCACCCAACTCAATGAGCGAGGAAACCCGGCCGTTCATCCGCACCGTCCCCGTATCCGGCTTATAGATACCGGTCATTACCTTGAGCAGGGTGCTTTTCCCGGAACCGTTACGACCGATGATCCCCAAACTGGTCCCGGAGGGGATTTCCAAATCCAGGTCCTGAAAGACCACCCTGGTCTCTTCTTTGAATCTTTTTCTGGCGGAAAAAGGATTCAAAAAAAGAGACTTCAAGGTCAGGTAGTCCCGCCGCAGCGTGGTCTGTTTAAACCCTTTAGAAACTCCTATTAAAATGACGGCAGGAACCATGTTCGATCAGATCTTTTCGGCAAAGGTTTCTTTATAACGTTCAAAAAAGGACATGCCCAGGGCCAGCAGGATCAGGGACAGACCCAAAAAAATCAACAGCATCCGGGGATCGGGGTTCCGATTGTAAAAAAAAATATCCTGGTAGGCGGAGATGATCTGGGCCATAGGATTGAACATAACCCAGCGCCGGAAAGGGGCCGGCACCTGTGCAAGGGGATAAAGGATCGGTGTTAAAAAAAACCAGAGCGTCAAAAGGTTGGAGAGGATATGTTGAACGTCGCGGAAATAGACATTGACTGCGGATAAAAGCAGTACCAGCCCCTGAATAAACAGCAGGTGCAGAATCAGGATCAATGGCAGCCAGAAGAGAGGCCAACCCTGATAGACACCCATGATCCACAAAAAGCCGAAGAGGATGGGCAAACTCAAGAGGTAGTTGATCAGGTTGGCCAAAAGTTTAACCGCCGGCAGTATTTGGCTGGGAAAAAGGACCTTGGTCACCAGGCTGCCGCCGGAGGTAATGGAGGTCGTCCCTTCCAACAGGGAGGCAGAAAACCAAATCCAGGGCAACAGGCCCACAAACATGAACCCGGCGTAATGTTCCACCCGGATTCTGAGATAAAAGTTGAATACCAGGGCATAGACCGCCAGCAGCAGAATGGGATTGAGGAAGGTCCAGAGGAAACCCAGGAAAGACCCCCGATAACGGGCTTTCAACTCCCGGACCACCAGACTGCTTACCAGGCTGCGGTGCCGGATCAGTTCCCGGACATGTTGTCGGATAAGGGAGGACATTTTTTAATACGCTTCCTTGCTGATAATCCCTTTCCAAAGGGTCTTGATTACTATCCTGGTATCCAACAGCAGAGACCAGTTTTCAATGTAATGAAGATCGAACTCGATTCGTTTTTCCAGAGAGGTATTCCCCCGCCAGCCGTGAATCTGGGCCCAACCGGTCATACCGGCTTTCATCTTGTGCCGGAGCATATAACGGGGGATGCGGTCCTTGAAACTCTCGATCAATTCCGGACGTTCCGGCCTCGGTCCCACCAGGCTCATCTCTCCCCTTAATACATTGAACAACTGGGGCAGTTCGTCCAAACTGAGCTTGCGTAATACCCGTCCGACATAGGTCCGCCGGGGGTCTTCCTTCCGCGCCCATACCGGTCCGGTCTCTTTTTCCGCCCCCTCCACCATGGAACGGAACTTCAGCATTTCAAAGACCCGCCCGTCCAATCCCATCCGGGTCTGGCGGTAAAAGACCGGACCGGGAGAAGTGATCTTGACCGCCAAAGCGATCAACACCAGTAAGGGGGAGAGGATGACCAGGAACAAGGAGGCCAGGGAGATGTCGTAGATCCTTTTCAGGACCCGGTTCCAGCCTACCATGGGCGATTCTCTGAGATTGATGAAAGGCAATCCCTCGAATTCCTCAATTCCGCCCCGCAGACTGATGAATCTATATAAATCGGGGACGATCTTGATGTCCACCATTTCATCACGGATCCGGTTCAGCATTTCCTCCAGTTTCTGGTGGGCCGTCAAGGGCATGGCGAAAATCACCAGATGGACGCCCTG
>JBFMBU010000270.1:0-9300 GCA_040755035.1 Thermodesulfobacteriota bacterium
GGCCTGCTTCTGATTTAGTTAAATAATTTGCCCGGCAAAGAAGCTTCCAGGTTTGGGGTGGACAATCTCCAGAAAAGACCCCCATGATCCTCCGGTGGACAAGCTTATCAGTTTCATGTCCATACTATTATGAGTCGGTTAATAACACTACCGACCGTACTGAAAAAGTCTTTTACGGGATATCCTTAGGGGCTGACGGTTATCTCCACCTCCTTGGACCTGGGACCTTCCATAACTCCAGGCGCGACGCCCAGGGCCGTGACCGAATACAAATAGGCTGTTCCCGGCACAACCTGACGGTCTTCAAAAAGGGTGCCTTTTATCGGCTCCTTGGTAATCCTTTTTCCCGCTTTTTCGGTTTTTATCCGGCGATAAACATGGTAGCCGCCGATGGTCATGGTTTCAATGCCCTGCCAGCGGAGTTCCACCCCCCTGGAACCGGAAAAAACGACCAGGTCCTGGACGGCCGGAGGGGGGAAAAGGCGGGTATAGACCAGGTTTTTTTCTTCCGAGGCCTCGCTTTCCAATAACGTGTCCTGGACCCGGCGCAGGGCCTTGACCCGATAGGCATAAGCGGTTTTTTCCTGAAGCTCGCCGTCGGTATAAGTGGTTGTGGTCAGAGGCGGCTCACCGACCCGCTGCCAGGGCCCTTTTTCCAGCTTCCGTTCCAGCAGATATCCGGCCGGGGTTTCAGAAGCAGTGCCGTCGATTAATACTGAAGAGGGTTTCCAGGAGATAACCAGCCCCTTGGGGTCCTGTTTCACCTGCAGATCCGTCGGGGGTTGGAAAGGGGCTTCCCAGGACAAACGCAATGTTTTGGAAGACTGGCCGGCTGTCTCCTTTTTATTAACCGCCTTGACCTGGAAGAAATACGTGGTACCGGATTTTAGATCCTCAAAGGTCAGTTGGACCTGATCGGCATCGATCCGGATATCCGGCTGTTCCGGACCTTTTGGGTCAATCCACAGGGTTTCCTGGAACTGGGCCGGACAAGTGGGGCAGTAATCCTTGGTCGGCCATTGGCCTTTTGACAGATAAAATCCCTTCAGATCAGTCAAAGGACTGCCGTCGGTGTTTTCCCTGGGGATGGCCCAGGAGACTAAAAGGTTTTTCCCTTTAATCTGATAGCCGAGGGTCTCCACCCCTTTGGGAGTATACTTCACCGGAACCACCGGATTGGCCTTTTTCCCGCAAGCCGGCAGAACGAGCAACAGAAAAAGCCCGCAGAAGGCAGCCAGTCTCTTACAGGACGACAGGTTTACACGGCGCATATTCGTCTCTCCATCACTTTCAGGGCTTTTTTGACCTGCCCGGGGGACGTTCCCCCCCAGGAATTGCGCTGTTCCATGGCTGAATCAAGGGTCAATACCTCCCGGATATCTTCATTAAAAACCGGGTGGAACCCCTTCAGTTCCTCCAGAGAAACATCCCGAAGCTCCAGCCCTTTCTTCAAGGCATAGGCCACCAGGCCTCCCACCACCCCGTGGGCGGTCCTGAAGTCCAGCCCTTTCCTGACCAGATAATCCGCCAGATCAGTGGCCAGTAGAAAACCGGTTTCAGCGGCCTTGAGCATAACCTCTCCCCTGAACCGGATATTTGACCAGAGGCCGCAAAGAACCCGCGTGCAGTTCAAAAGGGTTTCCACTGCGTCAAAAAGCGGTTCCTTATCTTCCTGCAAATCCTTGTTATAGGTCAGGGGCAGGGCCTTCATTGTGGTCAGCATACCCAGCAGATGACCATAGACACGGCCGGTCTTGCCCCGGATCAACTCCGGCACATCCGGATTTTTTTTCTGGGGCATAATGCTGCTGCCGGTGCAGAAGGCGTCGCTGATCTCCACGAAACCGAACTCCGAAGAGGACCAGAGGATCAATTCTTCAGCCATGCGGGAATAGTGCATCATCAGAATGGCCCCGGCCCCCAGGAATTCAATAACAAAATCCCGGTCGCTGACCGCATCCATGCTGTTGGCGGAAAGGGCTTCAAAATCCAGTTCCCGAGCCACCAGCCGGCGATCAATAGGGAAGGAGGTCCCGGCCAGGGCGGCGCTGCCCAAAGGCAGAACATTGACCCGCTTAAGTACCTCGCTTAGACGCTCCTGATCACGGCAGAACATCTCCAGATAAGCCAGGAGGTGATGACCCAGGAGTACCGGCTGGGCCCTTTGTAAATGGGTATACCCCGGCAAAACCCAATGCCCCTGTTGCCTGGCCGTTTCCAGCAGGGTTTTCTGCAGGGCCTGGAGGTCCCGTTTCAGGTCCTGAATCTGTTCCCGTAGATAAAGCCGCAGGTCCAGGGCCACCTGATCATTGCGGCTGCGGGCTGTATGAATCTTTCCGGCGACCGAACCGATCTTGGCTATCAGGCATTTCTCGACGAACATATGAACGTCTTCGTCTTTCAAAGGGAAAGTCAGCTTTCCCTCTTCCCACTCCTTCCGTATTTCGGCGAGGCCTTTGCGGATCCGAGCCGCTTCCCTGTTGGAAACAATCCCCTGGGCGGCCAGCATTTTCAAGTGGGCCAGGCTGCCCGTCAGATCATAAGGCAACAGACGATAATCAAAAGGGAGGGAATTGGTAAAAACATCCACCAGAGGGTCGGTGGATTCGGAAAACCTCCCGGCCCAGAGCTTGGAAGGGTCTTTTTTCTTTTTTTTAGGCGGCGTTTTCATTATTTTTATGAGGATCAGGATTTCAAAACCAGATTTTGGATCTTTAATCTCAACCCGTTGAGGCGGATAAACCCCTCGGCATCTTTCTGGCGGTAGACCTCATCCTACTCGAAGGTGGCGAAGTCCGTCCGGTAAAGGGACTGATCCGATTGCCTCCCGGCCAGGATACTGTTTCCTTTAAAAAGCTTCAGCCGGGCCGTCCCCGAAACCCGGGTCTGGGCTTCATCCATCATTTTTTGGAGCATTTTTCTTTCCGGTGAAAACCAGTATCCGTAATAGACCATCTCGGCATAGCGGGGAACCAGGGAATCGCGGATATGCATCACCTCACGGTCCATGGTCAGGGATTCAATGGCCTGATGGGCCGTTCGTATCAGGGTCCCTCCCGGTGTTTCATAAACCCCTCTGGACTTCATGCCCACATAACGGTTTTCCACCAGGTCCACCCGGCCGATTCCGTGTTTCCCTCCCAGCCTGTTCAGAAAGGACAATAATGCCGCCGGGCTCATGACCTTTCCGTCGACAGCTACAGGATCCCCCTGAACAAAAGAAATCTCCACGTACTCCGCCTGGTCCGGGGCCTTTTCCGGGGAACAGGTCATCAGAAACATATCCTCCGGCGGCTCGCTCCAGGGATCTTCCAGTATCCCGCCTTCAAAACTGATGTGCAGCAGATTGGCATCGGAACTGTAGGGACGCTGCGGGGTAACCGGTACGGGGATTCCGTGTTTTTCCGCGTAGGCGATCAGGGCCGAACGGGAGTTCAAATCCCATTCCCGCCAGGGGGCTATGATTTTCAAGGCCGGATTGAGGGCCATGCAGGTCAGTTCAAAGCGGACCTGGTCATTGCCCTTGCCGGTGGCCCCGTGGCTGACCGCGGAGGCCCCTTCGGTCTCGGCCACCAGGACCTGGTGTCTGGCGATGATGGGACGGGCCAGAGAGGTCCCCAAGAGGTAGTGTTGTTCATACACGGCATTGGCCCGGAAGGCCGGAAAAACATAGTCCCGGACGAATTCCTCCCTCAGGTCTTTAGCCACAAATTTGGAGGCCCCGGTTTGAAGGGCCTTTTTTTCCACCGCCCCCCAGTCCTCTTCCTGACCCAGGTCAGCGGAAAAGGCCACCACTTCCGACTGATAGGTTTCTTGAAGCCATTTTAAAATAACCGAGGTATCCAACCCCCCGGAATAGGCCAGTACGATTTTCATAGATAAATCTCTCCCTGATAACAGTTGCGGGTTGCGGGTTACGGGTTACAGGCCACTGAAATAAAAAGTATTTGGTAGTGTTACCCGAGTAAAAACTCCAACAGGGCCTTATGGACATGCATCTTGTTTTCCGCCTGATCGAAGACCACCGAATTCGGACCTTCCAGGACGTCATCGGTGATTTCTTCTCCCCTGTGCGCCGGCAGGCAATGGAGGACCAGACAATCCGCAGTGGCCAAGGCCAGCAGTTTTCCATTCAACTGAAAGGGTTGAAAAATCCCGACCCGCTCGGCCGCCTCTTCTTCCTGGCCCATACTGGCCCAGACGTCGGTGTTGATCACCTGGGCGTTGCGGACGGCTTCGGCCGCATCACGGGTCAGACGGATCCGGTCTCCGGCTTTCTCTTTGGCCTTTTTCCAGATCTCCCGGTCCGGTTCGAACCCTTCAGGGCAGGCCAGGTCCAATTGAAAAGGAAAAAGACAGGCCGCTTCGATCCAGGAATGGGCCACGTTGTTTCCATCGCCCAGCCAGGCCACTTTCATTCCCTTCAAGTTGATCTTGCGCTCCCAGACCGTGAACAGGTCGCTCAGGATCTGGGCCGGATGATGAAGGTCGCTCAAGGCGTTGATAACCGGGACCGTCCCGAAGCGAGCCAGTTCCTCCAGGGTCTCCTGGGCGAAGGTGCGGACCACCAGGCCGTCCAAATAACGGGACAGGACCCGGGCCGTGTCTTTCAGAGGTTCGTTGCGTGAGAGCTGGCTGTCCCGGCTGCTGATAAAAAGAGGGTGCCCGCCCGTTTGAATCACCGCTGTTTCAAAAGAAAGTCGTGTCCGGGTGGACGGTTTTTCAAAGAGAAGGCCGATGGTTTTACCCTCTAAAGGTTTGCCCTTCACCCGGCCTTTTTTATAAGCCTTGGCCCTTTTCCAGAGGGCCTCGATTTCAGAGGCCGTCAGGTCCGAAACTTTCAAAAAATCTCTTTTTCCCATTAGCGGCATTCCTTGAACAACTCCCTCAAAGCCTTGATCAGGGCATCGATCTCCCCGGTCTCGACCATCAGGGGCGGGGCAAAACGAAGGATGGTGTCCTGCGTACAATTGATCAAAAAACCCTTTTCCAGACAGGCATCGACAAAGGGTTTTCCCGGCCGGTCCAGGGCCAGGCCCAACAGCAATCCCAGACCGCGCACTTCCAGGATTTGAGGGAACTCCTCTTTCAAGCCCTGCAATTGGTTCTTGAAGTATTCCCCTTTTTCCCTGGCCGCGGGAAGAAAACCCTCTTCCACCATAATGGAAAGGACCGTGCCGGCCACAGCGGTGACCAGATGGTTTCCTCCGAAAGTGGCGGCATGATTTCCCGGTTGGAAGGCGGCGGCCACTTCATCACTGGCCAAAAGGGCCCCGATAGGCAGGCCGTTTCCCAGGGCCTTGGCCAGGGTCATGATATCCGGTTGGACCCCAAACTGCTCATGGCAGAAAAGGGTCCCGGTCCTTCCCAAACCGGTTTGTACTTCATCTAAAATCAACAGGGCCTGGCGTTCCCGACAGCGCTTCTTTACTTCTTTCAAATAGTCCTTGTGCGGAACGCGGATACCGCCCTCCCCCTGCACCGGCTCCATCATTACAGCACAGACCGAATCTTCCCAGGCCCGGTCCAGGGCCTCCAGATCATCGAAGGGGACGAAAGAAAACCCGGGCAGCAGGGGACCGAATCCTTTTTGAAATTTTATTTGACCCGTAGCGGAAAGGGAACCCAGGGTACGGCCATGAAAGCTGTTAATCATGGCCAGGATGTCGGTCTTTTCCGGACCGTATCTTTCCGTGGCAAAACGGCGGGCCAGTTTGATGGCCCCTTCATTGGCCTCGGTGCCGCTGTTGCAGAAAAAGGCTTTATCGGCAAAAGAATGTTTGACTAAAATTTCTGCCAGAGCGATCTGGTTTTCAATCTGGTAAAGATTGGAGGTGTGCAGGAGTTTTTCCGCCTGACCTATGATGGTTTCGATCACCCGCGGGTGGCTGTGTCCCAAAGCGGTTACAGCAATCCCGGCCAGAAAATCCAGATACACTTTTCCGTCCTGGTCCCAGATCCGGCAACCCTGCCCCCTTTCGAAGGCCACGGAGGTCCGGGCATAGGTGGACATCAAAACCTGATTGGCCCGTTCAACGATCCGGGTAATTGAGTTAGTCTGAGTCATTGTGTGGTAGTCCTTAAAAATTATTTTGCAATTTACATTTTGCAATTTAGTGGGTTAGGTGATCTCCGTTCCCACCCCCCGGTCGGTGAAGAGTTCCAGGATAACTGCATTTTCCACCCGGCCGTCGATGATATGGGCCTTTTCCACCCCGTCGGACAAAGCTTCCAGACAGCAGTTGACCTTGGGGATCATACCCCCGCTGATGGTTCCATCCTCGATCAGTCTGGGGACATCCTCCCGGTTAATCGTGGAAAGCAGGTTCCCGTCTTTTCCTTTGACCCCTTCCACATCGGTCAGGAGTATCAGCTTCCGGGCCTTGAGGGCTCCGGCCACTTTGCCGGCCACCAGGTCGGCGTTGATATTATAGGTCTTTCCCATTTTTCCCACACCGATCGGGGCGATGACCGGGATAAAATGATGGTTCTCCAGGGTAGTGATGATCTCGGTGTTGACCTCCGTCACCTCCCCCACCATGCCGATATCGATCAATTCCGGCGGATCCTCCGGGCCATGGCTTTTAAATAATTTCATTTTTTGAGCGATCAGGAGTTGTCCGTCCTTGCCGCTCAGGCCGATGGCTTTGCCCCCCTGCCGGTTGATGAGGTGAACGATCTCCTTGTTGATTTTACCTCCCAGGACCATTTCCACCACGTCCATGGTCTGACTGTCGGTGACCCGTACCCCCTGAACGAATTGGGAGGTGATATGCATCTTGTCCAAGACGCTTTTGATCTGGGGACCGCCCCCGTGAACCACTACCGGGTTGAGGCCGATGTATTTCATCAGGACCATGCTCTTGGCGAATCCGGCCTTGAGCTTTTCATCCACCATGGCGTGGCCGCCGTATTTGATGACCATGGTCTGATGATAAAAACGCCGGATATACGGCAGGGCCTCCATCAAGATCGAAGCCTTTTCATGATAGAGGTTAGGATTATTTTCTTGATTCATCATATTTTCCTTATCGGGTTCAAGGAATCGAGGGGCCGAGGGTTCGAGTGAAAGGCCTATATAAAAAATCCTCGAACCCTTCACTCCTTGAACATTTTTTCTAAAGAATATATCGGCTCAGGTCTTCATTCTCTTCAATGGCCGAAAGCTTGTTCCGCACATACCCGGCATCCACCACACAAGTTTTTTCCGAGCGGTCCGGGGCCTCGAAAGACAGGTCGTCCAGCAAACGTTCCATAATGGTATGCAGCCTCCGGGCCCCGATGTTTTCCGTGCGTTGGTTGACCTGGAAGGCGGTGCGGGCGATTTCGGCTACGGCCTCGGGCAGAAAGGTCAAGGTAATCCCTTCGGTTTTCATCAGCTCGCAATACTGGGTGATGAGGGCCGATTGCGGTTCGGTCAGGATGCGGATGAAATCAGCCTGGGTCAGGGAATTCAATTCCACCCGGATAGGAAAGCGGCCCTGCAGTTCCGGGATCAGGTCCGAGGGTTTGGAATTATGAAAGGCCCCGGAGGCAATGAAGAGGATATGATCGGTCCGGACCATGCCGTATTTGGTGGTCACCGTCGAACCTTCCACCACCGGCAGCAAATCCCGCTGCACGCCTTCACGGGATACATCCGGTCCATGACTCGATCCCCGGCCGGCGATCTTATCGATCTCATCCAAAAAAATAATCCCGGTCTGTTCCACCTTGCGAATGGCTTCTTCGGTCACCTTGTCCATATCGATCAGCCGTTGCGATTCTTCCTGCACCAGGAGTTCGAAGGCTTCCGGGACCTTGACCTTGCGTCGCTTGGTTTTTTTGGGGAAAAGATTTCCGAACATATCCTTAAGGTTGAAGTCCATCTCCTCCATGCCCACCGTGGAGAAGATCTCCACCATCGGGACCGAGCGCTGGGTGATTTCCATGTCAACATAGCGTTCTTCCAGTTTCCCTTCCCGGAAGAGACTGCGCAATTTTTCCCGGGTGGACAGCGGTTCGGGAACGGGCTTGCGGACCACCTCCAAAATTTTTTCCTGCCCGACCGTTTCCTCTGTTTTGGGCGATTCGGTCTTGGGTGGAAGCAAGAGATCCAGGAGGCGTTCCTCGGCGATCTCTTTGGCCTTGGAAAGCACTTTCTGCTTTTCCTCCCCTTTGATCATGTTGATAGCCAGCTCGGTCAGGTCCCGGATCATGGATTCCACATCCCGCCCCACATAACCGACCTCGGTGAACTTGGTGACCTCCACTTTCAGAAAAGGGGACTGAGCCAGCCGGGCCAGACGCCGGGAAATCTCTGTTTTACCCACTCCGGTGGGACCGATCATGATGATATTTTTCGGTGCGATTTCATCACGGATTTCCTCCGGCACCTGCTGTCTGCGCCAGCGATTGCGCAGGGCGATAGCCACGGTCTTTTTAGCCGCGTCCTGACCGACGATATATTTATCCAATTCGGAAACGATTTCCCTGGGGGTTAAATACTGCATGATCTGATAGGTTGTCCTTTTAGTCTGACGGTTTATTACAACGGCTCCCTTGAGGCCAATTTCTTGCCCCTGCCTTACAATTCCTCGGCGATGATCTGCTCGTTAGTATAGATGCACAACGAGGCGGCGATCTTCATCGCCTCCCTGGCGATTTCCACCGCCGAAAGGGCGGAATGCCCCACCAGAGCCTGGGCGGCCGCCTGGGCCAAAGGACCTCCCGAGCCGATGGCCGCCACCCCCTCATCCGGTTCCATAACATCCCCGGTCCCGGAAAGAATCAGGATATGTTCCTTGTCGGCCGCCAGCAACAAGGCCTCCAGACGTCGCAGGACTTTATCGGTCCGCCAATCCTTGGCCATCTCCACCGCCGCCCGGGTCAGATTTCCGTTGAACTGTTCCAGCTTGGCCTCCAGTTTTTCAAACAGGGTCAGGGCGTCGGCCGTGGCCCCGGAGAATCCGGTCAGAATCTGGTCATGGTACAGCCGCCGGATCTTTCTGGCCTTGTGTTTCATCACGGTCTGGCCCATAGTTACCTGGCCGTCGCCGGCGATGACCACCGTTCCCTGATGACGCAGGGCTAAAATAGTAGTGCCTTCAAACATCCTACCCCCTTGGATGGGCCTTGTGATAGATTTCCATCAAGCGGCTCATGCTGACATGGGTGTATTTCTGAGTAGTGGACAGGGAGGCATGCCCCAACAGCTCCTGTACGATCCGCAGATCAGCCCCGGCGTTCAACAGATGCGTGGCAAAGCTGTGACGCAGCGAATGGGGGCTGATGGCCGGGGAAAGCTCCCCTTTAATCACC
>JBFMBU010000271.1:0-8246 GCA_040755035.1 Thermodesulfobacteriota bacterium
GCGACCACATTGGGGGGGATATCCTTGACCACCACGGCCCCGGCTCCAATAACGCTGTTCTCCCCGATGGTCACCCCTTTACAGACAATGGCGCTGTCCCCCAGCCAGACATTGTTGCCGATCCTTACCGGGGAAGACTGGCCGATGAACATGCTCCGGTCGTAAAGGTCATGCCAATCGGCGTCGGTGACATAAACCCGGTTGGCCAGCATGCAGTTATCGCCTATGGTGATATCCGTGGCGGCGCTGATCCGCACCCCGGCGCAGAGGATACAATAATGGCCGATGCGGATGCATCCTTCCCCCTGCTGGGCGGACCAAACCGTCAGGCGGACTTTGTTGTCCGAATTGGCGATGATATTGGCATAATCCCCCACATAAATCGGGCCTCCGTTGACTTCCACACACCAGGGTTTCATTACCGTCGGTTCTTTCCCCAGGCCTTCAAACTGGGGCCGCAGAAAGTGGTTGAGATACCAAACCTCATAGCGGTGGCTGAGTCGTTTGACGAAATAGGGGCGATGATCTCTTCTCAATAACGGACGGCCTTATTCAAGGGATTAATACTTCCGGGGGGATACAATCCAAAGGGACTCCGGGACCTTCGGCCTTAATCGAACGGGGGAGGGTCCGTTTCCAGGGCAAGCCCGATACCGCGATCCTTCCAAAAACCGTGATGAAACAAACGACTGGCCGGGGTCAGTTCATTGAGGGCGTCATAGGCTAAAAGAACAGCCGCAGCCGTCCAGGAGGTCTTTTCCTCAGGCCAGATGACGTTATCCGGAAAGGTCACCCCCATCCAGTAGGACCCGTCCTCATATTTTTTATCCCTGAGCCAGCTGAAAACCGTTTCCGCCCGATCAAAATCATCGATAGCAGCCAGGGTCAGGACCAATTCGGAGGTTTCGGCCATGGTCACCCAGGGCCGGTCGGAAACGCAACGGACCCCCCATTCGGGGACGGTGAATTTTTCCCAAAACTTGTCGATCCTCCTCTGGGCCTCGGTTCCGGTAATTGCCCCGCAAAGTACGGGATAATACCAATCCATGGAAAAGCGGGACTTAATCATATTAAAGCAATCCGGTTTGTTGCGGATGGCTTCGCCCAGGATCAGAAGCGCTTTTTGCCAGGTCGGTCGGCTTTTTCCGAGTCTTTCGGCAATGGCCAAAGCGCATTTGAGACTCATGAAAATAGAACTGGACCCGGTCAGCAGAGCCATAGGATCAATCATCCCTTTACTGTTCCTGGCCCAATAGACCTCTCCGCTGGGGGCCTGGAGATGGACCGCATAATTGATGCCGGACCGGACCGTCGGCCACATATGCTCCAGGAAGGACCGGTCCCCGGTATTTAAAAAATAATGATAGACCCCTACGGCGATATAGGCGGCCATATGCGTTTCTCTGGTAGTATCGATGGCGGTGCCCTCCCGTAGTGCCGACCACCAGCTCCCGTCCTTCAACTGGGTGGCCGTCATCCATTCATAGGCTGAAGCCGCTTCCTTGAAATAACCGGCCACGGTAAGACCCATAGCGCTTTCCACATGATCCCAAGGATCGGTTTTCCCCCCTTCTGACCAGGGGATTTCCCCATTTTCTTTCTGAAGACTGAGGATGAATTCAGCGGCTGAGGCTATATCCACAACCGGATAGCGAACCTTGGGGGAAGTGAGGGCTTCAGACATAGTTTTCCTTCCTTAAATAAAATACGACACTTTTTCCGATCAAGGGATTGAACATGCGATCCAGTAACCGGGTAAGACGGGGTTTTTTCATAATGTCCCAGACCAGAAAGCGATGATAGCAGTTGACCAGCGTGGAATCATCCCTGGTCGGTCCGACCAGGCATTTCAACCACCAATAAGGGGTATGGAGGCCGTGGGCGAAATGGATGGCCCAAACCTTGGTCCCCGTACCCTCCAACAAGGCCTTCAGTTCTTTCTTTTTATAGATGCGGATATGACCGTGAGAGGCTTGATGATAACTCTCGGACAGGGCCCAGCAGATCCGTTCCGGCAAATAGCGGGGGACGCTGACCACCAGGTTTCCCCCGGGCCTCAGGACCCGGGTCAACTCCCTTACGGCCTGACCTTGGTCCGGAATATGTTCCAGGACCTCGGAGCAGATCACCAGATCGAAAGAAGCGTCGGCAAAAGGGAGGCAGGTGATATCAGACACCAGGACCTCCGAGATTCCTCCGCCGTGGACCCCCCAGCTTTTCAGTTCGGCGATTCGTTTCCGGGCTTGGACGACCTCATCAAAAGAAAGATCCGATCCGACCGCCGTCACCCCTTGAAGTTGAGAGGCTTCACCCACATGACGCCCGCTACCGCAGCCCATGTCCAGGATCCGGTCGCCTGACTTTATCGGGAGTTTATCGAACTGAACGGTAATCATGGAGGGTTTCCCGGTAGGCCTCAACCGTGGCCAGCGCCGCCTTTTCCCAAGTAAAGTATTGATGGACTCGTTGATATCCGGCTTCCCCCAGATCTCTGGCTTTTTCCGGATGATCGAGAAGTCCTTTAATGGCCAGGGCCAGGGCCTCAGCGTCTGCGGCCGGAACCAGAACGCCGGCCTTCCCCACTACTTCCGGCAGGGCCCCGCCGGAGGAACTGATGACCGGAACCCCACAGGCCATGGCCTCTCCGGCCGGAAGCCCGAAACCCTCATATAAAGAGGGGACCACGGCTATTGTAGCCCGGGCATACCAGCGCACGAAATTTCCGTTGTCGATCCTCCCGGTAAAAGTGACCCGGGGTCCGATGTCCAGGTCTTTAATCATTTGGATGATTCTGCTCTTTTTTTTAGGTTCTCCCACCACCGTCAGGTTCACCTCATGGGTTTCGGAAACCCGTTTGACTGCCATCAATAGATAATCCAGGCCCTTTAAAGGCATATCGGCGCTGTTGGTAACGATAAGACGGTTTTTTTCCCGTTCGATCTCCGGTAAGGGATAAAACAAATCGGTATTGATGCCGTTGGGAACTACTTTGAAACGGTCGGCCGGAATCCCGAATTCCCGACAAATGTCTTTTTTGGCGAATTCCGAGACGGTGATAACTTTAGATATTTTTCTTGAGACCTTTTTCTGCATTCCCACAAAGGAATACCAACGGACCTGTTTTAGTTTTTTCCAGGGGGTGGGGGCTGCCTCAATGTCCAGCCTCCGGTCAACGGTGATGGGATGGTGGATCGTGGCTAGAACGGGAAGGCCTTTTTGCATCTCCAGAAGGCTGAAAGAAAGGCTTTGGTTGTCGTGGATGATATCGTAACGGTCAAATTTGTCACGCAGAAACCGCCGCGCCCTGAGACCGAAGGTCTGTGGTTCAGGGAAACCGGCCGTGGAAACCCCCAGCCACTCCAGGAAATTGACGGGATCGATCAATTCCTTCAAAGAGGGGACTCGGAACAGGGCCTCCGGGTTGTATAAATCCAGACCCGGCAGGTGATGGACGGGGATATCGTCCTCCAGTAAGGGATCCGGTGGGCCCGAGACTACTTCCACCTCATGACCTAAATTTTTGAGTGCCCGGCTCAGATTTTTTATATAGACCCCCTGGCCCCCACAATGGGGATTACTCCGGTAGCTCAGGAGGCAGATGCGAAGGGGACCATGGAGGTCTGTGGAGGTCATGGATCAGATATTCCCTCTGGATGGCGGTTTGGAGCCGGTATATTCCGAGCGCTCGTTCACTTTTCTTTGATTTTTAACATATTTACGATTGAGAAGTCAAGGCAAAAACGGTTTTCCACCCGGGCGATCGAATAGGAAAAACAGGGTCACATAACCCAACAAAAAATGATTGACTTTGCTCTCCCTCCATGTTAGAGACATGTGATCTTTTACACAACCTGGTGTTTATCAAAAAAAAAACGGGTTGAGAAGCCTGCCCTACTGCTTGAAGGGAGGAGGCTTCCTGAAGGAAGAAACCAGAAAATACATCAAGTTATTGGCCATGGCCAGCACCATGGGCATATCCATGGTCATGGCCATGGTTATTGCCATAGCCATTGGATATTACCTGGATAAATGGTTTCAGACCAGCCCGGTGTTCTTTCTTATATTTATGGTCCTGGGGATAGTGGCCGGTTTCCGGAATATCTATGTCCTTATGAAAAGGACGGAAAAAGACCTTAAATGATTAATGGGGGGCGTTAATGAAGCGGGGGACGGATGAAGATCCTTTGCTTAAAAAGGTCCGGCTCATGAATGGGCTTGTTTTCGCCCTTCTACTGCTGGCCAGTCTGGTCTGGATGACTCCCTTTTTTACTCTGGGAGTGGGTCTGGGCGGTTTGATCGTCCTGGTAAATTTTCACCTGCTTTACCGGATATTGAAAAAAGCCTTTGCCCCTGACCACCTGGCTCGTCCCAGGTCGGTGATCATAAAATATTATCTGCGCCTTTTGGGAACCGGCATCCTCTTATATTTTTTAATAGAAAAAAAACTGGCCGACCCACTGGGACTGGTGGTCGGTTTATCGGTGATCGTTATCAACCTGACCCTGCTTGGATTAAATGAAATGAGGAAAATGCTTTTTAAGGAGGCCAATTAAATTCATGGAACACCCGATTTTCTTTATCACCAAACTATTCGAAGCCATCGGGTTAGGCCCTTTCGCCCATGCCTATCCCCATGTGACCTATACCTGGTTGATCATGCTGCTACTGATGGTCCTTTCTTTTCTGGCTGTAAAGTCGATTAAAATGGTCCCGGCCGGCGGACAGAATCTTTTTGAAATGGTCATCTCAGGGATTGAAAGTTTTCAGGTGGATACCATGGGAGAGCACGGGCGACCGTTCTTCCCTATCTTGGCCACCTTGGGAATTTTTATTTTCCTCTCCAATGTCATGGGCTTGCTCCCGGGTTTTTATTCCCCGACGGCCAGCATCAACACGACCCTGGCCTGCGCCTTGATCGTCTTTGTCATGACCCATATTATCGGCATCAAAACCCACGGGTTCAAATATATCAAACAGTTTCTGGGACCCATCTGGTGGCTGGCCCCGCTCATGTTTCCTATTGAAATCATCAGCCACCTTTCCCGGGTGCTCTCTTTGACCCTGCGGTTGTTTGGAAACATCATGGGGGAAGACCTGGTTCTGATGATCCTGCTTTTTCTGGCCGGAAAATTCCTGGCCCCTTTGCCGATGATGTTCCTGGCCCTGTTCACCAGTTTCATCCAGGCCTTTGTTTTTGTGTTGCTGTCCATGATCTATTTTTCTTCGGCTTTGGAAGAGGCCCATTAAAGAATTGCGGGGTTTTGGATTTCGGATTGCGGAAGAAATAATCGATCCTATTGATCCAATATCCAGTATCCAGAATCCAGTACCGGATTTTAAATTTTTGGAAGAAGGCGAATCTATAGAAAGGAGGATAATTCGATGGTAAGAAAAGTGGCTCTACTCACGATGGTCGCCCTGCTGAGCATGGCGGCTATGGCCTTTGCCGAGACCAATCCCCAGGTAGCCGCCGCCGGTCTGAATGTTTATTTCGGCGTGGTTTTGGCCGCCGGTCTGGGTATTGCGATCGCCGCCCTGGGTACCGGTATCGGGCAAGGTCTGGGATTGAAGAGCGCTGTGGAGGGGGTTGCCCGGAATCCGGAAGCCTCCGGTAAGATTACAGTGACCATGATCATCGGTCTGGCCATGATCGAATCTCTGTGTATCTATGCCCTGGTTGTTTCCTTGATCCTGCTTTATGCCTATCCCATGGCGACACCGATTGCCAAGATGATCGGTTTACCTTTGTAATTGAAAATGGAATGGGGCTGCCGGGGATTTTCCCCCAGCCCCCTTTTTTTCCCGGACCATGTGTTTTCTTTCACAATAATTTTCAAAATTGAGGCTCGTCGTGAAATTTTCTAAGATCCCCACCGCCACCATAACCCGTCTTTCCCGCTATTCTCGGGCCTTGGAGGAATTGGAGACCCAGGGATTCAGTGTCATTTCTTCAGAAAAACTGGCTCGCCACTGCCAAGTCAACTCGGCCCAGATACGGAAGGATTTGGCTTACTTCGGAGAATTCGGGGTTCGGGGTGTAGGCTATGTGGTAAAAGAACTCCTTTTTGAAATAAAAAGGATCCTGGGATTGAACAAGACCTGGCATCTGGGAATCATCGGCATGGGCAACCTGGGCTATGCTTTGATTGATCACAGCAATTTCCCCAGGCAGGGCTATTATTTTGTAGCCGCCTTTGATAATGATCCACAAAAAATCGGACGCAGTTTGTCCCAGGGGTTCTCGATCTCCCCCATGTCAGACCTGGAGAGAATTGCCGTGGAGCGGGACATTGAAATCGCCGTCATCACCACCCCGCCCAATAAGGCCCAGGAAGTCGCCGATCTGGTGGCCAAGACCCCTGTCCGGGGCATCCTCAATTTTGCACCGGTTCAACTCCACGTACCGGAGCGGGTTATGGTACATCATATCGACTTTACAGTCAAATTAGACCGTCTGGCCTACAGGCTTGGGACTGTGGATATGGGATCGACTGACCCTCAAACTTGAACGGCGGTAGAATTCCTTAAAATTTCTTTCAAAAACCGTCCGGTATAAGACCGGTTATTTAGGGCCAGTTCCTCAGGCTGACCACAGCCAATCACCCGGCCCCCTTCATCACCACCCTCCGGACCAAGATCAATAATAAAATCAGCGGTTTTAATCACGTCCAGGTTGTGTTCAATAACTACCACGCTGTTGCCCAGCTCCACCAGACGGTTAAGGACTTCCAGAAGTTTTTGAATGTCGGCGAAATGGAGGCCGGTAGTGGGTTCATCCAGGATATAAAGGGTCTTGCCTGTCGAGCGTTTGCTTAATTCGCGGGAGAGTTTGATCCTCTGGGCCTCACCCCCGGAAAGGGTGGTGGCCGGTTGTCCCAAACGGATATAACCCAGTCCCACCTGGCTCAAGGTTTCTAACTTCTCGCGCAGGACCGGGATGGCCTCAAAGACTTTCAAAGCCTGGTCCACGGTCAGGTCCAGCACCTGGGCGATATTCATCCCTTTGTAGAGAACTTCCAGGGTATCCCGGTTATAACGGCTTCCTTGACAGACCTCGCAGGTGACATAGACATCCGGCAGAAAATGCATCTCGATCTTCATCAGGCCGTCGCCGTCACAGGCCGGACATCGCCCCCCGCGGACGTTAAAACTGAACCGGCCCGGTTTATAGCCCCGGGAGCGGGCTTCCGGGGTGCGGGCAAAGAGGTCGCGGATGGTAGTGAACAGACCGGTATATGTGGCGGGATTGGACCTGGGGGTGCGGCCAATAGGGGATTGGTCGATGTTGATAACCTTGTCAATATGCCTTATCCCCTTCATTTCCTGCACCCGGCCGGCCCGCTCCTTGGAACGATACAACCTCTGGGTCAAGGTTTGATAAAGGGTATCGATGATCAAGGTGCTTTTCCCCGATCCGGAGACACCGGTGACACAGGTGAAGACCCCCAGAGGAATGGAGACATCAATCTGTTTCAGGTTGTTTTCCGAAGCCCCCTTGATCTGGATGGAACCTTTTTTCTGAGGCCGCCGCCGGGAAGGGATCTCGATTCTCCTCCGGCCGGAAAGATATTGTCCGGTCAGGGATTCGGCGTCATGGAGTAATTCCTCCGGCGTGCCGCTGAAGACCACCCTTCCTCCATGCTCTCCGGCCCCGGGTCCCATATCAATAATATAATCGGAGGAAAGAATAGTGGTGGCGTCATGCTCGACCACCAGCACCGTATTGCCCATATCCCGCAAAGACTTGAGGGTGTTGAGCAGACGGAGGTTATCCCGGGGATGGAGACCGATGCTGGGTTCGTCCAGGACGTAGAGGACCCCCATCAGTTGAGAACCGATTTGAGTGGCCAGCCGGATCCGCTGGCCTTCCCCGCCCGACAGTGTAGCCGAGGTCCGATCCAGGGTCAGATAATCCAACCCCACGTTGGCCATGAATTCCAGACGGTCATTGATTTCTTTTAAAATACGTCGAGCGATCTGGGCCTGGCGGGAGTTGAGCTCCAAGGCCTGGAACCAGGTTTTGGCCTCCTTTACGGAGAAGGTCGTCACCTGGTTGATGGACAATCCCCCAATCTTGATTGCCAGGCTTTCCTTTTTCAGTCGGGTCCCCTTGCAGGCCGGGCAAGGACGGACGTTCATGAAACGTTCCAGTTCCTCCCGGATCATGGAGGAATCGGTTTCCCGGTAACGACGATCCAGGTTGGGAATGACCCCTTCGAAGGGCTTTTCGTAGAAATGTTTCCGCC
>JBFMBU010000272.1:0-2069 GCA_040755035.1 Thermodesulfobacteriota bacterium
ATCAATACGCAGCATTTGTCCGGTAAAATAGTCAGAGTCTTCCGTGGCTAAAAAAAGAGCGGCCTTGGCTATGTCACCCGGTCTGGCGAAGCGTCCCAGAGGTATCTTGCTTGCTCTTGCCTCTATCTCCTTGTCAGTAAGGATAGCCCGCAAATTCTCCGTATCAACCGGTCCGGGGTTGATGGCATTGACATTTATTCCATAGGGCGCCAATTCCAGGGCCATAACCCTGGTGAGGGCGATAACTCCACCTTTGGCGGCCGCATAGGCGCAGCCCCTGTCAATGCCGAACTCCCCTGCCAGGGAAGCAATGTTTATGATTCTTCCCTTGCCGTTTTTGACCATTTCCCGGGCTGCCGCCTGACCGCATAAAAAAGTCCCGGTGAGGGTCACATTTAACACCCGTTGCCAGTCGTTTTCTTCAAATTTTAAGAATTTATTATATATGATGAAGGCTGCGTTGTTGACCAAAACATCCAACTTTCCAAAACGTCCCATAATTTGATCTACGAATCTGCTAATTTCCTCAGTTTTGGAAATGTCCACCCTGGCCTCAAGGACTTCACGACCCAAGCCCCTGATTTCCTGCGCTGTCTGCGCCAGACCCTCTGCATTCAGGTCAATGATCGCTATATCGGCCCCTTCTTTGGCGAAGGTCAGGGCAATATCCTTTACAATAACCAGTGCGCCGCCGGTGATCATGGCCACTTTTCCCTTCAACCTCATTGCCCCAGCCTCCTGTTCCTCGAGAGTTGACTTCTTAATTTCTCTTATCTCACTAAATCAGCCAGCTTGGAAATATCATCCAGCCTTTCAAGTTGCTTGATTTGTTCAAAAATCTTTTCTCGCCGGGCATTGTCGTAGATCTTCTCTGTAAGGATGGTGAATTTTTCCTTGATTTCTTCATAGGAGGCCGGATTTTCCGGGTCGCCTTTGGGAAAGTCCACATGAGCCTCGACCGTTCTGCCGTCCTTCAGAGTAGCAACCAGGGTGGAAGGATAGGATTTTGGATAGAGTTCATCCGCTTTGGGATCAGTTTCCGCGGTAACTTTTGCCGCAATTTCCAGGATCTTGGGATCAGTGAATGTCTCCTTCTTGAATTCGATCACCCCTGATCGATTCTTACAAATACAAACCGCCGTCACATAGGGTAAGCTGAATTGAGCGTCGACATGCGTCTCTGGCCGATATTTCTTTTCCGACGGTACTGTTAAAGCTCGCAATGCCCAACTACTCACCTTTGCTACTACCCGGTCAACATTATCAGCCCTGACTCCCTGCCGGTAGAGATCGAGGGCGCAATCGGCCACCGGAGCGGCAAAGCGGCAACAGGCATGAACTTTGATGCTCGTATCTTTCATTTCCCATTTTTTCCCCAGGGTGTCCGTAATCCGTCCATAATCATAGGTATCCTTATGGGAATAGGCGCGGATAAAGCCCATGGGACCTTCAAAGATGGTGCGCGCTCCTATAAAATTCTTCTCGGCCAGCGACGCGGCCAGGACCCCATCCATGGCTGGATTGCCTGCCTGGAGCGGCTTCTGCCATGAACCTTCAGTGGCCCATTCCAGTGTTCCCGCAGGAAAACTGCCCGCCAGCCCCAGGGCATATGAGGTCTGTTTGAGGTCCAGGCCTAAAATTTGTGCGCACCCTGCGGCGGAGCCGAATACGCCGCATGTTCCGGTGGGGTGAAACCCCTGATAGTAGGTCTTGCCGAGAAATGACTCGCCTAAACGAATCATGACTTCCAGACCCAACACCAAAGCGCGGATAAAATCCTTGCCACTGACCTTCAGTTTTTCCCCGAGAGCGAACACGCCCGGGAACACCGCCACTGACGGGTGCATGGTGCCTTCCCGATGATCGTCATCGAAATCGTATATGTGCCCCATGGTTCCATTGATAAACGCCGCGCTCATGACCGATGTCTTGAAACCCTTTGCAACCACTGAGCTGTGAGGGCTTCCGCCTTCGTTCTTTAACACATCAATAACTATCTCCGCTTGCTTCTCATTCGAGGCTCCGGCCATGCAGCCAAGTACGTCAAGAACATAGTGTTTGGCCATCTC
>JBFMBU010000273.1:0-10291 GCA_040755035.1 Thermodesulfobacteriota bacterium
AGACTTGCGGCCTTTGCTCCCCTCCGGAGCCTCCAAGGCGGGAGAAGATTTTCGGCTTCTGCAAAAGGCCCCTTTTATGCAAAAAGTGGTATTGACCCTCGAAGCCGGCCCCAAGGTGGAAACAGGGAAGCTGACGGCGACGGCTGATGCCCTGGCCGCAGCGCTTAAGGGGCCATTTTACTCCCGGGTGGTCAGCGGACCTCGAATGGACACAGCGGATGATTTTTTCGCCTTTCTGCTTGATGCCGCTCCGGCCTTGATGACCGATGAGGACCTTGAAAAAATCAGGGAGGGCCTCTCCGGAGAGGGCATCGCTTCCCGGTTTAAGGAGATGCTTTCAAAATTGGATTCGACGGAGGGTTGGGTGATGAAAACCCTCCTGCAGGAAGATCCCCTGGGTTTTCTTGGAGTCATTACGGATAAATTGCGAAGGATGAATCTCTTTCAGGGGCTGGTGCTGAAGGGCCGCCATTTCGTCAGCGTTGACGGCCGTAAGGCTTTGCTGGCAGCCGACACCCCCATTTCCATCACCGATTCCTCCGGATCAAAACAGTTGGTTGATTATACTCAGAGAACCATTGATCGTTTGACTTCGCCCGGGATCCGGGTCTCCTTCATCAGCGGGCACGTTTACACCCAGGCCAATGCCGAATCGATTAAGAAAGACCTTTATCTCATCTTAAGCAGCGTGGCCGTAACCATCCTGGCTTTGCTGTTTATTTTCATGCGCAGCTGGAGGGCGATTTTTGTCTTCCTGGTCCCTTCCTCGGTGATCCTGGTAGCCACAGCCGGGGTGTTGTCCGTGTACCAGGGCATCTCGGCCATAACCCTTGCCTTCGGTTCGGTGCTGCTGGGCATTGCCGATGACTACCCCATTTTTACTTTTTTTTCTTTAAGAAATCAGGGCCGTTTTTCCGGAGGAGCCGTGGCCGGGATATCCCGCCCGGTCCTCTTCAGCGGCCTGACTACCCTGGCCGCCTTCAGCGCCCTTTTTTTTTCCGATCTCCCCGGCCAGAGGCAAATCGCCCTTTTTTCCCTTTTCGGGATCCTGGCCTCCTTAGCCTTTTCCCTTTTGGTCCTGCCCCATTTTCTTCAGGGGGTATCTCCGGCCAAAGGGACCTTTACTCCCCTAACCCCGGGGAAACGAAAAAGATCCCGGCGGCTGGTCATCGTCGGTCTCTGGGGTCTGGTCATGATTTTCTGTCTCTGGCAGGGAACCAGGCTGGTTTTTAACGGGGACATGCGAGCGGTGAATAAGGTCCCCGCAGCCCTGCGTCAGACAGAGGAAACCTTCAAAAATAACTGGGGGGATTTCAGGGGCAAGGCCATGGTTTTTATCGAAGGTCGGGATCTGGAATCCGTTCTGCTTAGGAATGACCGATTATTCAAGTACATGAAGGGAAAAATGCCTCAAGATCATATGATCAGCCTGGCGCCCATTTTACCGTCGATGGCCACCCAGCAAAAAAACATCCGGGATTGGAAGGCTTTTTGGGAGCGAAAGACACAAGACCAGGTCCGCCGCCTGCTGATTCAGGAAGGAGACAAGGCCGGTTTTTCCGCCCAGGCCTTCGTCCCTTTTTTTAAGCGCTGGGAGGCGGAACCCAAACCGGTTACTAAGGAAGGCCTGGAAAAAGCCGGGCTCGGCGACTTGCTGGAATCCCTTTTGCAGAGCGAAGAGGGAAGGGTCCGGGTCTTAACCCTGGTGCCGGACACCCGGGAGGTTGCCGCCTGGCTCAGTGATGACCGCCTTTTACCTTTTCAGGCCCGCTTCATTTCCCAGACCGGATTTAATCAGACCATCAGCCGGGCCATGCACAGGAATTTTTATCGGTATATCCTTACCGCTTTCCTGTTTGTCGTTATTCTCCTGCTTGTGCTTTTTCGTACCCTAAGCAAAGTGGTTTACTCACTGATACCGGCGGTCAGCGGACTACTGGTTATGTTCGGCCTCATGGGCTGGCGGGGCATTGATTTCAATTTGTTCAATATCATGGCCACGATTCTGGTTATCGGCTTGAGCGTTGATCTGGGGATTTTTATGGTCAGCCGAATTTCTGAAGGGCAGGAGGCCCATACCGGGCAAGCCGTATTGCTGAGTGGATTGACCAGCCTGATAGGAATGGGGGCTTTGACCCTGGCGGATCATCCCGCTCTTTTTTCAATGGGGATCACGGTCCTTCTGGGTATGTGCGGGACGATCCCTGCTGCCCTTTGGGTCATCCCGGCCTTTTTTCAACCCAAGGGGGAGGTGAAAAGTGGCTGATCTGAAATCGTCCATCCGGGCCGCGGCCTTGACCGCGATTGAACAGACAGGGGAGGGGGCCTGTAGGGCATTTTATCGCTTTTCACCGGATTTTATCGGATTTTCCGGTCACTTTCCCGGTCACCCCGTTTTACCGGCGGTAGTTCAAATCATAATCGTACTGACCATGGTTGAAGAAGTTTCGGGCGAACCTCTCCGGATTCAAAGGTTGGAAAAAGCCAAGTTCCAGAAGGAGATATTCCCGGATCAAAGGATCGAGGTCCGTTTCCGAAACAAAGAAAGCAAAGGGAAAAAGTTGGTCGAAGCTACCCTGAAGGTAGAAGAGCAGCAAGCGGCAACCTTTTTGATGTCATTTGATGAAAAGGGATGCTAATATTATAATAAAGGTACTGACATTATGAGAAAGTCCTATTTTCCATCTCCAGCGGGAAATCCTGAACCCCTGCGGGTGCGAGTTGAACGAAAGGTGCGTTTTGAAGAGGTGGACCCGCTGGGAATCGTCTGGCACGGCCGTTATGCGGGATATTTCGAAGACGCCCGTTGTGCGGCAGGGGAAAAATACGGTATCGGCTACCTGGATTTTTATGCCCATGGCGTGGTGGCCCCCATACGTATTATGCACGCCGATTATTATTGTCCTTTAAAATTTAACGAACCTTTTATTATCGAAGGTATTCTTCATTGGACCGAAGCCGCACGGATCAATATGGAGTTTCTGATCTGGAATATGGAGAACCGTCTGTCAACCAGCGGATACACGGTTCAGGTTTTCCTCAACCAGGAGCAGCAGCTCCTGCTTCTTCCGCCGCCCTTCTACCAGGCCTTCCGTGAAAATTGGCGGGCGGGGGTATTTTCTTGAGAGAGGTTCGGATCATAAATGCCGGGGTGGTGACTGCCGCCGGACCGGATCTGGAGTCCACCTGGAAGACCCTGATGAAGGGGTACACCGCCATCCGTCCCCTGGATCGCTTTCCGGTTGAAGGCTATAGGGCCGGGATCGGGGCCTTTATCCCTGCGCTGAACCCCGGGGGAAGCTCTTCAATCATCCGGAAACTCCTGGACTTGCTACTGGACCAGGTAACGCCCGGGGTCCCGGAGAGCACACTATTGATAACCGCCTCAACCAAGGCCGGGATCGACAACCTGGAAAAAATAAAAAAAGGGCAGGCGGCTATACCCGAAGACCTTTTAACCGCGTCCTTGGGTAAACAGGCCGCAAACCGCCTGGGTATCAAACGGAGACCCATAAATATCAGCGCCGCCTGCGCCTCTTCCACTGTGGCTGTCGCCCAGGGGGCATCCTTGATTGCCTCTGGAATTGAGGATTCCGTTCTGATCTGCTGCCTGGACGTGCTCACTGAGTTTGTGTTTTCCGGATTCTCGGCCCTGCAGGTCCTCTCCCCCTTTCCCTGCCGGCCTTTTGATCGGGAGCGAGCCGGTCTTTCCATCGGTGAGGGGGCGGCCTTTATCCTGCTCATGAGCGCAGAAAAGGGGAAGGAATTGGGGCGGCCTCAACTGGCTGTAGTGGCCGGAAGCGGCCTATCCAATGACGCCCGGCATATTACCGCCCCGGACCGTAACGGAGGCGGGTTGATACGAGCGGTTAAAGAAGCTTTGAAATCGGCCGGGGTGGAAAAAGAAGCGGTGGCCGGAATCAGCGCCCATGGTACCGGGACCGTTCACAACGATCTCATGGAATTGACGGCTTTCCGGTCGGTTTTCGGAGAGAGATGTCCTCCCCTTTATTCAGGGAAAGGGTGTCTCGGGCATACCTTTGGGGCCGCCGGGGGTATAGAAATTGCCCTGGGGACAAAAATTCTGGCCGAGCAATGCCTTCCGCCCACTGTGGGACTGATTTGCCCGGAACAAGGGGCGGAAGGGCTGGTCAGCTCCCGGTCTCAAAACTTTAGAGGACAGTATCTCCTGACCACTAATTCAGGGTTCGGCGGCATTAACGCCGCTATCCTGCTGAAACGGGGCCAGGAGAGATGAAACAAGTTATTACCGGGATGGGTTGGGTGAACAGCGCCGGACTCGGCCGGGGACGAAGGGTCGTCTATCGGCCCGGTATCCCCGGTGCTCCTGTTACATTTTCCTCAAAACAGGTTTTTCCCAATCCCATGCCCCGCTTCGGCAGAATGGACCGCTATTCCCGTCTGGGACTGGCGGGTATCGCTTTAGCTTTGCAGGATGCCGGGTTGGCCTCCTGGAAGGAGTTGAGAAATATTGCCGTCATAACTTCCACCGTCTACGGTTGCCTGGAAACCGATGCCGACTACTATGATACCGTCATTCCGGAAGGCGGCAAGCTGGCCAGCCCCAACCTTTTCGCCTATACTTTGTCCAATACCTTTCTGGGGGAGGCCGCTCTTCAATTCGGGCTTAGCGGTCCCAGCTATGTGCTCCATGAAGAAATCCTTTCCGGCCTCACCGGATTGCACATGGCCATGGAAATCCTTGCTGCCGGTCTCTTCCCGGCGGTTCTGGTCGGGATGTGCGATACCGGGCCTTTGCCCTCACTGGGACTAAAGGACCGATCCCTGACCGGGGCCTTATTTTTCGTCCTGCAAAAGGAGGGGGAACCCGAAGGGGAAGTCTATGGCAGCTTGACCAAAGAGATTTCAGGTCCTATTTGTTATGAAGGAAATGAAACGGAGGATCTTCCCCGACTGGCTGAACAATGCAGTAAAAGGTTTGTTTAAATTTAATAAGTTTTGATGAGAAGGATTCCAAAGTAAGAAGGACAGGTAGTCTTATGAAAATGACCCTTATCTATCCCACCTGGCCCAAGCTGGAAGGGCAGACCGAATTTCATCTCCCGCCCCATGGGCCGGTGGTCATGGCCGCAGAAATACCGGAGGAAATCGAGTTAACCTTTATTGATGAAAATGTCCAGGAGTTTTCCATTGATCCAACGGTTGATTTAGCCGCCCTTTCGGTCATGCTTACCAGCCAGCTCCCCCGGGCCTTCGAGATCGCCCGTCAATATCGGGAAATAGGGATCCCTGTTCTTTTTGGGGGGATCGCGGTCATGCTTCACAGTGAAGAGGTGATGAACCATGGCGATTCGGTTTTTTTGGGAGAAGTGGAAGGCAGGTTTGCCGAGGTCCTCTCCGATCTCAAACAAGGGGGTCTGAAAAAGGTATATGACTACATGAATAATTTTCCGGACATCCGGCTGGTAGGCCGGGGGCGAAGGGAAATTCTTAACCGGTCCCTTTATAATTACCGCGGGGTGCAGATGTTCGATCTGGTCCATGCCTCCAGGGGGTGCCGCTTCAACTGTTTCCCCTGCTGTACGGCTTTTTTGGGGGGGCGCCGGTTTCGCCCCAGGCCCATTGACCGGGTCATCGATGAAATGGCCGCCATTCCCAATAACCGCCTGTTCATCGTCGACAACTCTCTGGCCCAGGATAAACAATGGCTTTTGGATTTATTTCAGGCCATGGTTCCCCTGAAAAAGAAATGGGTCTCCCATCCCGTTCTGGATGACGATCAGGTCCTTTCCCGGGCGGCCGAGGCCGGTGCCTGGTATGTTTATCAGGCCATTTTTAACACGGCCGAGGTGATCCGCAATCGGGTCAAACGGCTTAAGGACCATGGTATCGCCATCGAAGGGACCATTATTCTGGGTACCGATGACCAGGACGAGGATACCATCAAGCGGCTGGTCGATTTTCTTTTGGAGATCGGGGTGGATATGGCCGAATTTACCATCTTGACCCCTTTCCCCCATTCCCCGATCCGAGCCCAGTTTGAAAAAGAAGGTCGCCTCCTGAGCAACCACTGGATCGACTATACGGCGGACAAGGTGGTATTTCAACCCAAACGGATGACCCCGGAAAAGCTGCAGGAAATGTATTATTACGCCTGGGAGACCTTTTATCAGGGAGGCGGTTATCAGCTGCGGATGGGAGAGCTTTTCAAAAAGGTCATTCGCCGGGAGATGGACGACGGTACCTACCGGCGCTATGACACGAGGAGGAAGCGGGGTTTCCAAAAAAAGGCTGAGACTTCATGAGTCGTATTTTCCTTTTATCCACCAATACCATGACCGACCCCTATGCGGTTTACCCTCTGGGCCTGTCTATTGTGGCCGCGGCCCTGATTTCCGCCGGACACCGGGTGAAGCAGTTTGACTTTCTGACCGAAGGACAGTCCTTTAACCGCCTGGATGAAGCTCTGCAGCGCTTCGGACCGGACTTCGTCGGGGTTTCCCTGCGCAATATCGACAATGTGGATTCCTTTACTTCAGAGGAATCCTGGGCTTTGCATAAGGACCGGGAAATCATTCGCCGGATCAAAGGAACGGTCGGGGTCCCGGTAATAGTGGGAGGGTCGGCCTTTTCCATCATGCCGGAAGAGATTTTGTCCTATGTCGGGGCTGATTATGGGATTGTAGGGGACGGCGGGTTTTTGTTTTGCGACTGGATCGGTCGCTTTGAACAAGGGCATCCGCTGCCGAAAATATTTCAGGAGAACCGTTCCCTGGATACCGGGGATACCCATATTTCTCCCTGCTGGGATCAAACCATTATCAGGCATTATGCGGAAACCAGCCGCATGGTCGGAATGCGCACCAAGCGGGGCTGCCCCCATCATTGTGCTTATTGTACCTATCCCTCCCTGGAAGGGAACCGCTACCGGCTGCGCCGCCCGGAAGAAGTGGTGGAGGATGTGATCCGATTGAAAAAGGATTACGGGGTGGAGACCGTTTTTTTCACCGACTCGGTTTTTAATGATCCCGGTGAGCATTATCTGGCCATCGCCGAAGAATTGATACGGAGAGAGACCGGCCTACCCTGGTCGGCTTTTTTCCAGCCGGGGAGGACCGGGGAAAGGGAATTACAGCTTTTGAAACGTTCCGGTCTCTATGCCGTGGAATCGGGCACCGACGCTTCCAGCGAGGCCACCTTGGAGGGGTTGAATAAATCTTTTCATTTTGATGAGGTGGTGGAATTCAACAACATCTGTCTGGGCCAGGAAATTCCCTGCGTCCATTATGTCATGTTCGGCGGACCCGGGGAATCGGACCGGACCGTGCGGGAAGGATTGGAAAACATCAAAGGGCTGACCAACTGTGTGGTCCTGGGTTTTTCCGGAGTACGCATTTTTCCCGGTACTCTGCTGGAGCGAAGGGCTGTTGAGGAGGGTGTTATCGGGGCCCAAGATTCACTGCTGAAACCGGTATTTTATTTTTCACCGGCAGTGGATGTACAAAAAATGAATGAGGCCATTAGCGAGGCCTTCAAACATCAAAGACAGCGGGTCTTCCCCCCCTCGGCCGGTCGGCAAAAACTCGAGATCCTGAACCGCTTCGGTTTTCGGGGACCCCTTTGGGACAAGCTGGTTTCTTTTAAAAAAGGCCGGAAAAACCGCTGATACGATGAGCCGTTTACATTACCATAAAATCCTGTTGGTCCATCCCCTGGGATACCGGGTGGACTCGGCCGGTCAGGATATTTCCCGGGTAGCCAACATCATGCCCCCCCTCGGTCTGGCCAGCATGGCTGCCTATCTGAGGCAACACCACCTGGAAGCCGCCATCGTTGATTATTTCGCCAGACCCTTTTCCGACCACTTGGTGCGGGATTATTTGCTTAGAGAAACCCCCGGGTTTATCGGTTTCAGTTGTACTACCTCCGGATTTTTGGACGGTGTCCGCATTGCCCGCTTAGCCAAAGAGACCCTGCCGGGAATCCGGACTGTTTTCGGCGGGGCCCATGTCTCCGCCCTTAAGACCAGGATACTCGCGGATTATCCTGAAGTCGATTTTACCGTAGTTGGCGAAGGAGAAGAGACCTTAGCCGAATTGCTTTTCAGCGAGGGGCAATTCCCGGCCGTGACCTTTGTCCCCGGCCTGGCCTATCGTGATCCGGGGGAAGGCCCCGTTTTCAACGGCTATCGAAAAAAGGGGGTGGAATTGGATTCCCTGCCCTTTCCTGCTTATGAAAAACTGGAAGGATTCCCTCAGGCCTACACCTTGCCGATTTTTAATTATCCCACGGTCCCCAATACCAGCTGTCTTTCCTCCCGCGGCTGCCCCTATGCCTGCAGCTATTGCGACCGATCCGTTTTCGGAAGCAGCTACCGTTTCAATTCCGCCGAATATCTCTACGAACACCTGAACTATCTCCAGGCCGGTTTCCGTATCCGTCATGTCAATTTTTATGACGACCAGTTCACCTTTCACCGCCAAAGAGTGGAGGATTTCTGCCGCAGGATGATGGACCGGCCTTTGGGGATGACCTTCAATTGCGCGGTCCGGGCCGAGCATATCGATGTCGAGCTGCTGAAGGCCATGAAAGGCGCCGGGTGCTGGATGATCAGCCTGGGCATTGAGACCGGGGATGAAGCGCTCCTGGCCCGGCATCGAAAAAACGCCGACCTGGAGATGCTGGCTGAAAAAATCCGGATGATCAAAAAGGCCGGGATACGGGTCAAGGGACTTTTAATGATCGGTTTGCCCGGGGAAACGGAATCGAGCATCCGCAAGAGTATGGATTATGTCTTTTCCCTGCCCATCGACGACCTCAATGTTTCCAAGTTCACCCCCTTTCCCGGTACGCCTCTTTATGAAAAGGTCGGGGAACTGGGGACCTTTGATGAAGATTGGGAAAGAATGGACTGCATGCATTTTCTTTTCCTTCCCAGAGGAATGACCAGGGAACTGCTGGAAGACCTTTTTCAACAATTTTACAAGAAACATTTTCTGCGACCCCGGACCTTGTTGAATTATGCGGCCATGGTCTGGCGTTCCCCGGACAGTTGGAAGAGATTTTTTGGCAACCTGACCGCTTTTCTTCGTTTTGCCCGGACGGATAGACGTCTTGGACTTCGATCCTCAACCTCAGGGATTGAAAATGACGACTGATCCCTTATCCCGGGAGTTAAGCATTCTCCTGGTTATCCCGGTTTTCAATCACGGGAAAACCTTACGCCAGGTGGCCGAACGCGCTTTGTCCGTCTGGGCCCAGGTCCTGATTGTGGACGACGGCAGTACGGACAAAGGGGTGGAGACCCTCTCCGGCCTCGATCTCCCTATCATCCGCCACGGGGTAAATCAGGGGAAAGGCGCGGCCATTATGACCGCCGCCCGGGAGGCGGAAAAATTAGGGATGAGTCATCTGGTGACCCTGGATGCCGACGGACAGCATGATCCGGCTGATTTTTTGCGTTTTCTTCCCTTGATCCGGGAAACCCCTCAGGCCGTTATTGTCGGCCGGAGGATTTTTGACAAGCCTTCCACCCCCATCCTTTCCCGGTTCGGAAGGGGCTTTTCCAATTTTTGGTTCAGGGTCCAGACCGGCCAGGTCCTGAATGATACCCAGACCGGGTTCAGGGCCTATCCGGTGGAGATTTTGAACTGGTTGTGCCTGCACCAGAAAAGGTACGCCTTTGAGGTGGAGGTCCTGGTCAAAGCGGCCTGGGCCGGTTTGGAATTCAGGGAAGTGGATATTTCGGTCCATTATCCCCCGGCGGCAGAGAGGGTTTCCCATTTTAAATTATTTAAAGATAACCTGGCCATTTCTTTGCTCAATACCCGGCTTACCCTCCGGGCCGTCATTCCTTTCCCCCATAAGCGGTTTCGACCCCGGAAAGAGGACCTGGAGCGGGTTTCTATTCTTCACCCCCTTAGATCCATTCGGGTACTGCTGCGACGAAACACCAGCCCCAGGACCTTGGCCCTCTCGGCCGGCATGGGGGTGATGGTCGGGACCCTGCCCTTGATAGGCTTGTGGACCTTGACGGTCCTGATCACGGCCAGTTTTTTCCGTCTCAACAAACTGGCGGCCCTGAGCACCAGTCAAGTGGGCAATTTTCCTCTTTTGCCGGCCCTTTGTATCGAACTGGGGTACTACTTACGAAAAGGCCGGTTTTTAACCGAATTCTCCTTGAACACCCTCGGCTACCAGGCAGCGCAGAGGATGTATGAATGGTTTCTGGGGTCCCTCATTCTCGGCCCTTTGTTCGGATTCTTGACCGGGCTTCTGGTCTATGGCCTGGTTTGGTTTATTAACGAGG
>JBFMBU010000274.1:0-6223 GCA_040755035.1 Thermodesulfobacteriota bacterium
TTATAAAAATTTGGATGTTTGGCTCTTAGCTAAGGACCTTACTGTGGAAATTCATAAGATGACCTTGACCGAACTGCCCAAATTTGAAATGTATGAGGAAGGAAGTCAGATTCGACGATCAATAAAATCGGTAAAATCTACAATTGTAGAAGGGTACGGCCGAAGAAGATATAAGCAGGAGTTTTTGAGATATTTAGGTTTTGCTATGGCTTCTAATGATGAGACCATTGATCATTTGGAGACACTCTTTGAAACCGGTTCACTGTCGGACGATAATTTATATAGGTCGTTACATGACAAGTTGGAAATTTTGGGGAAAAAGTTAAACCTGCTCATTCAATCAGTTACCAAGAGCCATATAAGCGAGAAATAATACCTGATACTGGATAAAAACGAAAAGCGATACTCGATACTGGGTAAGACCCAAAAACCAATGCTGGATCGAACGCCTATAATGGATTCTTGGTAAAGCCAATCCAGCACCCAGTATCCAGTATCCAGTATCCAGTATCCAGCATCCAGTATCCAGTATCCAGTATCAAGTATCAAGTATCTAAAACAAGGTTATGAGCGCTAAAGAATTATGGAAAAAAATAACCAAGCGGTGATCATCATCCCCGCCCGCTATGAATCGACGCGGTTTCCGGGCAAGCCCCTGGCCCTGATCAACGGCCTGCCCATGATCGGCCAGGTAATTTTAAGGGCCAAGCGCGTCCCCGGCGTTTCCTTAGTGGCCGTGGCTACCGATGACCTGCGTATTGCCGAGGCGTCCACGGCATTCAAGGCTGAAGTGGTCATGACCCGCGGCGATCATCGCTCCGGAAGCGACCGGGTCGCTGAAGCTGCCGACCTATTAAAACTTCAACCGGAGACCCTGGTTATCAATTGCCAGGGGGACCAGCCCCTTCTGCCGGTGGAAGCGGTAGTGGATTTGATCGCCGAACATCAGGCCCATCCGGAGTGGCTCATGTCCACCCTGGTCTATCGTATTTCCGATCCTTCGGAGATTCCCGACCCCAAACATGTCAAAACGGTTTTTAGTCAATCCGGACAGGCCCTTTATTTCTCCAGGTCACCGATTCCCTTTTACCGGGAGATAGAGGAAGGGCCGGCTTATTATAAACACCTGGGAATCTATGCTTATCCCTTTTCCTTTCTTAAAGTTTTTTCCCGATTACCCACAGGGATGCTGGAGTCGGCCGAAAAACTGGAACAACTCCGGGCCCTGGAACACGGCTTTCCGGTTCAGGTCATTGAAAGCCCTCAGGATTCTTTTGAGGTCGATTTGCCGGGGGACCTTCTTTTTTTTTCGGGGAGAAACAAACTCGCATCGGGTTGAGAGGTTTATCGGATCGGAAAAGTAACGAATCAAAGAAACCCTGAAAATATAACGAAAGGCCTTTGGAGACAGGAACGGATCGGTGGCACCCTTATCACTGGTATCCTTATTATCGTTTGCGGTTTATCTCTATGTGGGGTTGTATGCCCTCAACCTGGATCCCCGGTCAAGGATCAACCGTTTTTTCCTGCTGTTGTGTGTGGATTTGGCCTGGTGGGCCTTTTTTTACGCCTTTGTCTTTTCCGCTCCGGATAAGGAAGCGGCCTGGTTTTGGTTCAAATTGTCGGCCCCGGCCTGGTGCCTGATCGGAGGCATCGGGCTCCATCTGGTCCTGGTCCTGACCGAGCAAAACCGTTTTTTAAAGCGGTGGTGGTCTTACCTGCTCCTCTATCTCCCTGGTATTACCGTTTTGCTTCGGACCTGGACCGGGGTGGTAACCGCCACGGATTTCACTCGGACTGAAATCGGCTGGGTTGAGGTGATTTCCCCGGATTCCCTCTGGCTTTGGTTGCATACCATAAATTATTCCGCGGCGGCCTTAACCGGGCTTTTCCTGCTCTACCGCTGGGGTAAAGGTTCCCTCTCCCGCCTTCAACAAAAACAGGCCCGAATTTTTATAGGCAGCGTGGGTTTATTTTTTGGTTTGGGGACCTTGAGTAATCTGGTTTTGCCTCTTCTTAAGATAACCGTCCTGCCCTCCCTGGCCCCGCTTTTCGGACTCTTCTGGGTTTATGGGGCCTGGAAAGCCATAGTCCAATATCGCTTCATGGTCATGACCCCGGCCGTTGCCGCCGAGGAAATCATCAGCCGCATGAGTGATATGCTGATCCTGACCAACCAGGAAGGATTGATCAGCCAGATCAATCCCCAGGTGGAAAAGATTTTGGGTTATCAGGAAGAGGAATTGCTTCAGCAACCGATCAGCCGAATCTGTCGGGATGAAGGGGTATGGGAAGAAGCCGGCCGTCCCCTGACGGAGAGTGATTCTGCTGCTTTAAAAAGAGAGGCAGCCTTTCAGACCAAAGACGGGGAACTGATCCCGGTCCGGATAACCTGGTCCTTCATTCTGAGTAAAAGCGGTGAAACCCTGGGGCTGATGGTTCTGGCCCGGGATCAGCGGGTCCCGAGGCGTTTACGCAACGAGATTCAAGTGCGGAGGAGGGCGGAAGACGCCCTTATTCAAATCCACACCGATTTGGAGGAAAGAATCAAAGTCAGGACCGATGAACTGTATCAGGCCAATAAGGCCCTGCAGGTAGAAATAGCCGAACGAGAGGAGATGGAAAAACTCTTCAGGACCCTGTTCGTCCAATCGCCAATCGGTACTTATATCGCCCAGGAGGGGAAAATAAAGATGGCCAATCCCGAATTCGAAAGGATCACCGGTTTTCGGGAAAAAGAGCTGTTAACCGTTTCCCCGCTTAATTTGGTTCAGCCGGATGACCGGTCTGAGGTCAGAACCAACGCCGTAAAGATGCTGCGGGGAGAAAGACACCAACCGTATGAATTCCGGGTCGTCGGGAAAGATGGGAGGATCATGTGGATATTGGAAACAGTGACCTCCATCCAATACCAGGGGTTCAAGGCCACCCTGGGCAGCTTGATGGATATCTCCCAGAGAAAAGAATCGGAAGAAACGATCCGCCGTCTGGCTTTTCAGGATTCGCTGACCGGTCTGCCCAACCGGGTCCTGTTTCACGACCGCTTATCACAAGCCCTGGCCCAGGCCGGCCGAAACAAACAGGGTTTGACTCTGATGATGATCGATCTGGATAACTTCAAGGAGGTCAACGACCAATACGGGCATCAACAGGGAGACCGATTACTGAAGGAGATGGGGCAAAGGTTGCTTAACTTCCTGCGGAAAAGCGATACGGTAGCCCGGATGGGCGGTGATGAATTCATGATTCTCTTGCCCGACACCGGGCAGGTACCCGATGCCCAACGGATCGCCGAAAAGTTATTAGAGGTTTTTCAACAGCCGATGGTTTTAGAAGGTGGGACCGTCCAGGTTTCGGCCAGTATCGGCTTGGCCCTTTATCCAAAAGACGGTGTGGATGGAGCGACTTTGATTAAGAATGCCGACCGGGCCATGTACCGGGCCAAGGCCGAGGGCAGGAACCGGATTGCCGTTTCGGAATGAAAAGCAAACCGTTGTCAAAAATGGTAGTCGAATCTATGGCTACATGATAATTTCAAGGAGTTTTTTTGATGTTGGAACAATTTCGAGATGAGAAACGGACCGTATTCACTTTGGTCCTGATTTTTGTTTTTCTGTCCATAGGGATCATTCTGGCCGGGTGGTATTATTACCAGGGACAGAAAAAAAGTCAGCGTCTGCGGATGGAACATCAGTTGGCCGCTGTGGCCGATATCAAGGTCAAAGACATCACCCGCTGGCACAAAGAAAGGCTGGGAGAGGCCAATGTCCTCTTCAATCATATCACTTTTACCAGGCTGGTCGGACGCTACCTGAAAAATCCCGGGAATACCTCTCTGGAAAAAGAACTGTGGAGCTGGCTGCATCAAGTGCGGATCGGTCAGGATTTTGAGGCTGTTTTATTGCTCGATTCCAGCAGGAAGGTGGGCCTGAAGATCCCTGATTCTCCCCTGGTTCCCTGCCCGGAAATGATAAAACGGGTCCCGGAAACTCTGACTTCAGGACAGGTGGTCTGGGCTGACCTTCACCGGGAAAACTCTGATCTGCCGGCTCATCTGGATCTTTTAATGCCTATTCGTGATTTGGAGGGAGGCGGCAGGCCCCTGGGGGTGCTGGTTCTGCGCATCGATCCTCAGACCTATCTCTATCCCTTTTTGCAGCGCTGGCCGACCCTGAACCGGACGGCTGAGACCCAACTGGTGCGCCGGGAGGGAAATGAGGTTGTTTTTTTGAATGACCTTCGCTATCACAAAAACGCTGCCCTCAATCTGCACCTGCCCCTGTCCCGGACCGAAATCCCGGCCGTTCAGGCCGCCCTGGGCCGAGAAGGTATTTTTGAGGGTAAGGCCCTGCGCGGGGGACCGGTACTGACCGCTCTGAGGTCTATTCCCGGAACCCCCTGGAAGATCGTGGTCAAATTAGACCTGGAAGAGGTCTATGGACCGTTGCAGGAACGACTTTGGATAACAATAGTATTTGTCGGTCTGTTGGTTTTAGGACTGGGCGCCGGCCTGGGACTGGTCTGGCGTCATCAACGGTCTTTATATTATAAAGAAAAATCAGCAGCGGCCGAAGCCCTGAGAGAAAGCGAAGAAAGGTTCCGGACCTTTTTTGACAGCGCCCCCATCGGCAAGTCCATGACCAGTCCGGAAGGGGTATTGACCCGGGTCAATCCGGCCCTGGCCGGGATGCTTGGTTATTCCCGGGAGGAACTGGCGGTTCTCAATTTTGCCGATATCACTCATCCTGAGGACCTGGCCGAAAGCCGGGAATGTGTGCGCAGCCTCTTAGCCGGGGAGCAAGATACCTGGACCATGGAAAAACGCTACCGGACCAAGGACGGACCCTGGCTCTGGACCTCGGTGACCACCAGGCTCCTCCGAGACGGTCAGGGGCGGCCCCTTCATTTCCTGACCCACATAGAGGATATCAGCCTGCGAAAAAGGCATGAAGAAGAAATTCATCGCCTGAACCGTATTTACGCCATGCTCAGCCAGGTCAATCAGGAGGTGGTCCGGGTCCGGGACCGGGGGGAATTGTTGGCCGCGGTCTGTCGTATCGCCATTGAGTTCGGACAATTCAAAATGGCCTGGATAGGCTGGCTGGATGGAGAGGGGAAAGCCCTTTCCGTAGTGGACAGCTTTGGAGATTTAGGCGATTATTTGAAAAATTTGAAAATTCCTCTTGACGATCCTCATGGCCGTTTTGGATCGGTTGCCTTAACCATTACCGAAGGTCAATCCTTCATCAGCACCGAATTTCAAAATACCGTCTGGCAGGAAGCGGCCGGCCGGATCGGGTTCGAAGCCATGGGTGCCTTTCCTTTGAAACTGTCCGGAAAAACCTTGGGGGTACTCTGTGTTCATGTCCAAGGCCGGGATTTCTTTCATAAGCAGGAGATACATCTGCTGGAGGAGGTGGTCGGAGATATCTCCTTTGCCCTGGATCACCTGGCCGAGGAAGAGAATAGAAGAAAGGCGGAAGAGGATTTGCGGGAGTCGGAAGAACGCTACCGGACCATCCTGGAGGAAATCGAAGAGGGCTATTACGAAACGGACCTGAAGGGCTATTACACCTTTGTCAATGACTCCTTTGCCAAATCCTTAAGGTATTCCAGGGAAGAATTGATTGGTTTGGATTCCAGGACCATGCTGCCCGAAGAGGAGGTAGAAGAAATTACCAGGGCCTATAACCGGGTTTTCAAAACCGGGCAGCCTCATCAATGGCTTCCCATGTCAACCTTCCGCAAGGATGGTAGCCTGGGTTATTATGAAGATTATATTTCTTGCCTCAGGGAAAAATCCGGTCGGGTGATAGGTTTCCGGGGCATTTCCCGGGATGTGACCGAACGCCGAGCGGCGGAGGAAAAGCTGCAAAAAACACTGGAACAGCTTCAGCGGGCCGTAGGCACGACCATTCAGGTCATGGCCACAGCCGTGGAGGCCCGGGATCCCTATACCGCCGGGCATCAGAGAAGAACAACCGCTTTAGTCGAGGCCATTGCCAGGGAAATGGGCCTGACCCGGGAAAAAATGGATGGTATTTCAATGGCCGCCGCCATCCATGACATTGGAAAACTTTCTGTACCGGCCGAAATTTTGAGCAAACCTACCACACTAACCCAAATAGAATTTGAATTGATTAAAACGCACACCCGGAATGGATTTGAGATACTGAAAGACGTGGAATCGCCTTGGCCTTTAGCCGATATCGTCCTTCAACAT
>JBFMBU010000275.1:0-19130 GCA_040755035.1 Thermodesulfobacteriota bacterium
AGCTCGTCCTTCTCATCACAGTCCCGCGCTATGGGCCGCAGCTCCTTCTCGGCAAACTTGCGCATCATGTCCTGTATCTGCTTCTGGTCTTCATCTAAGGTAAAATCGGCCATAAAACTTCCTCCTTAATAATTCTTTAAGTTTAAAATATAGGTAAATTTTTTATAAAAAGGCAAGGAAAAAATGGACAAAGGGGAAAAGTTACTTTTCTTTTGTTAAAAGAGGGTGGTGGAGATAGGCCTGGTTGAAGGAAAAAGGTTTTGAATACAATGAGTTGATAGGAGGCCCGGGTAGGCGGAAAGGACATGAGGTCCTTTTGATGGACACGGCCGGGAAGTAAATTGGAAAGGAGCAGGACTTGCAATTATTGATGAAACCTGACATGATAATTAGCCGTTAAGGGGTCACATTCAACAAACGGCCATTTCCCTTAGTCCCTTAGAAATTGAATTCTGCGCAAATTGGTTAGAATTTATTTTATAAGGGAAATTAACCCGGACCGAATAAGGAATTTTCGGATATTCAATTTGGGTTCCGGCTGGTCCGGGTTGGGTTGGGGGCGGAAAGGTAAGGTCCAATGAAGATCCAATTCAAGCTCTGGCTGGAAAAAGATAAACGGGTCCTTTTCGGGGAAGGAAGGAATCTGCTTCTCCAGGCCATCGAAGATCACGGCTCCCTGGCCCAGGCGGCAAAAATCATGGGCATGTCTTATCGGGCCGCCTGGGGACGTTTAAAGGCCTCGGAAGATCGTCTGGGATTTCATCTGGCGGAAAAAGACGTCGAACAAGGGAAAAAGGGCGGGTTGCGTTTGACGTCAGAAGGGAAAAAACTGCTGAATACCTATAATACTATTCATCTGGCCATGGAAGCCTTGGTCAAGGATCTGGAACGGAAATATTTTTGATCGCGCAAAAGAAGAACGGCTTATCTGAACTGGAAAAAAAGATTATCCGGGAATTAACCGGAGACCTTCCTGTCCTTACCCAGCCTTTTGCCGGAATAGCCGAAACCTTGGGGATTTCTCAGAAACAACTTCTGGAAATTATCAGGCGGCTGCAAAAGGACGGATTTATCCGCCGTTTTGGGGCCACCTTAAGGCATCGTAATTCCGGATTTTCCGCCAATGCCATGGTAGTCTGGAGGGTCCCGGAAGAAAAAATCACCGAAGCGGGCCGGGTCATGTCCGCCCACAGGGAAGTGACTCACTGTTATCATCGCCGGCCTCAGGGAAAATGGACCTATAATCTATTCTCCATGATCCACGGCTCCGGAGAAGAGGCCTGCCGGCGCATTGCGGAAAAGATTTCCCTGGAAACGGGGATCAAGGAATATAAACTGCTGTTCAGCCAGAGGGAATTGAAGAAGACAACAATGAGGTATTTTAATGAGTGAACCATGGCCGATATCGAAAAACCTTTTTGAGCGGGGGAAAAAAGTCATTCCCGGCGGGGTCAACAGCCCGGTCCGGGCCGCTAAATCCGTGGGGACTATCCCATTATTCATCAGCCGGGCCGAAGGGTCAAAGATTTATGATGCCGATGGGAAGGCTTATCTTGATTATGTCGGGTCCTGGGGTCCCCTGATCCTGGGACATGCCCACCCTCAAGTAGTCGCTGCTGTCCGGAAAGCAGCCGAAAAGGGAACCAGTTACGGGGCGCCGACCGAGGCCGAGATTGAACTGGCCGAAAGAATCGTCTCCTTGGTCCCTTCCATAGAAATGGTCCGTTTGGTAACCTCCGGGACTGAAGCCACGATGAGCGCCCTTCGCCTGGCCAGGGCTTATACCAACCGTCCCCTGATCGTAAAATTTGACGGCTGTTATCACGGGCATGGTGACAGCTTTTTAATCAAGGCCGGTTCTGGAATAGCCACGTTGGGCATTCCAGGAAGCCCGGGAGTGCCGGAGGAAATTGCCTCCCTGACCCTTTCACTTCCCTATAATGATCTGGAAAAAGTGCGGGAGACTTTTAAGGAACTGGGGGAACGGATAGCGGCGGTGATCGTCGAACCGGTGGCTGGAAACATGGGGGTGGTTTTGCCCCTGCCCGGCTTTCTGGAAGGACTGCGGGAAATTACCACACAATACCAATCCCTTTTGATTTTCGATGAAGTCATCACCGGCTTCCGGGTCTCTCTGGGGGGTGCCCAGGAACGCTTCGGCATTCTGCCTGATTTAACCACCCTGGGCAAGATCATCGGCGGCGGCCTGCCGGTGGGGGCTTACGGGGGGAGAAAAGAGATCATGACCTTGATCGCCCCGGAAGGGCCGGTATATCAGGCCGGGACCTTATCTGGCAATCCCTTAGCCATGGCCGCGGGATTGGCGACCTTGGATATTCTGTCCCGAAAAGGGATCTATGAGGCCCTGGAGGAAGAGTCCGCCTTCTTTTTCGGTCGGCTGGATGAACTGGCCCGGGAAAGGGGGATTCCCTTCACTACCACCCGTATCGGATCCATGGGCAGCCTTTTTTTTACCTCCGACCCTATCCGGGATTATGAAACGGTGCAAAAGGCATCGACTGAAACCTATGCCCGTTTTTACCGGGAGATGCGCCGGCGCGGGGTGTATCTGGCCCCCTCGGCCTTCGAAGCCCTGTTCCTTTCCTTGGCCCATTCCCGGGAAGACCTGGAAAAAACATTGGATACTGCCGGAGAGGTGTTTGGGATTTTAGATTGATAAAGTCAGGTTCATTTTCTCTCCTCTAATTAATGCTTGACATCCTTTGAGTGATTAAGTAGAAACAATAAAAAAATGAACATTCATTCATTAATGGAGAGGGTAGATTATCAACAAGTTAGATAAACGATTGAATATCATGGAAGCGGCCCTGGAACTGATTGCCGAAAAGGGTTTTCATGGCGCCCCCATGGCCGAAATTGCGGAAAAAGCAAAGGTGGCCGCCGGAACGATCTACACCTATTTCGAAAGCAAGGATGTCCTGATTAATGAATTGCATCAAGAATTGGAAAAGCGCATTACCTTTGAAATCCAGGAGAATTTCCCTGCCTTTGCCCCCCTACGGGAAAGATTTCTCTACCTGTTCGGGAAAGTTCTTCAGTATTTTTTAAAACATCCATTGCATTTTCGGTTTTTGGAGCAGTACTATAATTCTCCATACGGCATTTCCCTGCGAAGGGAAAGAATTTTGGGCAAGTCGGAAGGACAGACGCTCTTGATGGATATTTTTGAGCAGGGTGTTGAAGAGAACATTGTAAAAAAATTTCCAAATGGAATATTGGCCTCCCTAACCTTCGGTCCGTTATTTTTTCTGGTGCGTGACCACACCCTGGGCTTCATTAATCTCGAAGAACCCCTGCTTGAGCAAATGGCCGAGGCCTGCTGGGATGCCATCAAAATATGAGGGATACCAATTTTTAAAATAAATTTAAAGACAGAGGGATCGTATGCCAAAGTTCAACCAGGCCAACTTATTCGTTCTTGGTGCTTTTCTTTCCGGACTATTGATTTTAGGTGGGTGCGGACAATCGAAAAGTAAAAACGGACCACCTCGGGGAGGTAGGCCGGAGGTGGCCGTGGTAACCATACAATCCAAACCCATAGTGCTGACCAACGAAATGGTCGGACGGACCTCTTCCAGCAGGGTGGCCGAAGTACGTCCCCAGGTGAGCGGGATTATCCGGAAGCGGTTGTTTACTGAAGGTTCTGAAGTCAAGGCCGGACAGCCGCTCTATCAAATTGATCCGGCTTCCTATCAGGCGGCGCAGGATAATGCCCAGGCCGCCCTCAACCGTTCCCAGGCCAATCTACCGGCTATTCGGTTGAAGGCGGATCGTCTGCGGGAATTGGTGGCTGAAAAAGCGGTCAGCCAACAAGACTACGATGATGTCTCGGCCGCCCTGAAACAGGTGGAGGCGGATGTCCAGTATTGGAAGGCCATGGTCGAGACGGCCCGCATCAATCTGAAATATACGACCGTCACTGCGCCGATCCCGGGCCGTATCGGAAGATCCAATGTAACGGAAGGGGCCCTGGTGACGGCCAATCAACCCGCCTCCCTGGCTACCATCCAACAACTGGATCCGATGTATGTGGATGTAACCCAATCCACTGCCGACATCCTTCGTCTGCGCCGCCGGATGCAGGGAGGGCGATTGGATCGAAACGGCAAACGTCAACAAAAGGTTGATCTTGTTTTGGAAGACGGCTCCGAATATCCGCTGGTGGGAACCCTTCAATTCCAAGACATCACCGTGGATCCGACCACCGGTTCGGTCGTCTTACGCCTTGTTTTCCCCAATCCGAAGGGGATGCTTCTCCCGGGTATGTTTGTCCGGGCCGTGGTCCAGGAAGGTATCCAGAAAAAGGCTATTTTACTGCCGCAGCAGGCCGTGTTCCGTGATCCCAGGGGGACCCCTCTTGCCTTGATTGTGGATCCGGCCGGGAAAGTCATCCAGCGTCAGCTCACGCTCGATAGGGCCATCGCTGATGCCTGGCTGGTTTCCTCCGGTCTGGCAGAAGGGGAAAAGGTGATAGTCGAAGGGATGTTGAAGATCAAACCGGGCATGCCCGTCAAGACGGTCCCTTATAACGCTTCCAACAACAGGACCGGCGGGCCGTCCGGGGCCGAAATCTCTCCGGCAAAAGCGAACTGACGGAGGCCCTTCATGTTATCCAAGTTTTTTCTCGACCGCCCTGTTTTCGCCTGGGTTATTGCCGTTATTATTATGGCCGTGGGCGTCATTGCCATTTACGCCCTGCCCATTTCCCAGTATCCGGAAATGGCCCCGCCCTCCATTTCCATTTCAGCCTCCTACCCCGGATCTTCAGCCGAGACCGTGGAAAACAGCGTCACCCAGATCATTGAGCAAAGAATGACCGGCCTGGATAATCTGATCTATATGTCCTCCTCCAGCGATTCGGCTGGCAGCTCCCGGCTGGAATTGACCTTCGCCCCGGGGACCGACGTGGACATCGCCTGGTCCAAGGTCCAGAACAAGGTCCAATCCGCCTTGCCGAGCCTCCCTGATGTGGTGCAGAACCGGGGGGTCACCGTGGCCAAATCGACACGGAATTACCTGATGATCGTTTCCCTGATTTCAGAAGACGGCCGCCTGGAATGGGTCGATTTGGCCGATTATGCCACGTCCACGCTGCAATCGGTGCTGGCCCGCGTGCCCGGTGTGGGCGAGGTGGAAGTATTCGGCGCCGGGTATACCATGCGCGTCTGGCTCAATCCGGAAAAGTTGACCGATTACCGCTTGACGGTGACGGATGTCATCGCGGCGCTCCGGGCCTACAACGTGGAGGTTTCCGCCGGCCAGTTGGGCGGTGCGCCGGCGGTGAAAGGCCAGCGTTTGAATGCCCCTATTGTGATCCAGAATATGCTTTCCACGCCTGAGGAGTTTGCCGCCATTCCCTTGCGCATCAATCCGGACGGGTCCGTTTTAAGGATCAAGGATGTGGCCCGCACCGAACTGGGTTCCGAGGTCTATGATATCCAGTCTTCCACCAACAAAAAACAGTCCGTGGGTATCGCTATCCGTCAGGCCGCAGGGTCCAATGCCCTGGATGTGGCCGAGGCGGTCAAGGCCAAGTTGGCGGAGATGAGCCGCTTTTTCCCGGCAGGGATCTCCGTCACCTATCCCAGGGACTCCACCCCCTTTATCAAAGTTTCCATCGAAGAAGTGGTCAAGACCCTCATCATCGCCATTTTCCTGGTTTTTCTGGTGATGTGGCTTTTCCTGGGCAACTTTCGGGCCACCTTGATCCCCACCATCGCCGTCCCGGTGGTGCTTCTGGGGACCTTCGCTGTTCTTGGATTCTTTGGGTTCTCCATCAACATGCTGACTATGTTCGCCATGGTGCTGGCCATCGGACTGCTGGTGGACGACGCCATTGTGGTGGTGGAAAACGTGGAACGGATCATGAGCGAAGAAGGGCTGCCTCCCAAGGAAGCGACGGCCAAGTCCATGGAACAGATCACCAGCGCCCTTATCGGTATCGGTCTGGTCCTGGCCGCGGTTTTCGGTCCTATGATCTTCTTTCCCGGTTCCACCGGCGTCATCTACCGCCAGTTTTCCGTGACCATCATTTCCTCCATGCTTTTGTCCGTGGTGGTGGCCCTGATCCTGACCCCGGTTCTCTGCGCCAAACTGCTCAAGCCGGTCCGGGCCGGGCATGAGCCGGCGGAAAACGCCGTTTTTTTCCTGCGCCCCTTTTTTCTCCGGTTTGATCGCCTGTTTTTCGGGCTTCGCGATCGTTATGTGAGGCTGGTCGATCATTCCCTTTCCCGAAAAGGGCGCTACCTGGCCGTGTTCGTGGTGATCCTTGTCCTCCTGGCGGTTTTCTGGGTGCGCATGCCCACCGCTTATCTGCCGGACGAAGACCAGGGGGCGGTGATGGCCCAGGTAATGATGCCGACCGGCTCAACCATGGAACAGACTCTGGAAATCTCCAGGCAGATTGAAGCCTATTTTATGGAACACGAGTCCGAGTCCGTGGACTCTACCATGACCCTAACCGGCGTGGGGTTTTCCGGACGTTCGCAAAATAACGGGATGGTCTTTTCCCGCTTGAAGGATTGGGACCTTCGCCGGCGGACCGATCAAAAAGCGCAGGCGGTTGCGGGCCGGGCCATGAAGGCCCTTTCCGCGATCCGCAACGCCATAGTGTTCGTCTTTACGCCACCGGCTGTACCCGAGCTGGGTATGTCTCTCGGGTTTGATTTTCAATTGCTGGACCGGGGCGGTCTGGGCCACCAGGCCCTGATGAAGGCGCAGAACCAGCTCCTGGGAATTGTGGCCAGGGACCCGCGGGTTACCAAAGTCCGGCCCAACAGTATGCCGGATGTGCCGGAATACCGCATTGACGTGGATTGGGATAAGGCCGGTGCCCTGGGGGTTCCTATTACCTCCATTCACTCCTCCCTCTCGGCCGCTTTCGGCAGCGCTTATGTCAACGAGTTCGTTCAGGGGGGGCGGGTGAAAAGGGTCTATGTCCAGGCCGATGCCCCTTACCGCATGCTCCCCAAGGATCTGGAAAACATTCATGTCCGCAATACGACGGGGAAGATGGTTCCCTTTTCCGCCTTCGCCAGGGGCCGCTGGACCTCGGGTGCCCCCCGACTGACGCGCTTCAACGGCTTTCCATCCATCAATATCTGGGGAGAACCGGCGCCGGGGAGAAGCACCGGCGAGGCTATGCAGGCCATGGAAGAGGCGATGGAGAAGCTGCCTAAAGGATTCGGTTTTGACTGGAGTGGTCTTTCCTATCAGGAACGGATGTCCAGATCCCAGGCGCCTTTACTTTACGCTTTTTCCGTTTTTGTGATCTTCCTCTGCCTGGCGGCCCTTTATGAAAGCTGGACCATCCCTATCTCGATCCTTCTGGTGCTCCCTCTGGGGGTGATAGGCGGCATCATCGCCTCCAGTTTGAGAGGGCTGGCCAATGACGTTTACTTCCAAATCGCGATCTTAACCACTCTGGGGCTGACGACGAAAAACGCCATCCTTATCGTCCAGTTCGCCAAACAAGGTCGGGAGAGCGGCATGAGGCTCATCGAAGCCACTCTGCAGGGAGTGAAGCTGCGTTTTCGACCCATCGTCATGACCTCTCTCGCTTTCGGTTTCGGGATACTTCCCCTGGTTCTGACCCGGGGCGCCGGTGCCGGGGCGCAAAACGCCATCGGAACCGGTGTCCTGGGGGGGATGATCACCGCCACCCTTCTGGTGCTGTTGTTCTCCCCCCTCTTCTACCTGCTGATCGAAAAGGTCTTCGGCAGAAAGCAAAAGATAAAATCCGAGGCAGCAAAGGATCAAAACGCATTATCAACAGCAGGAAAGGGAACCGAGTCCGAAAGTGCGAATCCATCCGAGGATAAACAACATGAATAGAAAAATAGTCCTGCTTCTGATTCTCCTGCTTATGGTTCCGATTGGCTGCACACTCGGCCCGAAATTTGAACGCCCGGATTCTCCGGTGCCGGACCGATGGCCGTCGGGAGCGGCCTACCAGGACCTTAAAGAGAGTGCTTCCGTTTCCTCCCCGGCGATGTTGCCCTGGCGGGAGGTTTTCTCCGATGAGCGCCTGCAAAAAGTTATCGAAACGGCTTTGAACCATAACCGCGATCTGCGGCTTACGACCCTGAATATGGAGAGGGTGCGGGCGGTTTACGGCATCAAGCGCTTCGATCTCTTCCCTGCCGTCCAAGCCGTCGGTGTAATGAATAAACAACATCTGCCGGCCGATCTGTCGTTCTCCGGAAGGGAAGTCACTTCAGAACAATACAGCGTCAATCTCGGTATTGCTTCCTGGGAAATCGACTTTTTCGGCCGCCTTCGCAGTCTGAAAGATACAGCTCTGGAAGAATATCTGGCCACGGAACAGGCCCGCCGCAGCGCCCGGACCCTGCTCATATCGGCCGTGGCCGTAACCTATCTCAGTTTGGCCGCGGATCAGGAAATGCTGAGGCTGGCGGCTTCGACTCTGAAGACGCAGGAGGAAGTTTATCGGTTAATCCGGAAACGGTATGAAGTCGGCCTCGGGTCCGATTTGGACCTCCGGCGTTCCCAAAGCCAGGTCGAAACGGCCAGAGGGGAGGTCGCCCGTTACACTCAAGTAGTGGCCCAGGATGAAAATGCCTTGAATCTTCTGGTCGGCTCTCCTTTGCCGCCATCCCTCCTGCCGCCGGAATGGAGCAGCGTCAGCCCGCCCAAGGAGGTTTATCCCGGCCTCTCCTCTGAAGTACTCCTGCAACGCCCCGATGTGATGGCGGCGGAACACCGGCTGAAAGCGGCCTACGCCAATATCGGCGCCGCCCGGGCGGCTTTCTTTCCCCGTATTGCCCTGACCACCACCATCGGAACCGCCAGTGCGGATTTGTCCGGACTCTTCAAGACAGGACAGGGAACCTGGAGTTTCATGCCCCAGATTGCCTGGCCGATCTTTGATGCCCGCACCTGGTCGGCCTACCGGGTGACCAAATTAGAAAAGGAAATATCCATAACCCAATACGAAAAAACGATCCAGACCGCTTTTCGCGAGGTAGCCGATGCCCTGGTCGTTAGGGGTTCAGTAAACCGGCAGATCGAGGCTCAGCAGGCTGTTGTAGAGGCGTTGGCCGAGACCTATCGACTCTCCCAGGTGCGTTTCAGCAAAGGGCTCGACAGTTACCTGAGCGTCCTGGACGCCCAGCGTTCGCTCTATGTCGCTCAGAAAGGCCTGATCACCCTGCGCCTGGCTCGTCTCGGCAACCAGACCACCCTATATAAAGTCCTGGGAGGAGGGAGCGGTTCTCAGGCGGATTAAACCGTTACTTCGTTTTTACTGAACGAGGCGTAGCCATGCTTTCCAGTGTCCTCAATAGCGATCGGGCCATTCAGGTGAACATCCAGACCATGAGAACCTTTACCCGACTGAGGGAAATTCTATCCACCCATTAGGGATTGAGAATTAAGATTGAGCGGATGGAGAAGAAGTACGATAGCCAGTTTAAAATCGTTTTCGAAGCCATCCGCCAGCTAATGGCCCCGCCCGAAAGGTTAAAACGGAAAATCGGGTTTCTGGATAAAGAAAAACAAGCTGAATATAGAATAAGGAAAAATTTCCAGTCTCCCAAAAAAGTTGAACGATTTTCTTTGAATTTCCTTCAGTCTTCAGCCTGTTGTCAGGTGGAATAAGTGAATGAAGTGAACAACGTCCCTATGATTATTTGAATTTCCTTCAGTCTTCAGCCTGTTGTCAGGTGGAATAAGTGAATGAAGTGAACAACGTCCCTATGATTACAAACACGATTATTCAAATGTCAACCAATTGATTTAATGATCGTAGTTTTCATTTAAACCGGAAACAGCCCCGCAAAAAAGCGGGGCTGTTCCTTTTTTGGGATATTATATAGATATCAGAAATATTTTAAGAGTATTTCCCTGCTTCTTTAAAATAAGCGGGCACAGCGCCCTCATGGGAAAAGTGAAAAGAGATTGGCAGGAAGTTGAGTATGTCATTAAAATGGTTTTGAGAAGAGTGTCGGCATTGTTCCCAATGAAAAAGGACTACATAACGAGTAAAGGCAGACAACGGGATCGGGTCAGAGCGAGAGATTTACTTTGTTTTTGGAGTGCAAATGAATTAGGAATATCAATGGTGGATTTGGCCAGGAGGTTTGAGGTAACTTCTGCGGCTGTAAGTTGTGCCGTTCGGAGGGGAGAGAAGATGGCGTTGGAAAAGAATTATCGCCTGGAAGAATAGATTATTTTAATATTAACGATCGTCCCCTTTTTCATTACTTTTTCACTTTTTCATTCTCAAAGGAAGAATAGCAGGACTCGCCCAGAATGATGAGCTGGGAGTCCCAAATTGTGATTTCAAGTTTATAACATCTTGATTTAAAATGCTATTTTCAATAAGTCATTCTTTTAATACTTTAATTTTTTGTTCGTAGTAGGGGACGTTGGTTCTAAAACGACTTATTTCTCCCCATTGGTCCGAAGATATTTGATTTAACCCGTTCATTCAAATCCCCTTGATCAATATATCCCCATCTGATTTTTATATTAAAAACTTTTCAGATTCTTGTATTGTCCGTCAATAAATCCAAATGGAACTCCTTTAGCCGGGAAAGGACTTCCACTTTAAATTCCTCGACAAATTCGATTAATTCTTCCACGTCTTCTTCCGTTACCCCGCCGATATAATCGTATTCCAAGGTGTTCCTTCTGGATCGGCAGGCGTCCAGATAGGCCGTATCCTTTCTTCTTGTTTCCCCGAGAATCAGGGGCAGGGCTTGAATAGTGCGATAATGGCCGAGGTTTTTTTCGGGCTTATAGCCTTCAGCATAAAGTAAAATGGTACAAAGCTTTAGAGCGGCGTTGTAAGCGATTCCGAACCGGGAATCAGAAGATATCCCTCCCCTGGCATCCGACAAATCACGATCAACGATGCGGAGGAGATTGTCGATCTCTTTTGGACTGGTTTTATGAGGTCGCAACCACCCGTTTTCAGCCCATCGACTTAAGGTCATCTTCGCTCCCCAAAATAAATATTTTTGAAGATTCAATAACCTGGGTGATAAAATGGTCTTTAGCGGATTTTCTTTTGAGAAATTCCTCCGGACTCAGCACATGAGGATTTATTTCTCGACCAATTTTCTCGGACAAGCCCAATAATATTTGGGTTAATTTTCTTAAGGTGGTTTTTCCGATAACCATCAGGTCAACATCACTGATGGCTTTTTCGCTGTGGCTCGCTATGGACCCAAAAACAAAGGCGATTTTTATCAGTGGTTCCCTTTGTAAGGCTTCCCTGAACAAGTCGCCCATCCCGTTGGTTTTTAAAACCAGAAGATGAATTTCAGGATAGAGGGGATGATCTTTCCTGGCTTGATAATAAACCCGGTTCCCATCCCTCCTTTTTCCTACCAAATCCAAATAGAATAATTTTTTCAACTCCTGTTGAACGGTACCCGTGGTGAATCCGGATCGCCGTTCGATCTCCCGCATATGCAGGGGTTCATCCAATAGTCCAAAAAGAATCCGAAATATCTCGGCCCGCACCTTGGAAGAAAGTATTTGAGCTAACAAGTTCATTATGCTTGCTTATACCATACAATTGAGGGGAAATACCATACATTTTTTTTAATCGGGGTACACCCAACCAATTCCTTGGAGTCATGACGGGACGTGTTCACGAGATTCGGTAAATATTCCTTCCTATTTATTTCTTATAAGCAGGTGCAAGACCTTTCTGCATCGGGTAGTGCCTGATGTTGAGCGTCTTCAACTCCGCATCCTCGGCTCGCCATGTTCTACCCCTGTCCCATACGGCCCGAGTTGCTTTGAAATCAGGAAGATCCGTCCGGTCCTTCCAAATCCCAGCCGCCTCGCTTAATACAGACCGATATTTTGACCTTTTTGAGTACTAGGTACGACCATTTTTCTCTTTTTATTTTGCCAACTTAGAACTGGCCAGTCGATTTAAGCTGACTCCTTGCTCGGCTGCTTTGATGGCCAGGTTACGATGAACTTCAGGTGGGACCCGGACCATAAACTTTCCGCTATATCCTTTGGTGGCAATGGGCTCAGGGATGGGCTCCTTGTTTTTTCTCATGTCCTTGATCGCCTCGGCAATAACCTTCCGGATGCCCTTCAAAGCCTCCTCGGGGGTTCGGGTCAGCCAGCTCAGGCCGGAGAACTCCGCGCACAAGCCGACATATTCCTGGTCTTCCTCAGACCAAGTGACCCGGTAGGTATATCGATCATCTCTAATTACCGTTTTTCAACTCCCATTCTTTCTATCGCCCTTAAGACCTGCCTGACTTGATAGGCCTTGGCTTTTCTTTTTTTGCTTTGAATGTTTACGCGGGGGTCGTCTGCCCATGGGTTTTATAAATTCTACAACTTACTTGTATTCATTAAAAATGAAAAAAATGAATATCTGCTCAGCTATCACTTCAACCGGCCGTTTGACCGGGGGACTTACTTCAAAAGCAAGGAAATGCTAACTTCACAAGATGCAGGTGAAGGGATTTTAAAAGACATCTACCCCGGGGAAATTGGGTAACGAATTGGTTTATAAAGGGAAAAGGGGAGGAAGTCAACTTTTATTTGTGAAAGACAAAAAAATAAAGTTTCAAATTTGGTGAGGGGGAATTAAGTTCGGAGTTTAGAGTTAGGAGTTCGGTGCAAAGCGGTAGAAGGCAGGAGTGGAGGGAGCGTGGGATTCCGGAATCTAAGTAAGCCAGTCACTCAACCACAGGACCTGATTTCTTGCCTTCTTGAGGGTTAGATTTTAGAGAAGCTTCAATAGTCCTTTTACGATTAACCCGATCGGTAACTGCTTTGAAAAAATAATGCCGTTATGCTCCCGCCCCTTTTTCATAAGGTCCGTATGAATTTTAGAGAAATCAGCAATATTATGGGTAATCAAAATCCTCTCTTCTAAAGAAGCATATTCCAGTTGGGCAATATCGGTAAAGCCCTTTTTTTTAACTTCTCTGGTAGTTACAACATCATACCCTCTTAATTTCAAAGCTATAGCAACGGCCTCAGGAACATCCTCATCGAGGTAAAGTTTGATCAACCTAAGCTCTCCCTCAGAAATACTTCATTTTCGTTCTCCACAATGTCTTTTTCAATTTCTTCAGGATTGTCGTAATAATAAGAAAAGGCATCATGCACCTGGGAAGAAAGCCCGAGATGGGGTCAGGTCTCCGATTGACTGTTGTAGGTAATGAGGGACACTCTTTTAAAAAGATTCCTGAGAAGAAATCCTGTTTTTTGAAACAATCGTGTTTCCCATAAAAAATAATGATGCAATTACCAGGTATTGGGAGAGGCATATTTGCTTAATCTACCTTAAAAGGCACTTAGTTCTCGGAAATCACGGAATGCGGTCAACTCTCCGGTTGATTTTTAGTCAATAATTTAAGATGATTGTACGATGTTTTTGAATTGAATTATTTTTTTATAAAGATGGGAAAGAGGCCACATCCGCTCCCATCCCGAAAAGGGAAGTTTTGCCCTTCTACGCGGATGGTACTGCCTGGGCAGTCCCGTTGGAACGGGATGGGAGAGTCGGACGCCGCCAGGAATTTTCTTAAAGCCCGTTTCTGATTTTTATTGGAAACGGGTTTTTGTTCTATCCTGCACTTTGAAGTTTTGCCGTTAGCCTACGTTTTTAATTTGTCTTTTAGGTCTCAATATTTTTCTTGACATACTTAAAAATAAAAGTATATTTTTAAGTAAATATGTATGTCTAATTAGAGGTATGTCAGATGAAAAAATATGAACAACCGGTTATCAAAACAACGGTATTTTTTGAAAAACAGCTCCTTTACGAAATTGATCAAAGTAATCCCTTTTCAACCAGAAAAGAATTTCTGGTTAAAGCTTGTCGGCACTATCTGCAAGGATTAAAAAGAAAAAAAATTGATCAGAGCCTTGCTCAGGCATGTGCCGAAGCCCAGAAGGAGGACCTGACTATAAACGAAGAATGGGAACCCTTAACCTTGGAGGGCTGGAAGTGAGTTATCCAAGGCGGGGGGAAATATACTGGATTAACTTAGATCCAACCATAGGTTCAGAAATAAAAAAAGTCCGGCCTTGTGTGATTATTTCCCCGGATGCAGCCAACCAGAGTGGGCCTTTAGTCATTGTGGCTCCGATCTCAAAGGCGGAGGGGAAAAAGATATTTTTCCATGAAATTCAACTTCCGAAAGGAACGGCGAATTTCCCCCAAGATTCAAAAATAAAGGTTTTTCAATTGCGCTGCATAGATAAAAAAAGAATCCACGGGAAAAAGATCGGGACCTTGCCGGAGGATCTTTTGGAAAATCTGAATGAAAAAATTCAAATTGTCACTGGTCTTTATTAATCCTTTCCATCAAAATATCAAGCTCAGAGGAAAGGAGGTCAACAGGGGATCGGACCAGGAGAACCATTTGAAAATAAAGTAAAAAAGATGAAAGAGAAGGATTAAAAAAGACCTTAATCCCATCTTTTTGCCCCTAAAAATGACGCTTTAAGAAAAAATTTTGCTGTCAGGGGCCGATCGACCTTTTCTCTCCAATCCCATCCGGCAGATAACCCATCGGTACCACAAACAAGGATGTCGGATTGGTTGGATGGAGTTCTTGATTGGCAAAGTTAATTTATTGTAGAGGGAAACGAATGCTCTTCAGCGGGAGGAAAGGATATGCGTCTGAATAACGAAGTCTTACATTGCATTCATGAACGAAGGAGTACGCGTCGATTTGCCGACAGGCAAATTTCATCCGAACAACTGGAGGCCCTGCTTGATGCCGCAATATGGGCGCCCAGCGGCGGCAACAATCAAAGTTGGTTATTTACGGCTGTCCAGAAAAAGGAGGTTCTTCTTCAATTGAATGCGCTTGTTCGTGAAGGATTTCAACATTGGATTCCTGATGACGATTACCCCGGAAAGCTGGCGATGAAGAAGGTTTCACAAAAGGAGGGTTATAACTTCTATCACAATGCACCGACGCTTATTATCGCCTCCAATAAACCGAATTACGAAAATGCCATGGCCGATTGTGCCCTGGCGCTCCAAAATATTTTCCTTGCAGCCCATTCTTTGGGATTGGGAAGTTGTTATATCAACCAGCTTCATTGGCTCCGGGATGATCCCCGAATCCGCGCTTTTCTGTTTGAATTGGGCATCCCCAAGGAGCATACGATCTGCTCATCCGCGGCTATCGGTTTTATAGGAAAGGAATCGATCGCCCCTATTCGCAAAGAGGGCACGATAATCATTATTCGATAACGAATTAAAGGGGAAGTTTTTCCTTTTAAAGTTTTAACTCTATGGTGCCTGTAACATCTATTCCGGTTTCGAAAGTAGTGGCGACTCATCGATCGATAAGCAGGACAACAAAGATGTCTTTTAATCGCTGGGTAGGGACAGGAATTCTTATTGCGGTTTTGCTTGTTGGCCCCCAGGAAGTCCAGGCCAAGGTCTATAGTGTTCAAGTCGGCGCTTTTCAAATATTGGCCAATGCCCAGGCATGTTTGCATTTGTTCAAAACAACCCGATCTAACGTCTCCGACCAGCTCCGAATTGAAAAACAAGGGCGGCTTTATAAGGTTAAGGTGGGGAAAATCGAAGATCCGGAAAAGGCCATGATCCTCCTTCTGGCCTTGAAGGCCGATTGGCCTGGTGCCTTTATTGTTCCGGGCGAGACCCCATCGGAAATGACTCTCAGACCGGAAGCTAAAGCGATTGAAACCGTTGCCCCATCAGTCCCTCCCAAGAGAGAACCTCCTTCCCTGGGGAAAAAGGCACCCGATTCAGCCGGGAAAAGCGACACCACCGGTTGGCCAAAGAGAGCGGAATTGATGGGGACCGTCAGTGAAATCATCCCTTTGGATTCGGAACAATTAGGAATGCCCCCGGGAAATATGGTATATCAACTGATCGTCTGGGTGGAAGGGATCGGGGATATCGGCAGGGCCACGGATTTTCTCAAAGTCAAAATTGGAGAACTTTCAACCTTCTATTCAGAAACCAGGCCAGCGGTGCTTAGATCGGGCAATAAAATAAAAGCGATGGTTGAATACCGGGGTAATCCCTTCGGCGGTTATTACTGGATCGTTGAACCCCAAATTCACCAACCCTGAAAATACCGAACCCCTTACCCGGCACCTCAGGCGGTGGCGTAAGGTTCGCTTCCCGGTTGGGGGATATGGTCGGGCGGTCGGACCAGTTTCATGGTCCGCGCCTGGGAGGGACAACTGACCACGCATAACCCGCAGCCGATGCATTCTTCGGGAATAATAACCGATCGTTCCTCGTTATATTCGGGAAAAAATTTCATCTGCGTGGCCTCCACCGGGCATCTTTCCTGGACACAAAGACCGCAGCCGTTGCATTTTTCCGGATCGGCAACGGCGATAAAGCGGCTCTTGGCCAGGGCCAGTTGATTGAACAATTTTTTCGTCTCGGCGCTTCTAATGAATACCCCGCAGCAGCAGTTGTGGCAGTTGCAAAGCAGATAGGGTATCTGGTTGGTATTGCCGGTGAGATGGACCAGGGGGTATTGATCCATTTCGGTCATGACGGCCATGGCTTCCTCGTAACTCAATTTTTTCCCGGCCCCGCGGTTGATATTGTATTGGGCGGGGCGGCCGATGGTAAAACAGGTATCGGTCGGGATTTGATCCTGACACTCTCTTTCCCGGTCAATTTTTTTGCAGGCGCATTCCATCCGGGCGATGGGCTCGGCTTGCTTTAAAACGGCGCTGGTATCCTCACAAGGCAGTACACCGGGGATATCCCTGATGGCATTCCAGCGGGGGATGACCCGCATAACCTGCCGGACCTTGTCTTTCTTGCCTTCTTTTACTTCCCTGATCTGCCATTGATTGGATTCCATGCTCTTGGCAAAGGCCAGGTCAAAAAAATCGTTATTATCATGTTTTGGATTCGACGCGCCGGCGCTGTCGTGCAGGGCCCCCCAACTGCGGGTCAGATGCCAACCCGACTTTCCCGGGAAAAGCAGACCCTTTTCAAAAAGGATCTGTAGGTCCTTCTCCACCGCTTCCTTACTCCGGCCCAGCTTTTCCGCTATTTCCTCCACCGGGCGAGGTAATTCATTCATAATTCTGGCCTGGTCCGGATTGGCCAGGGTTTCAAAGACATGGGGCATAAACCGTGAGTTTCCTTCCCCGATTTTTGCCGCCAGCTCTTTATAAACCGGATCGATTTTCTTGCACAGTAATTGCTCGATTTTATCCATTTCTTTTCCTCCGCTGCTAAGGGGTCTCTCAGGGATAAGATCAGAAAAAAGTGGCCCCTTCGTCCTTTTCCTCCGAATAAAAATTTGGGGAACCCACTTTCTGTATTATAAAGTTATTTTACTTAATAAATTTAAATAACCTACAGGGGCATTGTCAAGAAAATTGTTGAGCGTATAAAAAAGGGGAGGGGCCGTTCCAGGAACGAAATCCATTGGAGAAAAATAGCTACAGGGTCGGTGAGGTGACAACGGCAGTCTGCGGGCTGCCGGAATAAAAAAAGGATTCAAAGGTCCCCAGAAAAGACTTGGCCATCCATCTCCGGCAACCCTTGAACCCGAAGTTCCCCCCCAGGGGAACTCTTTTTAGCTCGACTCTGTTGAGCGGCTGAATCCTCGAATCCTATTTTTTATGTTCGTACCACCCTGCTCCGGTTTTTCGGCCCAGGCGGTTGGCCCGGATCATGGTCTTGTGCAGGTTGGGCACCACCCATTTGTTTTCTTTGTTCAGTTCATTATAAAAATAATCGGCCACGTTTTTGGCGATATCCAGACCGGTGAGGTCCATCAGTTCAAAAGGACCCATCGGGTAATTCAACCCCAATTTGACCGCCTTGTCGATATCTTCCGGGGTAGCGATTCCTTCCTCTAATATTTTTACCGCTTCGATAAAGTGGGGGATCATGACCCGGTTGACCACAAATCCCGGTGTATCCTTTTTGACTTCGATGGTCTCCTTGCCCATTTTTTTTGCCAGGGCGGTGGTGTCCTGGACAGTGGCGTCACTGGTCTGATAGGCACGGATGATTTCCACCAACCGCATCAGGGGAACGGGATTGAAAAAATGCATGCCCACCACCCGGTCCGGTCGTCCGGAAGCCACGGCGATTTCCGTGATCGACATGGAGGAGGTGTTGGTGGCCAAAATGACCTCTGACCGGCAGATGCCGTTTAATTCCTTAAAGACGGCTTTTTTCAGGTCCAGGTCTTCCAGAACGGCCTCGATGACAAAATCCACTTCTTTCAGATCGGCCATGCTGGTGGTCCCTTTGATCCGACCCAGGATGTCCTTTTTCTGATCTTCGGTCATTTTTCCTTTTTCCACGCTCTTGCTCAAGAAACCGGTGATGTTTTTCAACCCGTTTTGGACAAAACGGTCCTCCACATCACGCATGACCACCTCGCAGCCGATTTGGGCGGCGATCTGGGCGATTCCGTTGCCCATGGTCCCTGCACCGACCACACCTATCTTTTTAATCTCCATTAGTAACCCTCCTTAAAATTTCATTTGTTGGGGATGAGACTACACCGCCTCCTGCTTTTCTGTCAATTGGTAACTTACGAATAGAATTCTTGGCCAATTGGGTGGAATGTATTCTAAAAAAGGAATGTACCCGGACCGAAGGAAGTATTTTCGGCATTCCGATTTGGTTCCTGCCGGTCCGGGTTGGGAAAAATGATCAGGATTTCCTTGACAGGAAAAGAAAAATACTCTACTTTTTAGGTCATGGGGAAAAGAGAAGAAAACGGCAAACCCGATACCTCCCAGGATTGGATGATGATCTCCATGTTCTTCTGGATTCTCTTTGTCCTGATCGTCACCATCGGCTACCTGGTGGACCCTACCTATACGCCCCCCATTAAACCCTAAAGGATTGAGGAATTCGGATTGGGGATTGCGGAATAAAAGGCAGAGCGGTCAGACCGATTTTGCTCTTTTTTCCACCCAGTGCAAGGCCGCATCCCGGGTTTTAATCCTTCCTTCCATCTGTTCATCTCTCAACTCTGAGAGGAGAACACGAAACGAGGGGCCGGGGGAAAGACCCAGGCCGATCAGGTCCTTACCGGTGAGCAAAGGCGGATTTTTTTCCTGAAAGCTAAGGAGTTCGTTCCGGAGGGAAAGGGCCTTTCCCCAGAGGGCTT
>JBFMBU010000276.1:0-18938 GCA_040755035.1 Thermodesulfobacteriota bacterium
CTCTTCATCGTCAGGAGCCACTTCCAGGCCGTCGGATCTAACCACCTTCAGGGCAACGGCCATAAAGGCCCGGCCGGTTTTGGCCTTAAACGGGAATTGTTTTTCCGGCGGAAGGTGTTTCAGATGGTCTTTGAGCAGGGACAGGGTCAGGTAGGGACTGGTTTCGGTCATCCCATAGGTCTGGATATAGTCGCAGCCGAAACCTTCCATTATTTTCCTGACTACTTTGGGGGCGATGGGTGCTCCGCCGCTCAAGAGGCAGCGCAGATGGGGAAAGGAATATTTCGAGAAATCGGGGTGATTGATAAGCAGATTGAGCATGGTGGGGATCATGTTGGTCAGGGTCACCCGTTCCCGGACCATGGTATCCAGAACGGTTTTGGGGTCGAACTCTTTGATCAGGACATGGGTGCCGCCGGTCCAGGTCACGGCCCAGGTGGCCCAGGCGTCGGCCAGATGGAAGAGGGGGGCTACGTGAATCCAGATTTCGGCATCGGTCATTTGCAGCTCGGCGATGGTTCCCAAGGCGTGGAGCCAGCAGTTTTTATGACTGAGCATGACCCCTTTGGGAAGCCCGGTAGTGCCGCTGGTGTAGTAGATCTGGGCCGTAGCTTCCTCCCCGGGACCCCACTCGGTTATCGGTTCCGGCGAAGAGGCTTTCAGGACGGATTCGTACTCAACTCCCCGGTGCAGAGTGCGGTGGTCAGGAGAAGTCCAGAGGATGTGCTCCGCAGGGATGGAAAAATCCGGAATGGCGGCAATTTTTGGGAAAAAATCCGCATGGGCAATCAAGAGCCGGGATTCCGAGTCTTCCAGGATAAAGGCCAGTTCTTTGGAAGAGAGGCGGTAATTCAGGGGCACCAGAACGGCCCCGATCAAAGCGGAGGCGAAATAAGTTTCCAGGAAGATATGGCAATTATAATGGAGAATAGCCAGTTGCCGGCCCGGTCCCAGGCCGCCGGCCTTAAGGAAATTCGCCAGGCGAAAGACCCTTTGGGCGAACTGCTCATAGGTGAAAAACCCCTCCTGGCAGCGAATCGCCTCCTTTTGAGGATAAGCCCGTAGGGCTTTATATAAAAGGTCGGCTAAATGAATGGAAATAACCTCCTTCAGATGCTGAAGAATTTATTTCAGCTTACTATTTATCGAAGAAGGAGATAAATATCAATCAAAAAAGTTCCCCCTGAGGTATGGGGACAGGTTGGAAGGATTTCGCTTCAGTGTCCGACTTGAACCATCAGAGAAGGGGAGGGGAAATTCGTAAAGCGGTTGGGAGATTTTTCAGGTAGCCTGTAAAAAAAAAGGAGTTACCCGTTTTTCGGATAACCCCTTTGGACTTTCCTTGGTGGAGCTGAACGGGATCGAACCGTCGACCTCTTGACTGCCAGTCAAGCGCTCTCCCAGCTGAGCTACAGCCCCGGAAGTAAAGTAAACTTTTTAACATGCAACCGAATCTTATGTCAACAATTTTTTTCCATTTTATTTTTTCTTGACAGGGCAGGGTCGGGTTATTATACTTGCTCGAAATTTACGGCTTTGCCTATTATGCCGGAGTGGTGAAACTGGTAGACGCAGGGGACTCAAAATCCCCCGACCTTCACGGTCATGTCGGTTCGATTCCGACCTCCGGCACCAAATAAAAAATCGATAAATAAAGGACTTAAGACACATCAACGTTTTAGGTCCTTTTTCTTTTTCTTCCGGTTTTTAGTAGGCCTTCACATTTGTCCCACCTTTATACCAACTTTTTCTTGGACCGGATTTTTCTTAAAATACAATCTCACAATTATATTTTACCCGGTATAAGATTTTTGTCCCTTCCTGAAGATGGGGTGTTTTTTTTCGATAAGTGGTTCTCGCACGTTCCAGTCCCCCCCAATTGCTGAAGGTGGTTAAGGTCATATCTGTCGAAAAGGTATTGATTTCAACTTCCGGTTTCAAAGGAATATGGCGCATGGCGGTGATCTGTTCGGGGGAGAGGCTTGCCCCAAATCTCCCTTCCATAATGTAATCGATCTGTTCCTCAAGATCGGCGGACGAAGTCAAAATAACCGTATCATTATAACAAGCATGCCAAAAAAGGTAGAATTGTTCTCCAAGTTTTTGCAGGACGGATAGTTGGAAAAAACCGTCAGCAGACCCATCGGTAATCAGGAAAGAAAGCAGGGAGGTCCTTTTTCTCCATTTATTGATCTCGCTATATGAGCTAAAAGGTTTTCTATTGGTGCGACGGGCATAAAGCCAGGGACTTCCGCCGTAATGGCGATCATAGTCGTACAGATAATCCAGGGTGTAACCGGGTTTCAGGGTAAGGTGGGTTAAAATGGAAAAATAGGTATTAGGATTGAATTCTTCACCGGTCCTGGCTGCCCACCTCATCTGCAAGTGTTCAGGAATATCACCTTTTTGCAGATCGGCCATTTTTTTTATTATCGATTTATCCAGATCGTTTGTTTTCACTATCCAAGTCCTTTCAATCCATTTCAGGTAAAACAATCCCTTCTAAATCAGGTCGGTTGGTTCGTCGCCCCGCTGCGCGACGGAATGCCCGTTAAATTGCCGGGGTCGCAATCCCTTCTTAAATCAGGTCGGTTGGTTCCGGTGGTTACTGACTGTTTGTAGCACTCAAGGCTGACCTGTCGCAATCCCTTCTTAAATCAGGTCGGTTGGTTCATAGAGTACTGTGACCAGGTTTGCTATGACCTGGCAGGGTCGCAATCCCTTCTTAAATCAGGTCGGTTGGTTCACCCTGGCCCCCTCGGGGATTATCCCGAGGGTTGCGACGAGTCGCAATCCCTTCTTAAATCAGGTCGGTTGGTTCAAATGGGAGATGTTGAGGGATTGCCAGACCCCGCATGTCAGTCGCAATCCCTTCTTAAATCAGGTCGGTTGGTTCTTGAAAACCTTGAATACATGGGGCCGGAGTGGGTCATTGTCGCAATCCCTTCTTAAATCAGGTCGGTTGGTTCAGATTACACCCCTGGGGGAGTTGGGTATTATTACCTATGGGTCGCAATCCCTTCTTAAATCAGGTCGGTTGGTTCCCGGCCATACGGGGAGAAAGAAGGGATTTATGAAAAGCTTTGTCGCAATCCCTTCTTAAATCAGGTCGGTTGGTTCGGCCACACGGGGAGAAAGAAGGGATTATGAAAATAAAAGTCGCAATCCCTTCTTAAATCAGGTCGGTTGGTTCAAAAAGTTGAACTTGGGGTAGTGCATTTTAGTGTTGAGTCGCAATCCCTTCTTAAATCAGGTCGGTTGGTTCGCCATACTATGCTAAAGGATATTGTAAACTTCACTATCAAGTCGCAATCCCTTCTTAAATCAGGTCGGTTGGTTCTAAAACCCTCTCACAAGAGGGTTACAAAAGGTAGTAGTCGCAATCCCTTCTTAAATCAGGTCGGTTGGTTCATCACTGCCAAAGAAATAGAAGAGGCCTTACATGTCTCCGTCGCAATCCCTTCTTAAATCAGGTCGGTTGGTTCCTTCTAAAGATAAGCGATATAAGCGGTGCCCTGAGTGCGGGTCTCAATCCCTTCTTAATCAGGTCATCGGTTCCTTCTGCAGAAGCCAGCCTGGAGCGCTGTGAGGGGTGTGGGTCTCAATCCCTTCTTAATCAGGTCATCGGTTCCTTCATAATCGAAAGAATTGAATCGATTATTTGTAACCTAGTCGCAATCCCTTCTTAAATCAGGTCATCGGTTCCTTCAGGGCTTGGTAAGGGAGTATATACAGTCAACCTTAGGTCTCAATCCCTTCTTAATCAGGTCATCGGTTCCTTCATATACAAGGCAGGAAATAATGTCCTTGTATGTGCTTAGTCTCAATCCCTTCTTAATCAGGTCATCGGTTCCTTCGGAGAACCCATGCCCCTAAAAGAGTATTTAAAAACGGTCTCAATCCCTTCTTAATCAGGTCATCGGTTCCTTCGGTAAGGGAGTATATCTCTAATCTCATACGGTCTTTCAAAGTCTCAATCCCTTCTTAATCAGGTCATCGGTTCCTTCCAAGCAATACCGAGCAAACATTAACACGGTAGAGACCCCAGTCTCAATCCCTTCTTAATCAGGTCATCGGTTCCTTCCCACTTGGTCGGCAGAGTATGAGGGGTGGTTATGCCCTAGTCTCAATCCCTTCTTAATCAGGTCATCGGTTCCTTCCGCATATCTCCCTGTGTACTGAGTGTTTCATAGTCGGTCTCAATCCCTTCTTAATCAGGTCATCGGTTCCTTCGGCGCAAGGGGAGGAGGAATGCCCTATATGTGCCGGTCTCAATCCCTTCTTAATCAGGTCATCGGTTCCTTCAATGTACGCACACACAAGCCAGTCTGAAAAAAACAGTCTCAATCCCTTCTTAATCAGGTCATCGGTTCCTTCCCGTCATCGACGGGGAAAATGGACCTCGTTGCGTCCACGTCTCAATCCCTTCTTAATCAGGTCATCGGTTCCTTCCCTTATCCAGTAGCAAAATACACTGGGGATATGCGCCGAGTCTCAATCCCTTCTTAATCAGGTCATCGGTTCCTTCCGATCTGCGGCCACCTGTTCGCAATCGATGGGCATGAGTCTCAATCCCTTCTTAATCAGGTCATCGGTTCCTTCAGAGAGTGGATGTCCATTAACATGGATATCCGCAGGGTCTCAATCCCTTCTTAATCAGGTCATCGGTTCCTTCGCAGGTTGTGGACCTTGAAGGAGAAGAAGAAGAGGACGAGTCTCAATCCCTTCTTAATCAGGTCATCGGTTCCTTCTTAAAGGCAGTCAGAAAAACGAAAACCCTGAATGAAGTCTCAATCCCTTCTTAATCAGGTCATCGGTTCCTTCCAAGCGGATATCCATATTAACGGACATCCACCTTTAGCGTCTCAATCCCTTCTTAATCAGGTCATCGGTTCCTTCTCTAAATCCAGAAGATTTAATCACCTCAATAAAAGAGTCTCAATCCCTTCTTAATCAGGTCATCGGTTCCTTCTGATAATGTCAAATTTCTAACGTCTTTCTAACGTCAAGAGTCTCAATCCCTTCTTAATCAGGTCATCGGTTCCTTCTTGGTAAGAGATTGTAACCAATGGTATGATCTTTTCGGTCTCAATCCCTTCTTAATCAGGTCATCGGTTCCTTCGGTATTTGGGGAACCCATTCGGCAAAGTGATTAAAGAGTCTCAATCCCTTCTTAATCAGGTCATCGGTTCCTTCATCAGTGGATATTCCGGCCACTTTTGCCAATGAGTCCGGAGGTTCGTTCCAACCAATCCGAAAAATCGTTCCAATCATTCCGGGGGTTGTGTCAATTCTTTTATGACCCTTTATAATGAATTTATGCACCGAAATTCGGTGTAAATTCATTATGAGGAGGTCATTATGACCAAATTTCGAGAGATCCTCCGACTACAGAGTCTGGGGATTAATCAAACCGGCATTGCCGGAAGCTGCGGATGTTCCAGAGCGACGGTCCGGAAGATTCTGAACCGGGCCAAAGAACTGGACATGGTCTGGCCGGTAAAGGCCGAAATCACCGATACCGAACTGGAGAAACGGTTCTTTCCCGAGAAGTCAGGGCCGGAACTTTCCCGAAAATATCCCGATTATGGGTATATTGACCGGGAATTGATGCGGAACGGCGTGACCTTGAAACTTCTCTGGCATGAATACTGTGAGGCCTGCCGGCAAGGTAATGAGTTGCCTCTCATGTATTCCCAATTCTGTTTTCATTTTCAGAAGCATGTTGAAAAGAATCGCGCCACCATGCATATCCCGAGAAAACCGGGAGATCAGATTGAGGTGGACTGGGCAGGAGATCCCGCCTGTGTGGTGGATCGGGACACGGGGGAAATTATTCCCGCCTATATTTTTGTAGGCGTCCTTTCCTATAGCCTTTACGCTTACGTCGAAGCCTTCTTTTCTCAAGACCTGGACAGTTGGATTACCGCCCATGTCCATATGTACCAGTTATTTGGTGGGGTAACCCGTATGCTGGTACCCGATAACTTAAAAACTGGGGTGGACAAAAGTGACTGGTATACACCGGTTATTAATAAAACCTACCAGGAAATGGCCGAACACTATAACACCGCTGTGCTCCCGACACGGGTCAAAAAACCCAAGGACAAGCCGAATGTCGAAGGCTCGGTAAAAGTCGTATCCACCTGGATTACCGCGGCTCTCCGCCATGAAAAATATTTTTCTTTAGAGGAATTGAACCGGGCCATCCGTTCCAAGCTGGAGGCCTATAACCGCCGCCCTTTCCAAAAGAAAGAAGGCAGCCGATACAGTGTTTTCTTTGAGCAAGAAAAGCCATTTCTGGCGCCTTTACCGGCTGCCTCCTATGAACGATCCACCTGGAAGCAGGCCACCGTTCAGTTTAATTATCATATATCCGTAGACAAGATGCAATACTCGGTTCCTTACGAGTATATCAAGCAGAGGGTGGATGTACGGCTAACGCGCAACGTGATCGAGGTTCTGTATAATCACACCCGTATCTGTGCCCATAAGCGCCTCTATGGATCTCCTGGCCAATACAGCACTGTCGAGGCCCATATGCCGGAAGACCATCAAAAATACCTGCAATGGGACGGAAACCGCTTTATCGCCTGGGCTGAAAAAATCGGCGTTCATGCCGTGACGACCATTAAATCGATCCTGGCCTCCTACCGGGTGGAACAGCAGGGTTATAAGAGCTGTCTGGGTCTTTTAAAACTGGCTGACCGGTATTCCGTGGAACGTCTGGAAGCGGCCTGTAAAAAAGCTTTATCTTATACGCCTCATCCGAGCTATAAGAGCATCAAAAACATTTTGATCAGCGGCCAAGATAAGCTAAGGGAAGACAAACCATCACCAGAAAAATCTTCCTCTCCGAATGCCTATGGGTTCACCCGTGGTGCCGTTTATTATGGGAGGTGCGATCATGATAAATAGTGCCACGATCAACAAGTTGATTGAAATGCGCCTGACGGCCATGGCCACGGCCTTCCGCACTCAGTTGCAAGACAGTTCCCTACAGGGATTTTCCTTCGAGGAACGCATAGGAATGCTTGTCGACGTTGAATATACCACCCGCAAAAACAACCGTTTACACCGGCTGATTAGAAATGCCACCTTTGACCAGCCCGGGGCCTGCCTAGCCGATATTAATTACCGGTCCGGCAGAAAACTCAATAAAGATCTGATGGAGCGCCTCTCCAGCTGTGAATACATAACGGAGAAGCACAACATCATTATCCTGGGTGCCACCGGGGCAGGAAAATCCTATATTGCCTGTGCCTTCGGCATGGAAGCCTGTAAACGGCATTATACTGTGAAATATATCCGTCTTCCGGAATTGCTCTCCGAGCTGGCCGTTGCCAGGGGAGAAGGAAGTTTCAGGAAGAGTATCAACCAGTATAAAAAGTACAGCCTGCTGATCCTGGATGAGTGGATGCTGGTTTCCTTGACCGAAACCGAGGCTCGGGATCTCCTGGAAATAATCCACTGTCGGCATAAAAATGCTTCCACTGTTTTTTGTTCTCAGTTCGCACCCGCCGGCTGGTATAACAAAATCTCAGAATCTACTTTGGCCGATGCCATCCTCGATCGCATTGTCCATGATTCTTATACTCTTGAAATCCAATACGTGGATTCCAACCAGGATAAGTCTATGCGAGAGGTTTATGGCCTTGATGCCAAAAAGAAGAATTAAGACCTGATTGGTTCCGTCCCGGAACCATTGGAACATCTGTCCGGATTGGTTGGCACCACCATCCGGACAGGGTGGTCTCTTTAACCGGAATATCCATCATCAGAAAGGGGAAAGTTATGATTATTGATGAAAGAGAGTCTCAATCCCTTCTTAATCAGGTCATCGGTTCCTTCTTAATCATTAAACCATTAACCATGATAGACCCTATCCCGTCTCAATCCCTTCTTAATCAGGTCATCGGTTCCTTCCAAGGTGTCCCATGTATAGACGAATATACTTTGACCGGTCTCAATCCCTTCTTAATCAGGTCATCGGTTCCTTCTGACCTTAAAAGAACACTTGGAAAACCTGATTGTGAGTCTCAATCCCTTCTTAATCAGGTCATCGGTTCCTTCGAAATAAACTGGGGAAAGGTTCGCAGGCGGATTGAAGACGTCTCAATCCCTTCTTAATCAGGTCATCGGTTCCTTCAAAGAGTGGGAAGCAAGGGTCGACGAAATCCAGGAAGCGTCTCAATCCCTTCTTAATCAGGTCATCGGTTCCTTCTCGAAGTAAAACTCTCATAAGGCCACCGAACCGCCAGGAAGTCTCAATCCCTTCTTAATCAGGTCATCGGTTCCTTCGGGGTTGGAAGTTCCCTTAGAAATAAACTGGGGAAGTCTCAATCCCTTCTTAATCAGGTCATCGGTTCCTTCAACCATAACAATTTTGATTTGATAATTCGCAAACTGGGTCTCAATCCCTTCTTAATCAGGTCATCGGTTCCTTCCTTCTCAGCTTTCCAGAAGATCAGATTTGTTTATACCTTGTCTCAATCCCTTCTTAATCAGGTCATCGGTTCCTTCCTTTATGAAAACTTTATGGAACAACCGACAGGGACACAGAGTCTCAATCCCTTCTTAATCAGGTCATCGGTTCCTTCTTAGAGGAAGAATGGAATGAAAGGCTTGCCGAAAGGTCTCAATCCCTTCTTAATCAGGTCATCGGTTCCTTCCTGTCCTACCCTGTCTATAGCCTACAGTCCTGTCCTGTCTCAATCCCTTCTTAATCAGGTCATCGGTTCCTTCTCCTTCGAGGTGCCCCATGTATAATAATAACCATAACAGTCTCAATCCCTTCTTAATCAGGTCATCGGTTCCTTCAGAGAGAGAAGGGAAGTTAGTCTCTAAAGCGGTAATCAAGTCTCAATCCCTTCTTAATCAGGTCATCGGTTCCTTCTAGATATATATTGCCTATTAATCTAAGGGCTCCCCCATGTCTCAATCCCTTCTTAATCAGGTCATCGGTTCCTTCTCCGAAGAAAGAGAGAAAAGATGATAATCAGCGAAAAGTCTCAATCCCTTCTTAATCAGGTCATCGGTTCCTTCGTGCCTTGTATATCTAAGGGATAAACAAGGGATAAGCGTCTCAATCCCTTCTTAATCAGGTCATCGGTTCCTTCTGACCGTTTGACTTAGCAGTAAGTCAAGAGGAAGGACGTCTCAATCCCTTCTTAATCAGGTCATCGGTTCCTTCTATATCTAAGGGATAAACAAGGGATAAGCTACAGGGTAAGTCTCAATCCCTTCTTAATCAGGTCATCGGTTCCTTCTCAAGTATTTAGCATGTATATCGTTTTTTCTTTAATCATGTCTCAATCCCTTCTTAATCAGGTCATCGGTTCCTTCACACATTTTCACCCTCTACCTGGAGGGGGAGGGAGCCGAGTCTCAATCCCTTCTTAATCAGGTCATCGGTTCCTTCCGGGAGGTTGAAGAAATGAACTGTTCCCGCCTAAATTGCCGTCTCAATCCCTTCTTAATCAGGTCATCGGTTCCTTCTTATCGGAGTTCAATTTATGGGTGATTGGATGCACCGGTCTCAATCCCTTCTTAATCAGGTCATCGGTTCCTTCCGGGATCTTCCTGCTCTTCATCCACGACCGTGCCGACTAGTCTCAATCCCTTCTTAATCAGGTCATCGGTTCCTTCTAGACCGCATATATTTTGATAGATTGGTCAGGAGGTTAGAGTCTCAATCCCTTCTTAATCAGGTCATCGGTTCCTTCAGTATTTGCAGGAGAAGATTACAAAAATCGAGGTAAGTCTCAATCCCTTCTTAATCAGGTCATCGGTTCCTTCCGGAAGAGGGGGTGTTCTGGATCAAGGTCCAGACGTGGGAGTCTCAATCCCTTCTTAATCAGGTCATCGGTTCCTTCTTGCCTTAAGCCTTAGCCTTTAAGCAAGCCTATAAGCCTTGTCTCAATCCCTTCTTAATCAGGTCATCGGTTCCTTCAAGAATGGCTCGAAAGGTTTGAGGAAATTGAGGAATCTGTCTCAATCCCTTCTTAATCAGGTCATCGGTTCCTTCAAGGCTTGCCGAAAAGCAGGCCCAATTCAGACCTATAAAGGTCTCAATCCCTTCTTAATCAGGTCATCGGTTCCTTCAGCGTTAGCGGCAAGGAACAGGTTCAAGGACCGGCTGAGTCTCAATCCCTTCTTAATCAGGTCATCGGTTCCTTCACAAAAAAACCCTTGCATATACAAGGGCAAAAATACAAGTCTCAATCCCTTCTTAATCAGGTCATCGGTTCCTTCCTGATCCCTTGCTTGTGCTGTACTTGTGCCTTGCCTGAGTCTCAATCCCTTCTTAATCAGGTCATCGGTTCCTTCATTTTAATTTCAGAATAAAATAGGAAAGGGGAAAGAGGTCTCAATCCCTTCTTAATCAGGTCATCGGTTCCTTCAGAAAGGAGAGAGGTTGCTAAGAAGGAAGTAAAAGAGAGTCTCAATCCCTTCTTAATCAGGTCATCGGTTCCTTCCTGTGCCTTGCCTGATCCCTTGCTTGTGCTGTACTTGTGTCTCAATCCCTTCTTAATCAGGTCATCGGTTCCTTCCTCAATTCAGGCCAGTTAATAGTAGACCCGACTACTTGGTCTCAATCCCTTCTTAATCAGGTCATCGGTTCCTTCAGGGCAATTGTCCGCTTGACCTAAGATCACAAGCGGTAAGGTCTCAATCCCTTCTTAATCAGGTCATCGGTTCCTTCTTAATGGAAGGTGTATACACCCTTCCAGAAATAGTTTCGGTCTCAATCCCTTCTTAATCAGGTCATCGGTTCCTTCCAACCCTTTCGGCAAAGTAATCATGAAAGGGAAAGAGTCTCAATCCCTTCTTAATCAGGTCATCGGTTCCTTCTCTTGATAAGTTATGGAATGAAAGGCTTGCCGAAAAGTCTCAATCCCTTCTTAATCAGGTCATCGGTTCCTTCTAAGGAAAAGGGAAGCTTGTCTATACAGCTTCCCTTTTTGTCTCAATCCCTTCTTAATCAGGTCATCGGTTCCTTCCGTAAATTCTTTAATATTTCAAATCACCCTTCTACTAAGTCTCAATCCCTTCTTAATCAGGTCATCGGTTCCTTCTCGAAACGACCTATGAATTGATCTTTTTAAATATCAGGTCTCAATCCCTTCTTAATCAGGTCATCGGTTCCTTCCGAATTGATCTTTTTAAATATCACAACCCTTGGTTATGTCTCAATCCCTTCTTAATCAGGTCATCGGTTCCTTCAAGGCTCGGCCCGTTAAACCTGATTACTTGTTAAAGGGTCTCAATCCCTTCTTAATCAGGTCATCGGTTCCTTCTGGAACGGGTTACAACCCGTTCAATAAAATAATCTATGTCTCAATCCCTTCTTAATCAGGTCATCGGTTCCTTCGGTATTGTTACCTGTTCCGGATTGAGGATATTGGGTCTCAATCCCTTCTTAATCAGGTCATCGGTTCCTTCCTTCCCCATGCCGGAAAATGGGGAATGACAGGGTGAAAGTCTCAATCCCTTCTTAATCAGGTCATCGGTTCCTTCAGGTTTAGTCAAAACGTATATTCAAACCCAAATTTCCTCGTCTCAATCCCTTCTTAATCAGGTCATCGGTTCCTTCAGCGCCATGCACTTTAAAAATAAACTCAAATCGTTAGCCATGGGTTTTCGCATACCTCCTTCCTCTTTCTTTGTTTTCTCTTCCGATTTGTCCTTCGGATCAACCATTTTATATAATAACCCATTAAAATCTATATTAATTTTCATTTCCCGCCAACCTTAAGATCATCTAAAAAAAATTGGTTTAATTACAATAAGTTACAAACACGCCAATCAAGGCTTATGTTTGGCGAATATTAAGCGATTATCAGTTCCTCATCCTCTAAAAATTCCGTTCCCAATCCCGATACTTCAACGTTTCCGATGCATTTTTCACAGATAAAATAAAATCTTACGCTGTCTTCCATGTGATCGATGACGGCATCAACCCGGCTTTGCATCTTCCTGAAAGGTCCATCTTCGAGGTTACATTCGAAGACGCTTTTCAAAACCCGTTCCCCGTAATCTTTCATAATCTTGGCGATCTTGGTCAAACGTTTCGGATCGCGGATGTCATAGCTGGCAATGATGTGTTGCGCACCTCGGCTCATATCAACTCAAAACCTTCATCTTCCTTGATTTCCCCCCACCCCGAGATGACGACCCGATCGATACAACTCTTGCACAGACGATAATAGCGGACCCTGTCTTTTTTGGGATCAATCAATTTTTCCACACCATCCTTCATTTTTTGATACAGGGAATCGTCCAGATCGCATTCGAAAACACTCAGTTGAATGCGTGTTCCGAAATTTTTCAAGTGCTTCATCACCCGGGTGCGGGTTTTATTCTCGACAATATCGTAGGAGACCAGTATATACATAAAAATCACTTCAACAGCATCGGTTGATAGACCTCTTCCTCCCCCCTGATATAACGGGCAAAATGTCGTATCTGTTCCCGGATACAATCCCGGTAACTCAGTTGTTGGCCGCTTAAGGGATGGTTGATTTTTTCGGTCATCTTTCGTTCAAATTGGGTAATGTACTTGCGGAACCCGGAGTCGGTCAATTTAACCGGAAGGGTTCGATTTTCATCCGATGGGGATTCCTCCGTTTCTTTCTCCGGTTCACCTAAGATATCCGTTGAAGCATCCTCTTCCAGGTCCTGGGCATCTATCTTGGCCGTGATAAAATCGTCGGCGGTCAGGACTTTCAGATTCAAAACGCTCAGGACCAGTGTGTCAATAATGATCGGCCTCCATTCTTCCATCAGATCGAGGGCCAGGGATGGACGGCCGTAATCAACGGCATGCAGGCACCCCAGATAGGGGTCAAAACCGACCATGCTGACCGCACCCATCACCGTATTGAAAAGCAGGGCATATCCGAGGCTAAGGAGAGCGTTGACCGGATCGGTCGGAGGACGGCGCACCCTTTTGTTGAACCGAAACCTTCCCTCGATAATCCCTTTAGCCAACCCTCCGAAATATAGAACGGCTCCCCGACCTTCATATCCCCTCAAGGTATCCAGGTTTTCCGAACCCTGCAGGCTTCGCTGCAGGTGCTTTAAGCCCAGGATCGGATCTTCCAAATTCAATCCCGGCCGGGTACGGTTCAGCCTCAACAAGACAGTGCGTAAGTTGGCCAGCTTTCCATTGACGATCGCTTGAGCGGTTTGCAGACAGAAGTCCGGAGCCGTCAATTTCTTAAACTGCTCACAGCGTAGGGTAATATTCTTACTTAAAGCGGGTTGTAAGCGGCCCCGGTACACCCCGTTTTTACTTAGAAAAACGGTATCGATGCCTTTTTGAAACAAACAGGTTATAGCCGCCGGAGTCAGGAAGACATTGCCGAAAAGAACCAACTGGTCCACTTTGAAGACATGGAGGGCGTGAAGGGTCTCTCCTTCTTTTTTGATCAGGAGCCTTTCCCCTTCGCGGCTGATAGTCGTATTTTGTTCAATCACGTAGGCAACGGCCATTATTCATATCCTATTTCCCAGAAGATCCGCCCCTCTTTTTTCCTGCAGAAAAGGACTTTGTCCCCGATGGGCAGCCTTTCGATTTGTTTTTTGCCGAATTCCCGCTCCAGGATTTCTTCCAACTTCAGCCGCATCCGATCGATATCCTCCATTTCATCCCGAAGCCGAACATAGCGCAGAGCCGTTTCTTTCAAGGACAGTTTTTCCAGGAAAGCGATATCGTTAGAGGAAGGCACGCTGTGCGGGTTGACATGAAGGAGGGGGGAAGGATATTTCCCGCCCCTCAGGTCAAAAGAACAATGACAGGGGACCGCTTCGATCAGTTCCGGAACCCATTGTCGGATTTTCAAACAACTGACCGGATGGGGCTTCAGCCGCCGGACTTGATCCCTCACCTTACGGAAATGGTAAGTCGGACCGTTTTCCATAAGATAATGGAGCAAATCTTCTCCCTGATCCAACAGTCCGACCGAATAAAAAAGGATCGCCTTTTCCTCCGAACGAAGCACCCTCCCGGCCAAGGCCTTTTCTCCTATTTTTCTGATCACCCGGCACTGCTCCCACAAGGTTTGAAAAGGGGCGCGGGATGCCAAATGGGCCTTTTCCGCAAAGAGAGGACGGGTTTGGGTCCGGTGGATGATCCGATTGCTGTCATGAAAGGAGATCAAGCGGATTGTGGATAAATATTTAAGTTGGTTCGGAACCGGATTCCCTTGGGCATCCAAAAACAAGGACCGCCGCAACGTCCCCCGGTGAATCCCCAGGGGTAGAGATATGGGTTGTTCCATCCATCCCAGGCCTTCCGACTGGGTCGGAAGGACAGGTTCCACGATAATATGACCTTCCGGCGGAGGGGGAAACCGCTCGAGGCAGTCCTGGATGAAGGCTTTGACCTTGAGGAAGTGAATCCATTCTTCAAAAAAGATCCAAAGGCGATATTTAAACTCCCCTGTATCTTCCGCATAAGTTTTGATGCCTGTTCCGGCCAACCACTGGGCGATGGAAAGCAGATGGTCCTTGGATCGCTCTTTAAGAAAGGTCAAGTAACCGTGATTTTTTAAGTTCGCTTCAAGGGTCCGTGAAGCCAGGCGGACGGAGACACCGGTCAGACGGACGGTTTTATCCCAGCGCAAGGGGAAAAACCCCAGGGTCTGGTCTCCGTTTAAGTGAGCGGCAACCTGGTCCGGTCCAAGAGGTCGGTCCACCGGCCGATAAATGATCCGGCCGGTCCGGTTGTCTATTTCTTGACGGGCATAACCGGTCTCTCTCCCGGCGAAGAGATCACAAAGCGTCTGCTTTTCCTCTTCGGAAACGGACGGCGGGAAATAACGCACCAAAACGGGTTCTTCCACTTTTTTCGTGGAGGGGGACAGGACCTCGGCTTGGCCGACAAGGCCGAGGTCCTGATAGGTTTCGGCCAATAGGGCCCTGGCCGGTTGATGTTCGGGATGACGGGAGAGGATTTTTTTCAAATAATGGACGGCGTCTTCGGTCTGCCCCACGTCGGCTGAAAATTGAGCTAATCCGAACATGGCCGCAACATTTTCCGGATACAAACGAAGGGCCATCAGATAAGACTCACGGGCCTGGTGGGCCAGCCCGAGTTCCGCACAAAGCTCGGCCCAACCCAGGGGGACGGCGGCATCGGTAGTGGGCATCTGCCGGCGGCGGAGTACGATTTCCCGGGCCTTTTCCTCATCGCCCTGCTCAAAGTAAGCCCGGGCCAGGGCCAGGTGCAGGGCCGGATCGTGGGGGGAAAGGCGGAGACTATCAAGAATGGCTTGTGGCGATTTAGAAATAGACACTGTTAATCGGCTTTTATATTCATAATTGTTTAAGCAAAAATTCGGGCAAGTCCTTTAGTTGGTCAAGAGTAATAAGGGTAATATTAAATTGTTTCCCCCGTTCTAATAAATGGGATTTAACCAGACCACTTTGATCATAAATGTCTTTTGAAGTGGTGGCTAAAAAGGCCTTGGGAGTCAAACCAAAATTTCGGCGCAATGCCCCTAATTTATAAAAGAAATCTGTGATGCCCACTTTAAATTCCGAACCTTCTTCCGGATCTAACGATTTGCATTCGATCAAATTCAATGTGTTCTCAAAAGTAAAAATTACGTCAAATTCGTTTTTATTTTCCTGATTATCTATGGCCTCGACACCTATCTGAATATCCCCCTTTCCTCCGAGAAGTTCATCGACAATCAAAAAGACATATTCTTCCAGCCAGCCGCCACAAAGGTATTTCCCCTCGGATTTCTCCACGACTTTAGATGGTTTTTCCTTACTTGGAGGGAATCCTAAGGCCATTAAAAATTCTTTTTCTGCTTCTTTATCTATTTTTTTATCGACGGTAACAACCACTCCGGATTTTGGGAATTTATTTAACACCGGTTGCAGTTGTTTAAAGAAAGATAACAATATGGGTTGGAGCTGCCTATAATTATTCATGATCAATTTGGTCTTCTGCTTACGATCCCGGCTGATACTTTTGTTTTTTTCAATATGGTTTTTGTTGTTGATTTTAAAACCGTAAGCCAGCAAATATTCTTCCACTGATAATCTATCCGTTAATAAGGTGGGTTCTTTGGGCCTATGTTTGGGAAAAGGGATCAGGAATTCATTGCGAGGGATGGGAATATAAACCATCATGCTACCGTATTCTTTAAACAGATCATAGGCTGATAAAGACATTAATTTGGTCCCACAGGTTAGATTGACGATATAATCATATTGCCCCCCGGCTTCTGCCGACCAATTAGAAAATTTTTGTTGAAGGTCCAATATTGAATTCTCAGAAATTTGAAAAACTTGATGATTTGAAAAATAGTCCAGACCTCGTAACTTCAAGGTCTCCAGAATGGCCTTGGTCTTTCCTTTGTCTTCCATTTGTTTGGTCGAAAAGAACAATAAAAAGTCCGGTTTGAAATGCAATGCCACTAAAATATTGGGAATGGTTTGGTCACTGACCAGCGAAACAAGGCAGGTTTTCATAACTATCCTCCATACCTTCTGAATATCCGGTGTTCAAAATGATGCGTCAGCTTGACCGTTCCGTCGGGCTGCACCTCTTCTTCGGCTTCCCGTCGGGTGGTGGAATAGACCGGGATCACCCCTTTCTCCAGGGCGAATCGGACCAGGAGATAAACGGCCCCGAAATCCCCTTGGATCAGGACATAATCTCCTTCCGTAGCTTGATCAGCCAGCCAAGCCCGGAATGGCTTCAAATAATCCTGAAGGGCCGGCAAGGTTGGGGGAATATCACGCCAGCGTTCTTGTAATTCCTTTGGTAAGGGGACAATTTTATTTACACCCAGTGACAGGCGGGCATCTGCCTCCTGTTCAGGGGTGAAGTGATGATTAAAAATAAGAAAAAGGGTTGACATAATCCGTCTCAATTAAAAAAAATGATCTTGCAAAAATAATACTATAATGATACTATTAAAAATAGAGTACATTATCAGGAGTCGGAAATTGCCGAAATATTCCAAAAAAATCCAGATGTTGTTAACTGACGATCAATACCAGGAACTGGAAAAAATTGCCTCCAAGGAACATAAAAAACTGGGCACCCTGGTGCGCGAGGCCGTTGTCGAATACCACTTAAAAAACGCCAAACAACGCCGAATCGCCGATGCCGTAGACCGTCTCCTCTCGCTTCCTGAAGTGGAAGCCCCTGTCAACTGGGATGATTTTGAAAAAGAACTGGCCCAGGCCCACGGATTCCACGATTAAAATTGGCCCAATATTTTATCGATACCAATATTTTTATTTATGCCAAAGGCAAGGATCATCCCCTGAAACCGGGCTGTATCGCCTGGATCAAACGAATAAGAGATTATGATCTCACAGCCGTTATCAACACGGAAATCATCCAGGAAATCCTTTACCGCTTTCAATCCATAAAGAAGCTACCCGATGGAATCCTGTTATCCAAAGAAGCCATAGAAATCTGCCGGATTATCCTTCCGGTTACCCAAAACGACCTAACCCTTGCCTTAGAAATCCTCGAATCAAACTCCCGGGTTCAAACCAGGGATGCCTTTCATGCCGCTACCATGATCAACAACGGCATCCAAGAGATCCTCTCCGCCGATCCGCATTTCGACCTCATCCCCGGCATCCGCCGGATCGATCCGGGCCAGGGGGGCGACTCCCAGTAGTCTCGTCTGCCTGAATCCCTTTTTATTTCTTGACAACAAAAAAGAATAAGTTGTACTTTATATCAAAATGGAGGAAAAAATATGTCTCTTGCCAATATTTCTTTAAAAGGTCAGATTTTACTCCCCAAAAGGATCCGCAACAAATACGGGGTCAAGCCCGGGGGAAAAGTCTTGATCCTGGAACAAACCGAAGGCCTTCTGATTAAGCCGGCCCCGGATAATCCCCTGGAGGCTGCCTGCGGGTTTCTCAAGGGCAAATTTTCCCTGACCGATGACCTTTTGAAAGAACACGATAAAGAAAACCGGCATGAAACAGCCCGTCGTTCTCGATAGCTTCGCCCTGATCAGTTTTTTCCACCAGGAAGCGGGCTGGGAAACGGTTTTTAACGTTTTCAAGGAGCTGACCGCGGTCGGTGATAAAGCCGCTCTTTCCCGGATTAACTGGGGCGAATTCTACTATATTGTCAAAAGAAGGGTGGGCCGGGAAAAAACCCTGGAAGCCCTGGCCCTCCTTGAGCAACTCCCCATTGACATCCTTCCAGTGGACGACTCATTGATCCGGGAAGCCGCCGAAATCAAATCCGAATACCCCATTGCCTATGCCGACGCCTTTTGCGTGGCCACGGCCCAACGCCTCAAAGGCCGCATCCTGACCAGCGATCCCGAATTCAAGGCCGTGGAAAAATTGGTTTCGGTGCAGTGGATCACTGGCCAAAAAGAAAAATAGATAATCAAAATAATCTTCATTAAAAAATGGGGTCCTATGAATTGGGTGTAAATTCCGGACATCTTTTAGGGCAGGCCTGACAGCCAACGCCAGGCTGGGGCGATCATAATCCGCTGATCGCCATTAGACAGAAGCCGGTATCGGTCGCCCTGTTCGGTAAGTTGCAAAGCCGGGACCTTCAAAATCTGCTGAAATTTCCATAAAGGGGCTGATGGCTCCTGTTCGGAAAGTTTCGCTTCTGCCAAAAGAAACGGTTTAGAATCCCGGGACAAAAGAAAATCAACTTCCTGCTTTTCCTTGTTCTTAATGAAATGCAGGCCGAATTCTCCTGATCCCAAATCATTCCAGGAGGTGACGGCCCGCCAAAGTTCCAGAGCGACCATATTCTCAAACCGGGCGCCGTTATCCTTGATACGTGGTACGTCAAAAAGGTAAACCTTTCTCTCTTTTAAAATGGCCCTGGATATCTTACCGGTCCAGGGGCCGATACTAAAGGTCAGGAAGAAGCGTTCGAACAAATCCAGCCAGTTTTTAACCGAGACGGGGGAAAC
>JBFMBU010000277.1:0-8942 GCA_040755035.1 Thermodesulfobacteriota bacterium
GGGAAACGCCTTTTCTCCACAGGGTCTTAAATGGGTAAAGACAGCGGAGCTCCGGGGGAGGAACGGTTTTAAGATAGCGGTCTCCATTGAAATAGACAAAGGCCGGATGGGAAACAACCATGATTCCCAATGAGGCTATCCGTTCGGCCAGGGAAGGCGGACAGACCGAGCAGTGTTCAATACGGTGGCGGTGATCGGATCGTGGAATTTTTTTAAGGGCCTTCTCTATGGTTAGACAGGCGGCCTCGATAGCCGGTTCTTCAATGGCATGGATAACCGCCTGTAACCCGGCCCGGTGAATGGAAAAAACCAAGGCCTCCAACTCCTGTTCTCCAGGGAAAAGGCGGCCGCTGAATTCGTCCACCTTGATTTTTACACCTCCGGTCTTAAGATCTGGTCCAGCAGCGGAAAAGAACGAGGGATTTTGAATCAATTCCTGGAAACCCCTTATCCCCAGCATCATTACCACGCTCCCCCTTATCCATCCCTTAGCTTTCCACTTTTTAAAGGCCTGCCATCGTTCGCCGTCGTTGCGGGGAGAAGCGTCCTGAAAAGCGGTGATCCCGTAGCGAAGGAGTTCTTTATCGGCGGACTGGAGGCCCACGTTTAAGAGAGGTTCCTCCAAAGGAGGAATCTGCTGCGCGAGAAAATCCCCGGCCCCGTAAAAAACCCCGGTCGGCTCCCCGCTTTCCAGGTCCCGTTCCATCAGCCCCCCTTCGGGGTCCGGGGTTTCTCTGTTGATGTTCAATTGCTTCAAGGCTAGGCTGTTCAAGACATGGGCCTGACCGGAACGATGGGTCAGCTTCAGCGGATGATGAGGAGAAACCGGATCAAGGTCCCAACGTCTGGGGTCTCTTTTTTCGGCCAGGGCGGTATCATCATACCCCCCGGCCCTGATCCAGGTTCCAAGAGGGTGTCTGAGGGTTTCTTGATAGATCCACTCCTGCAAGCGGGAGATTTGGGTCACACCCTTTTCCGGACTGATGTTGAGGGTGACCTGGCTTTCGGCCATAGCGCGGAAATGCACATGGGCGTCGAAAAAACCGGGCAGTACCGTCCGGCCTCTCAGGTCCAATACCTCGGTCTTGCGATCGATCGGCTTTAGCAGCGATCCCGAATCCCCCAAGGCCTGAATCCGCCCCTCTTTAATAGCCAAGGCCGAGGCCCTGGGGCACTGGGGGTCCATGGTGATAATTCGGGCGTTGTGGATGAGGAGGCCGGCCATAGGATTAACAAAAAAGGGCCGTTTACTCCGCCCAATCCAGGGTGCGGGAGACGGCTTTTTTCCAATCGACCATTAACCGTCTGCGCCGGGGCTCATCCATCAGGGGTTCCCACTTTTTATCGATCCCCCAGTTGAGGCGCAGTTCATCCAGGTTTTTCCAATAACCTACGGCCAATCCGGCGGCATAGGCCGCGCCCAGGGCCGTGGTCTCTGCCACTATGGGACGGATAACCGGCACATCCAGAATATCGGCCTGAAACTGCATCAGCAGTTCGTTAAAGACCATACCGCCGTCCACTTTGAGGGCCTTGAGCTTGACCCCGGAATCCTCCTCCATGGCCTCCAGAACCTCTCCGGTCTGGAAGGCCGTAGCCTCCAGGGCCGCCCGGGCCAGATGCCCTTTATGGATGAAGCGGGTCAATCCGACAATCGCACCCCGGGCATCGGACCGCCAGTAAGGGGCGAACAAACCGGAAAAGGCCGGGACAAAATAAATACCGCCGTTGTCTTCCACGGTCCGGGCCAGGGTTTCCACCTCGGCCGCCCCGGCAATCACCCCCAGGTTGTCCCGTAGCCATTGCACCAAAGAACCGGTGACGGCGATGGACCCTTCCAGGGCAAAGACCGCTTTTTGCTGGCCCAGTTTATAACCCACGGTGGTCAGCAGACCCCTGCTGCTGGGAACGGCCTGCTCACCGGTGTTCAGGAGCAGGAAGCAGCCGGTGCCGTAGGTGTTTTTGGCCTCGCCGGGATTGAAACAGGTCTGGCCGAAAAGGGCGGCCTGCTGGTCACCCAGGTCCCCGGCCAGGACCACCCCCTTCAGGCCCCCTCTGGCCTCTCCATAGATCTCGGAGGAAGAGCAGATCCTGGGCAGCATTACCCTGGGAATAGCCAGCAGGCTTAGGATGTCATCGTCCCAATCCAGACCTTCCAGGTTCATTAGCTGAGTACGGGAGGCATTGGTCACATCGGTGAGATGCAGACCGCTCAGGTTCCAGAGGACCCAGGTATCGATGGTGCCAAAAAGGAGTTCGCCCTTTTCCGCCTTTTGGCGAGCCCCGGGAACGGTGTCCAAGATCCATTTAACCTTCGGACCGGAAAAATAAGTGGTCAGAGGCAGACCGGTCTTGGACCGCAGACGGTCCTGCCCCCCCTCCCGGGCCAATTCCTGACAAATGGCGTCGGTGCGGGTGTCCTGCCAGACCAGGGCGTTGTAAACCGGCGTGCCGCTGTTTTTTTCCCAGACCACGGTGGTTTCCCGTTGATTGGTGACACCAACCGCTTCCAGGGCCGCAGGTTTCAGCCCGGTTTTAATCAAGGCCTCGCGGATGACCTCCTGGGTGTTGTTCCAGATCTCCAGAGGATCATGTTCCACCCAACCCGACCGGGGAAAGATTTGCCGGTGTTCCTTTTGGGCCGATCCGATGATCCGGCCGCTGTGGTCAAAGACGATAAAGCGATTGCTGGTGGTCCCCAAATCCAGGGCGCCGATGTATTGGGCCATGATTAACCTCCTTGTTATGGTCTATTCCGTCTGTCTGGTCTGTTTGGTCTATCTGGTCTGTTTGGTTCTTCTGGTCTTCGAACTCAGAACCCCAAACCTGGGTTTACTTATTATTCCTCCAAGCGTTCCAGCAGAAAGGTGTAGAGGTCTTTAACTTCAACGGCAATATCTTCTCCCAGCCGGGCGCAGGTCAAATGGATCCGGCATTTGGGACAGGCGGTGATCAGGACCCCGGCCCCGGTCTGCTCCGCCTCCTGCAGACGTTCCATCTGGATGGTCTTGGAACAGGCCGAGCATTCCATCCAGGCGCTGGTGCCGCAACAAAGGGCGTTCTCCCGCGTCCGCTCCATTTCGATCAGTTCCACCCCGGAAACCGCCCGGATTAAATCCCTTGGGGGCTCATATATTCCGGAACGCCGCCCCAGCCGGCAAGGGTCTTGATAGGTGACTTTCTCCGCCGCCGGGGATTTGAATTTTAAACCGGACCCCGGGATTTCCCTTTTCAGGAATTCGGTCAGGTGCATTACTTTAAAGGGAAGTTTTCCAAAAAACCTGGGATAATCATATCTAAAAGTTGCATATCCTTCCGGGCAGCCGAACAAAACCAGGCCGGCCCCGGAAGCCTTGATGGTTTCCAGGTTCCAACAGGCCAAATCGCGGAAGGTATCCTCATCCCCGGAGTATAAGGCGTCGTGGCCGCAACAGCGTTCGGCATCGCTTAAGACCGGTTCCACTCCCAGGTGGTTCAAGAGTCTGAGCGCACTTCGGGCCCCCTCTAAGGGTGAAAATTTCAAATATCGGAAGGTGATGTCGAAGAAAGGCAGGCAGCCGCTAAAATAATAAATTTCCCCTCTGTCCTTAAATCTTCCGGCCTGTTTCGCCCAGGCCGTTCGCTTCTGCTTCAAGGGATGGGTCTGTAAACGGGTAATCGTCTGTTGCAGGCCGTGGTGGCTTTCCAGGGGAAAGTTACCCTCCATCCGGGCCCCGGCACGAAAGGAACGGATGAATCCGGCGATATCTATCAGGGCCGGGCAGCGGCTGTTGCAGGCCTCGCAGCCCAGGCAGGCCCATACCTCCCGGTTTTGCCGGAGCAGATCATCCAGCCCCAGGGCCTTTTGGTTGATGATCTGCTTGGGGGAAAAAGGGGGGTTGTGGCGATGAACCGGACAGACAGCGTTGCAATTGCTGCATTCCAGGCAGGCAACGGTCTGCTCCGGGCTCAAAGGTGGAGGCTCCCCCCCCAAAGACAATTGGTTAGAGGCCTCTGGAAGGGAGGGGGCACAAGATCTTGCCCCGAAAAAAGGTTTTTCTCCCAAAGTCCGGAGGAACTGGGTAAAGTCCCGGATCTCGGCCGCGAATTCCGCCCCTTCGGACGCTGAAATCCATTTAATCCGAAGCCGCTGTTCTTCGATCCCCAGCAGACGCAGGTATTCCCTGGTCTCTTCGATCACCTTCTGACATTTGACATTACCTTCCAGGTAATGACAGTCGCCGATATGTCAGCCCGAGACCAGAACCCCGTCGGCACCGTTCTCAAAGGCCTTTAAAAGGAAGTCGCCATGGATCCGGCCGCTGCACATGACCCGGATCATTCGCACCCCGGGTGGATACTGAATACGGGAGATGCCGGCCAGGTCGGCTCCGGCATAAGCGCACCAATGACAGACAAAAGCGATGATTTCAGGCGATTCAGTTAAAGCCAATTGCTCGCTTCTCCTCCTATTAGGTTTTTTCCTTTTCGCTGAACGTCAAACGTCGGCTTCCTCCGGAAGCCTTTTAAAAAGATCGGCGAAGCTGATCGACCTGAAGGTCGAACGACTTGAAGACCCTGATCATGCCGTAAATCTGATCATCCTGAAAATGGGCCAGGGAGGCGGCGCCGTTGGGACAGGCCACGACACAGGCCCCGCACCCGGTACAAAGACTGGGATCAACCACGGCCTTCTTCGATCCCTCCGCTGTCGGTTCGACGGCAACCGCTTCAAAAAGGCAGGCCCTTTCACATTCTCCGCAGCCCCGGCAGAAGGTCCCGCTTATCTCGGCTTTCATGCCCTCGGCCACCATGGTTTTTCGGGAAAGGATGGTCAAGGCCCGGGCTGCAGCCCCTTTGGCCTGGGTTATGGCATCAGGAGCGAATTTAGGACCCTGGGCCAGACCACAGACAAAATATCCGGGACGGAGGAAATCCAGAGGTCGAAGTTTGGGATGGGCCTCCATAAAAAATCCGTCCTGATCCAGGGGGAGCCGCAGCCGTTCGGCCAGTTCCAGGCCCTGCCGAAGGGGACGGACCGCAGTATTTAAGACCAGCAGGTCTGCGGTCAACTCTATCGAGGTTTGGAGCTGCTGATCAAAGACCCTTATCCGGAGAGCGTCCCCCTGTTCGGAGACCTCCGGTTTTTGTCCCCATTCATAGCGAAAAAAACGCACCCCTATTTGCCGGGCCTGCTGGTAGTAAGTTTCCCGCAAGCCGAAGGTCCGCAGGTCACGGTAGAGAATGGAAACCCGGGCCTTGGGATTCAAGCCTTTCAATTTAAGGCTGTTTTTTACCGCGCCGGTGCAGCAGATGCGGCTGCAATAGGGATGGTCCGGCTCGCGGGAACCCACACACTGGATCATCACCACCCGTTCAAAAGAAGAGGCCTCATCCGGCCGCCGGGTCAGAAGGGTTTCAAAGGCCTGGCGGGTCATTACCCGGGGATGTTGTCCGTAAAGGTATTCATCGGGAAAAAATTCTTCGGCGCCCACAGCTACCAGGGTCACCCCGTGCTCGATTTCCCGAGGCTCCTCATCCACCAGAACCGTTGTGGTAAACCGACCGCAGGCCCCTTTGGATTCCAAGACCCTGGCCTTGGTCAGAATAGTGATCAAGGGATGGTTTTCAACCCGGCTGATTAGGGCCTGGGTGTGGGCGGCCGGATCAGCCCCGCTTTCGGTGTAATGCAGGTTGCGGGCCTGGCCGCCCAGTTCAGCCGTACGCTCCAGAAGAAAGACCTCATGCCCCTGACCGGCGATGGTCAGGGCCGCGGTCAGACCGGCCAGTCCGCCGCCGATGACCAGGGCCGTTTGCACCACCGGATAGGTGATTTCCGACAGCGGACGGAGTAAACGGGCCCTGGCAACGGACATGCGCACCAGGTCCTTGGCTTTAGCGGTGGCCGCTTCCTTTTCGGTCCGGTGAACCCAGGAATCCTGTTCCCGGATATTGGCCAAATCAAAGAGGAAGGGGTTGAGACCGGCTTGACGCATAGTGTCCCGGAACAGGGGTTCATGGGTCCGGGGGGTGCAGGCGGCGATCACCAGCCGGTTGAGTCCCTCTTCGATCAAGGTTTTCTTGATCAGTTCCTGCTGATCGGTGGAACAGGCAAACATACAGTCGACGGCATAGGTTACATCCGGAAGGGACCGGGCATAATCGGCCACGGCCTGGACATCCACCACCCCGGCGATATTGATCCCGCAGTGGCAGATAAACACCCCGATCCGGGGTTTTTCCCGGGAGACATCCCTTTCCTCCGGAAACGGCCGGGCTTTAAATTCTTGAGGTTCTGCCCCGGCCAATAAATCCATGGCTTCGGCCGCGGCGCTGCTGCCCTGCTGGACCGAATCGGGGATGTCTTTCGGACCTTGAAGACTACCGCAAACATAAATACCTTCTCTGCCGGTCCTGGCCGGCTCCAAAGGATCGGAAAGGCAAAAGCCGTAATCGTCGAGGCCGACCCCGATTTTTTCCGCCAGGCCCCTGGCCTGGTGGTTCGGGGAGAGACCGACGGAAAGGACCACTAAGTCAAAGGATGCTTCCTGGAGCAGATGGTCCGAACGGGTATAGGTCAGTTGTAAAGTACCCTCCTGCGGATCTGGGACCACCCGGGATAGGAGGGAACGGACGAAGCGGACCTGATGTTCCTTTTCCGCCCGTTCGAAGAAGCGGTCAAAACCCTTGCCGTAGGCCCTGAAGTCGTTATAGAAAACCGTGGTTTCAATGCCGCCATCCTGTTCCCTGGTGATCATGGCCTGCTTGACAGCCGACATGCAACAAACGGCCGAGCAATAATCGCGGCCCATTCGACAGTCCCTGGAACCCACACACTGGAGCCAGGCCACCTTCCGGGGTGGAATTCCGTCGGAAGGCCTCTGGATTTTTCCGCCGGAGGGTCCGGCCACAGACAGGATGCGTTCGTATTCCAGACTGGTAATGACATTGGGCAAGCGTCCGTAACCTAATTCTTCTTTTAGCCGAGGATCAAAGGGTTCAACTCCGCCGGCCAGGATGACCGCCCCGCTCTCCAGGGTCAGGACCCGGTCCTGCTGATTGAAATCAATGGCCTGAGGGGGACAGATCTTTTCACAGATCCGGCAGCGGCCCTGAGTGAAAAAGAGGCAGGAACGTTTGTCGATGGTATAAACCGCCGGGACGGCCTGTGGATAGGCCAGGAAGGCGGCCTTGCGCTTGTTGAGTCCCAGGTTGAAAGGGTCGGGGATTTTAACCGGACATTTTTCGGCGCAAAGCCCGCAGCCGATGCATTTGACCGGATCAACTGCCCGGGCTTTTTGCTTTAGGGTCAGACGAAAACGCCCGGGTTCCCCTTCCAGTTGCAGTACTTCCGTATAGGCCCATATTTCAATAAGGGGATGCCTGGAAAGTTCAGCCAGCTTGGGGCCCATCATGCAGGCGGCGCAGTCATCGGTGGGAAAAGTCTTGTCTAATTGGGCGATGATCCCGCCCACATAGGGTCTTTCCTCCACTAAGTAAACCTTGAAGCCGGCCGAGGCGGCATCCAGGCAGGCCTGAATACCCGCTACACCGCTGCCGATGACAGTGATGGAGCTATTCTTGGGGGAATTTTTTTTCAAGATCGTCATAAAAGCCCTAACCCGCGTAAAAGGGGACGGGGATCAATCAGGTGCCGGGATAGCCAGTTTCCGGTTCCTTTCACTCCCAGGGCCAGACCGATCAATTCGGTGAAATAAAGCACCGGCAGGGCCGGGGATCCCTTGGGTCGGCCGCCGGTCCTTATTGGATACATATCCAGATTGGCCTGACACATCTGACAGGAAACAACCACCGCCTGGGCCCCGCAGCGGCCGGCCATATCTAATATTTTTTTCACCAGCCCCTCTTCGAGGTCCTTTAGAGAAATGGAATGGGAGGCCCCGCAGCAATCCGTTTTATAAGGCCAGGGAAGGGCTATACCACCTAGGGCGGAAACGATGCGATCCAGGGACTGGGGATTTTCGAAATCCCTGGCCCCGGTGATCTCCGGCGGCCGGCTGGACATACAACCGTAATAGCAGACCACCTTCAAGCCCTCGAGGGGTTTCCGGGTTTTTTGGGTCAGGACCTCAATTAATTTTTCGGAGGCCATAAAATCGGCCAGGTCCTGGAGGATCGGAACCGACTCCGGCAGGATTATCGGATATTGGTTTTCCAGATCCTGTTTCAGGGCATGAACGGCGGTCTTCAACCGGTTGAAACACAAAGGGCAGGGAACCAGCATTTCCTTATGGGGCAACCCAGCGGCCTGGATCAGGTTCCTACCGGCCAGGGTAATGGCCGCTTTTTGATCGATGCTGTGGGCGGCCGTGGCCCCGCAGCAGTTCCAATCCGGGATCTCCTCCAGTTCCAGCCCCAGAAAGCGGCAAACCCCCTTTATCGAATCGGCATAATCCCGGGCCGTGCCCTTAAGGGAACAGCCGGGGTAATAACTGTATTTCAAGGTGTCAGGCAGCATGGATCGAATCGGGTCTTTCAGTGAAATATTCTCTGCCCCTGGCTCACAGCCCAAGGCCCCCTCACTTCTCCGTCCCTTCCAAAAGCTTTCGCAATTCGGCCGGCTTCTTCACTCTTGATGGTCTCAGGGGAACCCTCCCTTTTATAAATAACTTCGCGCCCAGGATAAGCTCTTCTTTCCAGGAACCGTCCTTCCATTTTTTTATTAACTGACCGCTGCGGAGCAGGTAGTCCGGCAGCAGAGTGGATTCAAAGATCCGCCCTCTTTTCCCGATATTTCTCAAGAAAGAACGATGGAGGTCCAAAACCTGCGTTTCCGGGCAGGGGATGTTTTCCCGAACAGCCATTTCCCGGAGCCGGTCCATCAATTCGGCGATTTTTACCTCATTGGGGCAGCGGGTGGTGCAGGTCTCGCAGCCGGAACAGACCCAGAGGGTCCGGCATTTGAGAACTTTTTCTTTCTGACCTAAGACCACCAGGCGAAT
>JBFMBU010000278.1:0-5163 GCA_040755035.1 Thermodesulfobacteriota bacterium
TGTCGAGGACTTTGATCAGTCCCATGGCATAACTCTGCTCATCCTGGTTCAGAGGTTGGCGCAGGACCCGGGTCAGATAGTCCACGGCTGCCCGGCAGAGGGCGTCCATGACCTTTTCCTGGAAGGCGATCCGTTCCAGATAATCCGGACTTCCTGTTTCCAGGGAGCGTTTTAGGTACCAGACCGTGCGCAGAGTGCCGGCGGAAATACGGATGGTTTCCTTGTGAGCCAAGCCGATGGCCACGGAGGGGATGGTGATGACCTCGTCCCGGAGAAATTTTGGCTCCTGCTCGGGAATTTTTTTGTCCGGGAGCATCCAGGTGATAAACCGCGACCCCAGGTTGCTGAAGGGCAGAAAAATGGCCGTTAGACCTACGTTAAAAAAGAGGTGGGCATTAGCCACCTGGAAGGTAACCGATTGTGTCAACGAGGAAAGAAAGCTGCTGAACCAGGGCACAAAGGGAAAGAAAAAAACCGTGCCCCCCAGCTTGGAGAGAAAATGGGCCAGGGCTACCCGCTGGGCTTCCCGCCGGGAACCGATACTGGCCAGGAGGGCGGTGAAGGAGGTGCCCACATTGCTCCCCAAAAGGAGATAAACAGCAGCGTCCAAATCGATCAATTTATAACCGGCCAGGACCATGATAATTCCCATCACCGCCGCACTGCTGTGGATGAGGAAGGTGACCAGGGCCGAGGCAGCGACAGCCAGTAAAGGAGTCCGGCTGACATATAACAGGACTTCCGTAAAGGTTGGAGAGCTTTGAAGGGGCTTAAGGGTGTCCCCAACGATTTTTAGACCCAAGAATAAGAGGCCGAACCCCACCAGGGCCTGGCCAATACGCAGGTGACGGTCTTTTTTGGCAAAAAAGGCGATGGGGGCCCCCACTCCAACAATCAACAAGGACAGTTCGGTGAATTTGAGGGCGATGAGCTGGGCTGTGACCGTAGTTCCGATATCGGCGCCCAAGATAACCGGCATGGACTGACGGAGGGTGATGACCGCGGCATTGGTCAATCCGACCAGAATGACCGTGGTGGCCGTGCTGCTCTGAAAGAGGATGGTGATCAGGATACCGGCCAACACCCCGAGGACAGGTCTTTTGGTGATCGATTCCAGAAGGGTGCGTAATTGGCGGCCCAGGATCTTCTGCAACCCGTCTCCCATGACCTGGATACCGTAAAGCAGAATGCCGATACCGCCCAGGAAACCGAAGATGACATACAACCAGTTGGTCTTCAACGGTCCAGCCTCATTTCACCACCAGGACCGGACATTGACTCTGGTCCAATACCTTACGACTGATGCTGCCCAGAAAAGTCCTCCGGATAGATCCGACCCCCCGGCGACCGATGATGATCAACTCAGCCTGCCTTTTTTCGGCCGTTTCAATGATCTTTTGGGCCGGATCACCGGGAACTACCAGGTTTTCGATCTGGAAGGTCTCTCCGGTCATCAAGTCCTGCAGGGCCCCTACCGCTTCTTTTAATATATGCTGCCCTTTGGCCAGGGCCGTCTCCAGGGCACGACGTTCTTTTTCCGGGGCCTCTTGGATGTTCCCTCCCGGACCCTGAAACCAGTCCAGGTCGGTTTCGGGTTTGGCGATATAGAGAAGGATTAATGTCCCCGCCGGGTTTGGGTGTAATATTTTAGCCCCTAAACGGGCGGCGCGGAGGGAAAAAGGAGACCCATCTACGGCTACCAGAATCTGGTTAATCACAATTTTCCTCCTTTGGGATGCACTTTTTTCAGGATAGTAATGACCTATCTACCATAGAAAAGACCAGGACACAAGTCTGGTGAGACTGGGTGTCTTTCAGCTTTTTTCCTAGGCCATTTGTTAAAGTTCCTTGACAAATGTTACAGGGTGTATCTAATATGTTTCACTCTTGGCCACTTCCTCCAGTCACAAACTTCCTTTAGGCCCATCAAGGCGGTCATTTTTTTTCCAGAAGGTATGAGGAAGGGGGGAGCAACGTTATAAAAAAAGGTAGAATTATGGCGGAAAGAATTCTAATTGTCGACGATGAAATTGATATGCTGGAACTACTCAAGCGTATCATTGAAGATAAGACCGATTGTCAGGTAGAAATTACCCCCGACCCTCTGGCAGTCCCCCAGATCCTGGAAGAAAATGTATTTGATTTGGTGATTACCGACTTAAACATGCCTGGGCAAACCGGCTTGGAATTGCTGCAAATTATAAGGGAAAAAGACGATCAGATACCGATCGTTATCCTGACTGCCTACGGGACCATAGAATCGGCGGTGGAGGCTATGCAAAAGGGGGCTTTCAGCTATATCACCAAGCCCTTTAAAAAGGAAGAAATCCTGCTGACCATTCAAAAGGCCTTCAGTTTCCAAAGACTGACCAAGGAAAACCTCAACCTTAGATGCGAGCTGGAGGAAAAGCTTAAATTTCCTTTTCTGATCGGGAAAAGCCCACAGATGGAAAAGGTTTTTCAGAGGATTATGCAGGTTTGCAGGACCACGGCTACCATCCTTATCACCGGAGAATCCGGAACGGGGAAAGAACTGGCGGCCAAGACCCTCCACTTCCATAGCCAGAGAAAAGAAAGAAATTTTGTGGCCGTGAATTGTTCGGCCATTCCCGAGACCCTGATCGAAAGCGAGCTATTCGGTCATCTAAAAGGGTCTTTTACCGGGGCCATCCGGGATAAAAAAGGTTTGGTGGAAGAGGCGGACCGGGGGACTTTGTTTCTGGATGAAATCGGCGATCTTAATCTGGTAATGCAAACCAAACTCCTTCGTCTCCTGCAAGAAGGGGAGTTCAAACCCGTAGGCAGTTCAAAAACCTTAACCGCCGATATCCGTTTTATCGCCGCCACCAACCAGGACCTGATGGAAAAGGTCCGGAAAAAGGAATTTCGCGAGGATTTGTTTTATCGGTTGAATGTGATACAGATTGTCCTGCCGCCTTTGCGGGACCGGAAAGAAGATATCCCGGTCCTGGCCCACCATTTTCTGGAAAAGTACTCCAGGTTGAATCAGAAGGAAATCAGGGGCATCGCCCCGGAGGCCCTGGAGGCGCTCACCATCCGTGACTGGCCCGGGAATATCCGGGAATTGGAAAATGTTATTGAGAGGGGTGTGATTTTAAACGAGAACAGCACCTTACAAACATGCGACCTTTTTCCTGAAGATCAGATGACGACTCTCTCCTTCAAAATCCAGGAAAACATTTTTTTCTCTCCCTTCAAGGAGGCAAAGGAAAATATTATTAACAGTTTTCATGGTGAATATATCCGGCGGGTCCTGGCTAAACATGGAGGGAATGTTTCACTGGCCGCCAAGGAGTGCGGACTCAAACGTCCCTACCTCCACCGTCTAATGAGAGAAAATAACATTCAATCCAAAGAATACCGCCGTTCCGGATAAAACCTTCCGGGCCGCAGGCGAGAAGCACGACCCAAACACTCAGGGGGGGTATCGAATCCACCCGTGGTTTATTTCGAATCCATTTTTTTATCCTTCATTCCATGGGAGTGTAAAAAAAAGTTTACAGGTTGTAATTTTTTAAATGACTGTTATTCCTCCCTTTGAGGCCGGTTAATTTTTAACCAATTAAAATAATTGATATTTTTTCTATTGATAAAATGGCACGAAATTTGATATAAAGAGTGAGTTTAACTATAAGACAGACCAATTAGATTTTTGCTTTTTAAGGTTTAAAGGAGGTTTAGGATATGAACATCGGCAGGCAGGTTTTTGAGTTTTTAAAGGCCGGGGCCGTCGCCCATGCCAAGTGGGACCTTGAGGTCTCTCTGAGCATTTTGCGGAATCGGCGAAAGCTGTTGATTCTTCTGTGCATGCTGTTACCCATTTTTGCTGTGGCCCTGGTGGAAGGAGCGGATATGCTGGGAAGCAAGACCGCTTATGCACCGGCCCACTATACCACTACCATTTTTCTGGTTTCCATCGCCATCGGGCTCTGTGCCGGTTTGATCACGGGATGTATCGGTGCCGGCGGTGGGTTTATCATTACCCCGGCCCTGATGGCCGCCGGGGTGAAAGGGATCCTGGCCGTAGGGACCGATCTTTTCCACATCTTTGCCAAGGCCATCATGGGAACAGCGGTTCATAAAAAGCTGGGTAACGTTTCCGTAAAGCTGGCCATCGCTTTCCTGGTCGGTTCCGGATTGGGGACCTTCATCGGCGGTTATATCAACAAGGCCCTTTATAATATTGACCCCTTGCTTAGCGATACCTTCATCAGTGTCATCTATGCCATTCTTCTGGGATTCCTCGGATTTTACGCCCTTTTCGATTTTCTTAAATCCTCAAAAGCGGAAAGCGGGGCTTCAGCCGGAGGCGGGCATGACGCCCACGGCGGACCTTCGGGGGTGACTGGGATGGCGGTCAAAGTCCAGAACCTCAATATCCCGCCCATGATCGGTTTTGATGAAGACCTGGGGGGACGAAAAATCTCCGGTGTGATCGTGGCCCTGGGTGGCGTGGTGGTAGGAATGCTGGCCGCCCTGATGGGCGTCGGCGGGGGATTTATCACCTTCCCCATGTTCGTTTATATCTTCGGTGTCTCTTCCATGACCACGGTCGGAACCGACATCCTGCAAATCATTTTCACCGCCGGATTGGCCGCTGTCGCCCAATATGCCGTCTACGGCTATGTCTTTTACACCTTGGCCATGGGGATGCTCATCGGTTCTTTGATCGGCATCCAGGTTGGGGCCCTGACCACCAAGGTGGTCAAAGGGATCCATATTCGTGGCTTTTACGCCATTTCCATCCTGGCCGGTTTTATCAACCGGGCGGCGACGCTTCCGAAAAAATTGACGGAAATGGAGATTATCAATATCCCTAAATCGGTCAGCGGAGGCATTGATTTCGTTGGGGCTATCATCTTCTGGGTGGTGGTCGGTTTTTTCGGTCTTTGGGTATTGAGTAAGTTTTTTGGTAATCTAAAGGCATTGAGGGAGGGATAAGAAGATGGCCGTTTCCAACAAAGGACCATTCATTATAGGCGTATTGCTGGCCCTGTCGTTTATCGGGGTCCTGACGTTAATTTTTTCCCCCATTTACGGCGGGGGCATGAACGGTCTCGACTATGCCGACGACCTTTTTAACAAACTGTCCAAGGGTTCCTCTTATTTTATTCCCAAATTGAAGGAAGCCAACAAGGCTTT
>JBFMBU010000279.1:0-4530 GCA_040755035.1 Thermodesulfobacteriota bacterium
GCCCGGAGGGGTGTGAGTTGGAAAAGGACTATGATACCAGAACAGAGGAACAAATCGCCGCAGGGTGTTGCCCGGCCCAATTCCTATAAAGGAGGTTTAGATGCATAGGCTTAATAGAGAGGAGTTTGAGGATCGTATAAATGCTGTGGCCAGGGCCAGAAAGATATTTATCAAGAGTGGCCTGGTCGCTAATATCACGGATGCCTTTGCACTTTACCAGGGGGTGTTGGCCGAGCAGGATAGGGCAGTGATTATCACCACCCTCCTCGGCGGCAATCGACCGCCTGCTCGGTTTGATAAATTCGAGAGACCCAAATGCCCGGAGTGTGGGTCTGACCTGATGTTCCGACCTCTCCCACCCAATGAGGAGGGAGTGAACACCCAGTTGGTGTGTGAGAACCCCAGGTGTGATGTGGCGCTGAACAGCAAGATGACCATTGAGGAGTGGTCCAGGGAACTGGAAAGGAAAAAGGATGGCGATAGACCTGAGCAAACTGACCCGTAGTAGTAAGAGGATGCCGGTGCCGGGCACCAAGTACCACTGGTTGGACCAACCCTGCCCGGAGTGCGGGGGCCGCCTGTATGAGATGGAAAAGTGCTGCGGGGCGCCTGAGGGTTGGGTGGAGTGCAGCCGGTGTATGTTTCAAGAGAAACCAAAAGAGTTTTATGAAAGGGGATGAGGAGATGGCTGTTTCATGGAAAGACCTGTATGGGGCTAATTGGTCCAAGCACTTCGGGGGAGGGGGCGGGACCTATAATTCCAGCGTTCTGCGCAAGAAATATGAGGATGTTTATGCAGATACTATGGAGGATATGGACGCCGGCAGCGGGTCTAGCGGCGGCGGCAGCGCCCCGGTCTCCAAGGTCCAGACCTGGAACCCGCCTCCGGTTATGCCTACCTATGCCGGAGGAATGAGTTGGAGCAAAGGCGGGGGCCGCTTCGGGATCGGCCCGGGGGCCGGTATCGAGATCCCGGTCTATGACACCCAGCGGGTGGAAGCCCTGGCCCAGAGGGCGGCCGCTCCGGGGATCCGCAACCTTCGCAATGCCATGCAGCAGACCCAGCAGGGCTACTATGAAAACCCCAATGTCAAACGCATGACCCTACGGGATGTGCTGGCAGGATACGGCCAGGGCCTGGAAAACGTCATGGGCGGGGCCTTGCAGCAGGGCAAGGCCATGTACAACCAGGAGTATCAGCCCCAGGTGCAGAAGGCCTTCAGTGAGTTCGAGGCCAGGGAAAACCGGGCCTTGCAGTCCGAGCGGCTGGCGGCGGAAGATCGCCGGAATCGCTATAACCGGGCCTGGGAAAACTATCAACGCCGCTTAGGATAAGGGAGGGGACGGATGGCAACGTTAAGGCAATTGAGTCGGGGCCTTCAACCCGAGTATGACCGCGATGAGTATTGGACCGGGGAAGGAGACGACCGGGAAATTCATTACACCCTGCCGACTGGGCAGAAGGTCACGGTATTTGACGGGCCACGGGTGAATGATCCCGGCAATCGTCTGATTGAGGAGGAACCTGAGCCCCCTTTCGGTAATCCCCAATACAGGGGAAAACATGTCTATGCCACCAATATCTATGATACGGCCCAAAGGTGGAAAGAGGAGGGGCGTCTGAAAGACGATAATTTCACCTTTATCACCAATACCCCGGAAGAGACGGCCGAGGCCCGGGTCAAGGGCATGGGCGACTGGGGCAAGGTCATCGGTCCCCCGGAAGCGGCGGCCAGGCCAAAAAAACAGGAAAAGATCGCCTCTCCTTTTCCGGGCAAGCCCCCGTCCGATGACGATCTGGAAGACCTGCGGGAGTTCAACACCTTCTGGAGCGTCTATGCCGGGGAGAAATACGGGGGCCAGGACCCATTGACTACTATCAAGCCCCTGGAGATCCGGACCCGGGCCGAACAGGCCTTAGTGGACCAGAACGCCCAGTTCATCCATGACTATGAAAAATACGGGGCCGGGCAGTTGGGGCCGGAATCCACGACCCGTTATAAGCGCCTGATGGAGGGCATCAAGAAGGCCGGGGACCGGGCCGAGGCCGAGGCCAAGGAGGAGATCCGCCGGGCCGAGAAGGACCGGGCCGAGGCGTTGGATTTTTTCAAGAGTAAGCGCCAGGCCGCTCGCGGTCAGTATCAGATCATCGGCCATGATGAAAAGACTGGGCTGCCGATCCTGCAGAATGTCCGTGCCCCGTATGATACGAAAAGGGGCCAGGGGCTGCCGGGGGTTAAAGTGGCCCCGGGACGGGCCGGGAAGGGCGAAGATGAGACTGAGGCCTTGATGAAGTTCAGGGTCGGCGGTGGGTCCTGGTACGACGCCAGGACGCCCAGGGAGTTTGTCGTGGCCGGAAAGGACAAATATACCAGCGAGTCCATTGTACGCCGGTTGATCGAGGCCGGGCATGACCCGGCGGAGATCCGGCGGGCCATGCTGGCCGAGAACATGGCCGAAAAAGAGATCGAACAGGCCTTTTCCAAGGCCGGGGCGAGGTCTGCGGGACCGGGCGCAGTAAGACCAGGGCAGCCCGCCGGCGGAAAGCCCGCTGGCGGGATCTCCGCTGCACCTTCTTCCGGGTCCGGGGTACAGAGACTGGATGAAAACCGGGCCGTGGAATATTTACGCCAGGCCGGATGGAACGGGCAGGGCAAACCGACCGAGGCCCAGAAACAGGCCGCCCGGGCTTTAGCCGCCTGGGACGAGTTCAAATAGGGAGCAGACATGGCTGATATCTTTGATCGCATCGGGAGCGGGCAACAAGACGGTGATGAGGATGTCTTTGACCAAATAGGGGTTTCCGCGCCTAAGACACCCCAAACCGAGCCCGGCTTTGTGGAAGGCATGACCCGGCCCTATGTGCGGGGCTTTCAAAAGGCCGTGGCCGGATCCAATAAACTGGTGGCCAATATCGCCGGTTTGTTTGAATACGCCGGGAACAAGGTGGCTGATCTGACCGGTCTGCCCCGGGGCATGGCCGCCACGGCGGTCAAGGACTGGGCCGAAAAGAATGTCCGGGACTGGACCCCGGAAGCCCTGGAAAACCAGGGCATGGTCGAGCAGATCATCGAGGGGACCACGGAAGGGGTCCTGCGTCTGCCCGAATACGCCGGGTTTGTCAAATACCTGGGACCGGTGGGCGGTTTCGCCGCGCATGGGGCCTTATCCGAAGCCGATAAGGGTTTGGGCGCGGCGGCTATGGGTGCAGCCAGGGGCGGACTGACCGGAAGTTTATTTGAAGTGACCAAACCCCTGGCCCCGGTGGCCCGCGCTCTGGCCGTAGGAGGGCCTACGGCGGCCGCTACGGCCATCGAAGGTGGGGACGTGGGTGAAACCATCTCCTCCGGTGTGACCATGGGCCTCATGGCCGGTATGGGCCAGCGCGGTGGGTTGAAGATACGGGATGCGTTTAAAAAAAGCAAAGGGCGTGAGGCGCGGGAGGCGGAAGGCCTTGAAACGCAAAGCGCAAGGCGTGAGGCGGAAGGCGTGAGGCGTGAAAATGAAGCGCCGCCTATTATTGAACCTTTTGACCGGCCATGGACTGAAGAAGGTCCAAGGCCGGATCTACCCATCCCACCGGGGCCGCCACCGCCGAGGATGGGTCCTGCCGGGGAGGCCGGGCCACCTCCTCCTGTGCCTCCCCGGCCTTCTCCTGCCCAGCCGTCTATTATGACGGACGTGTACCAGAACGAGGCCCAACGCCTGGGCCTGACCTTTAACGGCTTGCAGGCCCGATGGAATTATGACCATAAGAATGGCATTTATAATCAAATAGAGCCGCTGGCCCTGTTCACCGATCCGGAGACGGGCAGCACTTTTGCCATTAAGCCCGGGCAGGATATCGCCAAGGCGCGGGAACAGAGCCGGGGGCGTTTTCCTAAGGATGAGCCCGCAAGCCGGGTACTTCCCCAGACCGTTGAGGGCCGGGATGTTTTTGATGAAATCTTTGAACCAAGGGCCGCTGCGCTGAGGGACGCTTCGCTTGAGGCAGGAGGCTTGAGGCTTGAGGCGGGAGAGACGCCGATCCGGGAGCGGGTTGCGGTGGAAGCGGATATCCGGGACGGTAAGGGTGTGCCCTTTGAGGAGCTTCGGGCTTATCCGGATTTGGCCCGGGGGAAGGAAGAGGCGCCTATAATTGCGCAAGGCGTGAGGCGTGAGGCGGAAGGCGAGAGGAGCGCTTCGCTTGAGGGGGGAGGCGGGAGGCCGGGGCCGGGTAAGATCCAACAACCCAAGACTTTGACGGCCTGGATCAAGTCCAAGGGGGGGATCTGGGATGAATCATTACCCGGGGAAACCCGTCAGTTTATCGGTAAGGAATCCGGGTTTGTAGGTTTGGTCAGTAAAAAGAACGGGAAGGCCCTGGATGAATTGGCCGCCCTGGCCAAGGATGACGGCTGGTTGCCTGCTGAGGCCGGAAGCCGGGATTTATTGGAATTACTGGACCAGGATATGCGGAGTATGAAGCAGGGGAAACCCAGGGTCGTTTCTCTGCGTAACGACCTGCATACACAGACCGCCCCACATTCA
>JBFMBU010000279.1:4540-9537 GCA_040755035.1 Thermodesulfobacteriota bacterium
CGGGAATTGGAGGAAGAGGGGCACCTGGCCGACCAACTGGTTAAAGACGGATGGGAATATTATGGCCAGGGCAATAAGATGCCCGTTGGAGAGATCAACCCCGGAGACCGGGTATTAATCCAGGGCGAGGAATATCAGCATACCGGATTTGATCGGGCCGGAAAGGCCGTTTTAAAAGACGGCGAGACCATCAAGGCCGATCCCTTTGAAATGGTTCCGGCAGCCGCAAAAAAGGATGCCGGTGCTGATTTAATGGATCAGATTTATAATACGATTCGCGCTAATCCCAAAAAAATAACCGCCCCGGAATATACGCCTCAGGCCTTGATGCGGGAGCATGGGCTTAACCTGGAACAGGCGCGGGAGATCCATGACCAGGTACGGGCCCGGATCATCGAACGGGAACAGGGCAAGGTGGCCGGTGTTTTCCGGCGCATCGATAAGCTGGAAGCGGCCGGGGAAAACCCCAAGGCCGAAAGGGCACGGCTGCTGCGCATTAAAAACAATCTTCTGACTCTGGGCCTGACCCCGGAAGAGGCGGAGGGGGCTTTTGGGGGGCAGGGACGGTTTGGGGCGCCGGAGATTGGGGACGCTGCGCTGAGGAGCGCTTCGCTTGAGGGGGGAGGTGGAAGGCGAGAGGCAAGAGGCGAAGAAGGGGGAACGCCGGAGCTTGTTCGTGTTTTAGATGTTTATGGAAGTCATCACTATGTCAAAAAAACAGAACTCGATTCTTCAAAAACCCAATTACGCAAATTTACCCCGCAAGGTGCGCGGGTAGAAGGCAAAACCCTCCATAGGGAAAATATCGTCAACGAATCGGAAACGGCCAAAGTTGAAGAAGTAAAAAAGATTGCTCGATTAAGAACCCTGGAAAAGAAAGACCAAAAAGGAACCCTGACTCCCAAAGAGGTTGAAGAAGGCAAGAAATTAATGGCCGAAGTTTATAAGGCCCCAACCCCCAAACCCGGACCCGGGGCGCAGACGGCCGGGACCGGGGTGCGGGAGACGCCTTCGGATATCGTGCAGCTGGCCCAGTCTTTGGAGGCCGTGACCTCGCCCAGGGATTCGGTGCGGACGCGGATCCGCAAGGCCCTGGACTGGACCGTCAAGGCCGAAAAGACCAAGGACGTTTTGAGCGCGGCCCTGGACCGGGTCAAGACCACCGGAGGGGCTATCTATCAGGGCTGGCGCAGGCCCGCGCCCTGGACCGAGTTCAAGGACATGCTGGGCGACTATCTCATGACCCGGCAGCAGAGCTCCTTTGAAAACGAAGGCTTTGCCAAAAAGATCACCAAGCAAATCCCTTCCAAGACCCGGCGCGAGGCCATTGTCAACTATATTCAGGCCGGAGGGGACCAGGCCTTGATCCAAACCCGGGCGGCCCAGAGCGGCCCGCGTTATAAGCCCGGCTATGAAGAGGCCCTGAAGCTCAATGCCGATGAACAGCGCTTTGCCGATAATGTGGGGAATTATTTCGATTCCAAACTGGCGGAAGCGGTCAAAAACGGCATGGTCCGCCAGGGGGTGGAAAACTATGTCTCCCAGCTCTATGACCGCTCGGATCCCCGCTATCAGTCCATCATGGCCGAGATCGATGCCGGACTCTTAAAAAAAGACCCCTATTTCATCAAAAAGCGTATCTTCCATGATTATTTCGAGGCCGAGCAGGCCGGTCTGGTGCCCAAGAACAAGGACATCGGCTATCTACTCAGCACCTATGACCAGGCCTTTAACGAGGCCGTTGCCTCCCGGACTTTTGTCCGCGCCCTCATGGACGGCAAGGCCGGCGACGGTCGTCCCCTGGCCGATATCAGCGGCTTCGGCAAGGTCATCCCGGCCCCGGAAGGGACCGATACGGCGGGCCTGATCGTCAAGCCCAAGTCCCACCCCAGGGGCACCAATGATTACCGGGTCATCGATCACCCCGCTTTGAGGGAATGGAAGTGGCTGACCGAGGAGGCTTTGGGCGATCCGGTGCTGATGGAAGGGGATATGCTCATCCATCCCGAGGTCTACCGGCATTTAAAGGCCGTGCTGAGCAAGTCCAAGATCCAGCAGCACCCGGTGGGTAAGGCCACGCTGCGCACCATCCAGGAATTTAAATCCACCCTGCTTTCGGCCAGCGGCTTTCACCAGACCCAGGAGACCCTGCACGCCATTTTCCATAAGGTCAACCCGGCCAAGATCGGGGAGATCGATTTCAACAACCCGGTACAGCGGCAGTTGGTCAAGCACGGCCTGATGGTCAGTGAGTACGGGGGTATGGAGTATTTCAGCGACGGGCTCCATGCCTCGGGCCTGATCAACAAGGTGCCGGGCATCGGCCATCTCTCGCGCCGCTACGGCGAGTATCTGTTCCGGGATTATATCCCCCGGCTGAAGATGCGCATGGCCCAGGAAGCGGTGGAGCGCAATTTCAAGCGCTACCGGGGCAAGCTGAGCGATGACCAGATTTATGAAATAACCGCCAACCAGGCCAACGCCGCCTTTGGCGAGCTCAATTACAAGATGATGGGCCGGTTTGGACGGAGCAAAACCACCCAGGATATCTTGCGTATCATGTGCCTGGCCCCGGACTTTCTGGAGGCCAGGGCGCGTTTTGTGGGCCAGGCCCTGAAACCCTATGGCCGGGAACAGGGCGCGGCCCTGATCCGGGGCGCCCTGGGCATGTACCTGGGGGCCCGGGTCGTCAATTACCTGCTCAGCGATGACCCGCACTGGGATAAGCCTTTTTCGGTGGTCATCAAGGGCAAGGAATACGGGCTTCGCAGTGTGCCCGGGGACATCATCCATTTGATCTCCAACCCCCAGAGCTTTGTCTATTGGCGGCTGAACCCAACCACGATCCGCACGGCCGTGGAATGGGCCACGGGAAGGGATGCCCGGGGACAGAAGAAGAACACCGAAGAGCAGGTCAAGGAGTTTTTTACCACCCATGTGCCTATCCCTTTGCAGGGCCTGGTCAAGGGTTCGGGGGCCAATATCGTCGACTCGGTGCTGGCCAGTATGGGCTTTACCTCCTGGAAGAACCGCTCCAAGGCCGAACGGCTGATCAGCGATATCAATTTTGAAAAGATCAGCAAGGGGGATCGGGATCCCCGGCTGAAGGAGATCGGGCTCATCCGCAGCCGGTTTTTCCGGGAATACGAGAAAACCCGGAAGGTCCCGGAAGAAACCAAAAAAGCGGTGCGGCAGGGCAAGGTCGGCACGGCCCAGGTCGTGGAATGGATGAAGGCCGCCGAGCGCCCGGCCCTGATCCGGGGCTTTGAACACCTGTCCGTGGAAGAGGCGGCCCGGGTCTGGGAAGTGGCCAAGCCCGAGGAAAAGAAGGTCCTGGCCCCGATCTATATCAAGAAAATCAATAACCGGATGAAGGCCATCGCCCAGGGAAAATCGACGTTGATGCCGGACCTGGAAGGGTTGGAGGAATAAGGGCCGATGGGATTCGTACTCGACACACCCCTCAAAACTGATGTCAATGTGCCCAGGGCAAGCAATCCGTCCCAGGCAGCCTCCGTGGTGCCTCCAGGGATGGGGGAGTTGAATTATATCCAGCTGCTGTTGCAAAGTGTGCTGGGGCAGGGGGTGGACCCGGAGGATTCCCCGACCTTTGTGGGCCTGACCCTGAGCGGACTGACCGCCAGTGCCCTGGTCTATACCGACGCCAACAAGACCTTGGCCTCGGTCACACTGGGCGGGTCCCTCTCCCTCAGCACCGGGACCCTCAACACCATCCAGGCCATTACCGCCACCAGTAACCCCACCTTTGCCGGTCTTTACCTATCCGGTTTGACCGCCAGTGTTCCGGTCGTTACCAGCGCCCTTAACAAGCTGGCCTCTCAGACCTATGCCGATTTCAAGACCTCTCTGGTCCTGGCCCAGGCTGATATTGACGGGCTGACCACCGGCGACTCCCCCACCTTCACCGGCCTCACCCTAAGCGGGGTGGCAGATGGGATCGTGGAGGCTATCGACGGGGCACTGTCCAACACCCTTATCGGTGACAACCTGACCTGGACTGAAGCGGATACTGGTGTCACCCTCCTACATTTCGATGGGGCGGATGAGTCCACCACCTTCACTGATGAATATGGCAGGTCCTGGGCCGCTCAGGGCGGGGCCAAGATAGATGATACCCAAAGTGTGTTCGGAGGGACTTCTGGGTATTTTGACGGCTCCGGGGACTACATATCAACTACCGACGTATCTGGTTTCGATTTTGGTACAGGGGACTTTACTATTGAGTTCAGGATGAGGACAACAAACCTGTCCGTCAGCAACGGTCTTTTTAGTATCGGGCTTTATTCAGGGAATAATGGCGTCCATGCCAGGACAAACGGCACCTCTATTATCGTATATGTTCAAAACACGTCATACACTTTCGCTGCAAGTCTTGCTGTCAACACCTGGTATGCAATTGCTATTTGCCGGGCCAGCGGCGTGATACGTGTGTTTAAGGATGGTACCCAGGTGGGATCAGATACCGCCTCTGTTTTAAATGCCAGCGCCGCCACCTCCGCCTGGGTAGGGAGGGGTATTGGCTCCAGCTATCAAATGGTAGGGTGGATTGACGAGTTCAGGGTTAGTAACACCGCCCTCTACACTGCCAATTATACCCCAGCGGCAGGGGCCTTCACCCCCACCCTGGGCGGCTTGGATACAGTACAGGATATCCAGACCACCTCCTCCCCCACCTTTGCTGGGCTGACCCTCACGGCCTTCAGTGGGTTTGTAAAGGCTACGGCAGGGGTCTTGAGTGCGGCAGCGCTGGCAGCCGGGGACATCCCGGACATTTCTGCCACCTATGTGCCGAAGTCCTTGTTTGATGCTCACACTATCCTTTATGCCACCACTGACAACACTCCTGCCGCCCTGACGGTCACAGAGCAGACCCTGGTTGGGCGGGTCACAGGTGGGAACATTACCGCCATCTCCATTGACGCCGACCTGTCGGCGGTATCCGCCAACGACGACACTATCCCCAGCGCCAAGGCCAC
>JBFMBU010000280.1:0-7283 GCA_040755035.1 Thermodesulfobacteriota bacterium
CGATTCTCCCAAGATCATGGTCCTTCTCCCCGTCGGTTCATAGGGAGCCCAGGTTTCTATGGCCTGGTGGGTGGGGTTTCCCTTCCGGGCAAAGGCCGTCCAGGCGTCCATCATCATATCCGAGAGCCGGTCGGTCTCCGGAGAACGGGGGGGATAAATGCCCCGTTTCTTTTCTCCCAGGGTGCCGAAGACAAAAGGGATTTCCAGGGCGTGACAGGCCCCTAATATACCGTTCATGGCCGTCGATTTATAGGTGAACAGATAAGAAAAGACCTGGGATTGATGTTGACTCTGGGCCTCGGCCCAGCGAATCGCCGGGATCCGGAATCTGAGGTCGGTCATAAAGGCGTCCAAAATATCTTTAGGCTCCGAGGGCAGCTTCCCCAGGCGTTCTTTCCTGTAAACTTCAACCATTTCTTCAGCGTATTTTTCATCTTTTCCAATTTTTAAAAAAGGGGGGAGGACCTGCCTCCCCCACTCTCTATCAATCCGCTCCGCCCCTGACCAAACTTCCACCGTCCAAAGGAATCACCGTGCCGGTTATATAGGCCCCGGCCCGGGAAGAAAGGAAAATCGCCAGTCCGGCGGCGTCTTCCGGGGTCCCGATCCTTTTCAGGGGGATCCCGGCTTCCAACTGCTTTCGCGTTTCCGGATTGTCGGTGATAAAGGCCATCATCTTGCTGGGAAAGGGTCCGGGGGCAATGCAGTTCACCGTAATCCAGTCCTTGGCGAACTGACCCGCCCAGTTTCGGGTCATGATGTGGACCGCCGCCTTGCTGGGGCTATAGGAATAAGCGGTGCCTGTAGAACCGAACCCGGCTACAGAGCCGATGTTGATGATTCTGGCCGGATCTTCAAAGCGGCCTGCTTTTTTTAAAAGCGGGAGAAGTTCTCTGGTCACAAAAAAGGGCCCCTTGACGTTGATATTCAACACCCGGTCCCAGGCCTCATTGGGAAATTCTTCAAAAGGCGCCCCCCAGGTGGCTCCGGCGTTGTTGACCAGAATGTGCACCTTTTCTTCTTTGGCTTTCACCGCCTCTCCCAAAAGCTTAACCCCGGCCTCAGTGGACAAATCAGCCGTAATGGGAATACAGTCACCTGATTTGGACAGCTCTTTGGCCGCCGCCTCTAATGTGGCCGCCTTGCGGGAGGAAATATATACCTTGGCCCCGGCTTCCACAAAGCCCTTGGCGATCATAAAGCCGATACCCCGGCCACCCCCCGTTACCACGGCCGTTTTTCCTTCGATGTTAAATAGATCTTTCATGGTTCCATCCTTTCTTTTGTTTCGCTAATAGTTGATAGTAACTAAAAAATAGAATTCTACGCAAATTGGATAGATTTTATTTTTGAAACGGAAATTTAACCCGGACCGAATGAGGTATTTGGGGATCAGGGTTGAAATCCGGATTTCTCCCCGGTTCATCCTTCGCGGCAAAATAGTCTGCATTATCAATTTCCAGAGTTCTTATGTCAATAAAAATAATGAGTTAAATTCTGTCGATCATTCTCCCCTTTTAAGAAGAAGCCATGCAGCAAAGGCCTGCCTTTTTACCTGGTTTCCGATCAATCAGCCGACATTCTTCATCAATTGGTAACCAATGGAGAATTCTTCCCATTATTTTCCTTGACTCCTTTACCGAATAATTTTAATAAATTTCCTAACAGTTATTACCTGGTTTTCAGGTCAAGAAGGTTTTCCTTCGAATGAATATCCATTTTACCGAGGTGATTCAATGAAGGTACTGTTATTTGCCCCTCCCTACCCCCTGGAAGAATTCCCATCGCCCCCTCTGGGTCTTTGTTATGCCGCAGGCGCCTTTCAAACGGCCGGATGTAATGTTCGAATCATGGATTTTATCGTCCAAAAGTATTCAGTAGATAAATTAAAAAAAGAACTGGACCTCTTTCAGCCCGATATCGTGGGAACCAATTCGGTGACCATGAATCATGATAAAGCGGTCTCGCTGTTGAAAACCGTTAAGAACCATAATCCCGGGATCATCACCCTGATGGGTGGTCCTCATATTTCCTTCGATTACGAAGGGACCTTAAGGAATCACCCGGAAATTGACCTGGCCGTTATCGGTGAAGGTGAAGAAACCATTAACGAGCTCGTTCCGATTATCCACGACCGGGGGAAATGGTCTTCCGTTAACGGCCTTGCCTACGTAGAGAACGGTCATCTGATAAAAACCCCCCGAAGGGAGTTCATAGCCGATCTGGATGCCCTCTCCCGGCCTCCGCGCCATCTCCTGCCTCTGTCAAAATACCAGGCTCTGGGACTACCGATCAGTATTATCACCAGCCGAGGCTGTCCTTACCAATGTATCTTCTGTGTAGGCAGCCGAATGGTGGGACAAAAGTTCCGCACCCGCAGTATTTCTTCGATTATTGATGAAATCCAATCCCTTCTTGAGTTGGGGTTCGAGCAGATTAATTTTGCCGATGATTTTTTTACCGTAAATAAAAAACGGGTCAAAGCCATTTGCGCGGAAATCAAGGCCAGAAATTTAAACTTCGGATGGGGTGTTTTTGCCCGGGCCGATTCGGTCGATCGGGAGATCCTGCAAATCATGAAAGAGGCGGGCTGTCATACCGTACTGTTCGGCATAGAGTCCGGAAACCAGCAAATGCTTGACCGCATCAACAAACGCATCAAACTGGACCAGATCAAACAGGCCGTTATTTTCTGCAAGGAAGTGGGTATGCGGGTCTTAGGGTCCTTTATCGCCGGGTTGCCGGGAGAAACCCGGGAAACCTTGATGGACTCGCACAAATTGGCCCTGGAACTGGATGTCCCTTATGGCTATCATTTTCTATCCCCTTTCCCGGGAACACCCTTGAAAGAAAATATCACCGACTATGACCTTCAACTCCTCACCCATGACTGGTCAAAATTCGATGCCAATCAGGCCATTGTCAGGACCTCCAGTTTGTCTCCGGAAGAAATTACCCAATTCGTTGAGGAATATTACAACAAAAAACAACGTTCCAACGAAGCAGAACTGGCTGAACGTTTCGCCCATGGGCAATGCAGCCCGACTGAGCTTTTGGTGATCCAGGGCAATAAGAAAATGGAAATAGTTTTCGCCCTCTTATCAAAAGACATCATCGAATCCTTGAATCCCTTTCCAAAGTCAAACGGCTATGAGGTAAATCTTTTAGTAGAAGATATTTCCCAGCGGATTGAAAAAAATGCGGAAACGGTGAGGCCGGCCTTAGAACATCTGATTAGTCACGGGTACTTAAAAAAGGAGGACGACGCCGGTAACATTAAATGGCGGTGGGCTTGATTCGCTTTTCTGCCTCCTTATATCCTCCTTTCCTAATTTTCTCTTGGCTTTCTTATAAAGGGCTTTTACCCTGAAAGCTATTAAAAATCCCGTTTAAGGTCGACAGGATTTTTTGCATGATCCCTGCTTCCGGCAGAGGGATCTTCAAAAAAGACTCTCCGGTCTGCGGATCCCTGGCCACCAATGGACCGTTCAACCCGCCGGAAGAATCCCTTTCTTTCGTAGCCGTCTGCCCCAGACTTTTGCTCAGGTTCATTAAAAACTCGGCCCCGCTGATCAACAGGGGTTTCAGCAGATCCAGATTTGTTCCCATAGGTGCAACGGTACCGGGCTGGTGGGATTGTTCTTCCCGCTCCGATTTTTTTACAAGGGCTTCTGACCGTTCCGTCTCTGCTTCCATATCCTTTTGTTTTTCTATGGCCGGACCGGCCTTTTCCAGGTTGTCGGTCAGGGTTTCCACCGATTGCATAAAACGTTTGAGCTGGGATTCTCCGATCATGACGATATTTTCCCCGTCAGGATCCAGGACCCCGGCAAAGAGTGATTTTTTAAATTTCAAAAGGTCCAGAATTCTCTCTTCAATGGATGAGGAAGAAACAAAATTAATCACTCGTACCGGCTTATGCTGTCCCAGGCGATGGACCCGGCCGATGCGCTGTTCCAGCACAGCCGGATTCCAGGGGATATCCATGTTGATTACCACCGACCCGCTCTGGAGGTTCAAGCCTACCCCGCCGGCATCGGTGGATAAAAAGACCTGACAGGACGGATCGGTTTTAAAACGCAGCAAAAGGTCTTTTCTCTGTTTGGCCGGTACGCTGCCGTTTAAGTGGACGTAACCAATTTTATTTCTCTCCAGAATCCGCTCCACCAGCTCGGTCATACGCATCCACTGGCTGAAGATAACCACCTTTTCCCCGCCTTCGCTGAAGATCTCCTGAAGGATAATTTCCAGTTCTTCGATCTTGGGGCCATGAATGGTCTTTTTGTCCACAAGATAAGTATTGTCGGCAGCCATGCGCATCCTGGTCAGGGCAATCATCAATCGTCGTTGATCGGCTTCGCACAGAAATTTATAACGCCTCCATTTAGCCACCAGTCTGACGACAATCTCATAATTCTCATCATGGATATCCCCCTGTTCCTTGGTCAGGGGGACGAAAATGTGTTTATCGATCCGTTTCGGAAGCTGGGCCAAGACCTCTCCCTTTTTGCGGCGGATCATGATCGGCCCCAGGGTTTCCCTGACTTTCTGCAAATCTTTGTAGCCGATCACCTTGCCCCCCTCATCGGTGATCCGGTGGTTATGGAGAAAACGGTACAAGGGGCCCAGGGGGCGGCGGTTGATGAATTCCATGATGGAATGGAGTTCTTCGATCTTGTTTTCTATGGGGGTTCCGGTCAGTACCAGGGCATACGGGGATTCGAGTTGTTTGACGGTTTGGGCGGTCCGGGTCTTCCAGTTCTTGATCCGTTGGGCCTCATCGAGGATGATCAGGTCCGGGTTCCAGGCCTTGATTTTTTCCAGGTCGCGGAAGACCAGTTCATAGTTGATTACCTTGTAAAAAGATTCCTGTTGAAACAGCCCTTCCCGCTGCGGGTTGTACCCCTCAATCACCGAAACCGTCCGGTCCGTGAATTTTTCGATCTCCCCCTTCCATTGATATTTCAGGGTGGTGGGAGATATAATCAAAACCCGCTCAATCCGAAAAAGATCGGCCATCAACTCCGCCGCCGTGATAGCCTGGATGGTTTTCCCCAAGCCCATGTCATCACCGATCAAACAACGGCCGGCCTTTAAAGCGAATAAGGCCCCTTCCCTCTGGTAGGGATAAAGGTCGGTTTTAATGATATCTTTGAAAATGGGACTTTGAATTCCCTTCCGAAACTGGATTTCGATCATCCGCTGTCGGTATTCCCGGTCCTGGTGTTCGGCGACAAAGGCCATAACATCGTCATAACATCGGACTTCATGGCTGTTACCCGAAAGAACCTCGGTCAGATATTTGGGAAAGTTCAGGATGCGCTCCGTTTTCAAAAATCCCTTTTCATCGAAATGTTTGCCGGCCCAGTGAAGAACCGACTCCGGCACTTCACTCCCGGCCCGGAACCGCACCTCACGTTTGGGGCCGTAATGGAGAAAAATTTCGGAATATCCCGGAGTGTATCCTTGCTGAAAGGCCTTTTTCGCCCCCCGTTTTTTCATCAAATCGGCCAAGGTGAATTCAATATGTTTGCAGGTCCCCAGATGATTGATGCTGTAATCGGGGCAGGAACAAAAATTCATACCCGCCTCCCTTCCCCGAATGGCCACTTTGTAGGTCTTTTGCGTATCGGGATTGAAGACCGAAAAATCGGAAAAGAAGGGATGCTCCCCCAGATTTTTTAGTTCGAAGGATTGCTTTAAGCCGAAATCTTTTCGGAGCAGGCGCTGCCATTCCTCCAGTTCCAGGTGCTCGGGTTTATGGGTCCTGGAGATTTTGAGCTGGGTCGGTTTTCTTTTTCGTCGGAGGGGTTTCTTGGGTGCATTTTTTCTGCCTGCGGCCTGAGTGCTTACTGTTGTTTTCAAGGTAGATGGCCTCCCGAATCCGTTAGCGGTTTTCAATACAGGTCCTCATACCACAAATTCCTTCCTCCTGCCAGCGGTCTTTTTCCCCTCCCCCCTTGGTTGAACGTGAAACGACCGCCCTTTAAAAATCCCCGGGCAGAAGTGATCGGATCTTCCACTATTTTTAGTAGAATTCCTTAATACTATCCTCCTTGGGTGTTTATATCGGCAAATAAGAAGTCCAAAGCAATATTGGACAGTTAAAATGAGTGATTTCTATGGTTTGGGGACAAAAGGGGGATACGGACTGCAACCGGAAGGTAGAAGGAGGATAGGTAGTGCTTACCTCAAGATGGCTTCGATGATCCGGCAGATGGTTTTTCAAATTGAAAGGAATTTGGAAATCTCTTCGATAACAGCTGGCAGATTTGGTTGGGTGAAACTCATCTTTGGTGCCGGGATACGGTTTTGTTTTGGGTTGGGGGAGATATGTTTGTGATGTAGGTGGGAGCTTTGCAAGATAGGGTCTTGGGGATGGGGTTGAGAGTCGTACCAATATAATTTTTTATCGACCCGCCAGACTTCATAACCGTACCAATCTATGATCGCCGGGAGACGGTCATAGAGAATACGCTCACGCACAATAAGCCGGAACCCGTTTTCAAATAGAATTTCACCTCCCACTCTCGCCAAAGTGGCACCTATTCGAACAAAGGTCACCGTGGAGCGGGTGATGGACGGGAACTGATCTGAAAGGGTATATAAAAAAAGTTCGTAATCTTCTGGGGTTCGGAGGGGATTATTCATCAGGCGGCTACATGGATGAGACCGGCTAAACTTGAATCATGTTGTCGTAACCTTTCGACTTCGTCCCGGTATTGGGCCTGGCGAGTGAGCCAGGTTCGATAGATGCTGGCCCATTCCCCGAAATCCAGCGTCCAAGAATCCTCCTCCGGCTCTTCCCCACTGATATAGGCTGCATAAAAAGTCTCCGAACGAATTCCATATTTCCTCTCGAATTCAAGTAATTCTTCTTCGAGGGCATGAATATCGGTTATTAGGTTTTGGATATTCATTTTGGGACTCCAGCTATTATATTGTTATCGTTGCAAACATTTTGTTTTTAAAATAAATAAAAAGGGATCAAAAATCAAGAAAAAAGGAAGCGCAGATTTTTTACTTCAAGATGGCCTCGATGACCCGGAAGATGGTTTTATATTCCTTTTTGCCGGCTTCCTTTAATAATTCAAAGGCGGGAGAGTAATTCTATTCAGGAATCCAGAGGCCCTTTTCTTTCACTTCGTCATACATGGCGTCTGGTGCAAGATCTATTTCTCAGGGCCAACTCACAGCACCCCATTCGACATAGACCTGGGCTAAAAGGGTGGGATCACGTAAGATAGAAAAAACGCCGGCTCGATCACTCATAATCAATCGAG
>JBFMBU010000281.1:0-12472 GCA_040755035.1 Thermodesulfobacteriota bacterium
GGCCCATTATAAACCTTTCGCTAATATGAGTATTAATACTCATATTATTAGAACAAAAAAAAGCCCATAAATCAAGAGAATTGTGGACGCGTGATAAAAAAAGTTTCCAAAGGGCTAAACTGTTACCAGAAGGGGTCATCTGGAAAGGGGGACGTTGTTCACTTTGTTCACTAATTATATTTTTAGGAAAATCCGAATGAATATGGCAAACTTACATTGGGAAATAAATGAATAGAGATATCTCGGTATACTTAGTTTTCCTTTTATCTCTGAAAGGGGATTTTAAAGTCTTCCCCTTCAGTTACGGACATGGATAAAATTGAAGTATTGAATATTGTTTTATGTTTACTATAGAAAATACTTGGAAAGCTTAATGTGAACGGAATGAACAACGTCCCTCTTTACTGACAAGAGGTTGAGCAAGAAAAGGAATTGGGGGTTCCCATCGTTTTATGGGATAAGGGCTCAATACATCGAGGCTTTTCTTATCTTTTTAATTATAAATTCCCTCCAGGGTACTTTTCTAATTTCCAGTTCATTCTCGTACAACGATATATCGTAATTGATTCGCTGATACTCGACATTCAAATTATTACCTGATATTTCAATTATTGAAAAGGATGCTCGAGTATCTCCATCAAGAGGGTCACCAACACTCCCAGGATTAACTATCGTTTTATTGGCGATTTCTTTTTTGTAAGGCTTATGAATATGCCCGCATATGATAATTTCTTCCGCTATCCTTCCTAAGGTTGTATCCGAAACCCCTTTTTCGGTATTTTCGTAATCCCCATGAAAAATAACGATTTTCCGGTTATCGGTATCCAGTCTCCTGATAAGCGGGAGACTTTTAAGCCATTCAAAATTCTCTTTCGCTAATTGATTCCTGGTCCAGTTAATATGCTCAATTATTCTTCCGTCTTTAACCAGCGAGGATATTTTAGAGTTATTTTCGTCCAGAATATATTGATCCTGATTTCCAATAACAAAATACGAATTGGTAAGACTTCTAATAATTGAAATCGTTTCGTTAGGCCAGGGGCCAAAATTAAGGTAGTCGCCCGCGAATATTTTGATTGAACGGGAAAATTGTTCCCTATCGATATGGCTGAATATAGCCTCTAAAGCGGCCCTGTTGGCATGCAAATCTGAAAATACGTAAATAATGGCCATCGGTTCCTCGCGTTAAGGGATCAAATCTAACCAAATCCATTTGAAATTGTGGGTCGGACCAAGGGGGTCTTATTTTTTTGGGGTTGTCCACCCTAACGCCCGGAGCTTCTTTGCCGGGCAAATAATTTAACCAAATTGAGAGCAGGCCTTCACAGCAGATGGAAATAGGCTATGGTGTATGCCCTGCCTCGAATCTAACTTAACTGGACTGGCCGGGATAGGGCGATAAGTCACCCTTTGGACAATCCCCAAAAAATAAGACCCCCTTGGTCCTTAGTTTCGAAAGTAAGAGATAAATTCTCAGACTTTTCGAGTAAGAATCTAATAAAGATACTTTTCGTACCATTTAAAAATTTGTTTCCATCCATCATTGGCCGCTTCGACCCGATAAACCGGATAATCCACCATGAAAAAACCATGGCCGGCATTTTCGTAACTGTGGAATTCGTAAGTCTTGCCCCATTTTTTGAGCTCCTTCTCGATTTTTAGTACCATTTCGGGCGAGGGATTCTTATCCTCCTTGCCAAAGAGGCCAAGCAAGGGACATTGCAAATCCCTGGTATAATCGATGGGGGCAACGGGTTGGCGTTCGGTGATTTGTTCCGGCTGCATGATAACATTACCGCCGTAACAATCGACTGCGGCGTTGATGCCGGGTACCGTATAGGCCGCCAGGTAAACCTGGCGGCCTCCTGAACAATAACCGATGATGCCGACTTTGCCGTTGTGATAGGGCAGGGTGCGCAGATAGGCCACGGCGCCTTTTACATCTCCCATCGTGCGATCATCCGGCATACCGCCCGCCTCCCGGACGCTGGCCGCATTTTTTCCGGGGCTGCCTTTCCCCTCCCGGAAATGGAGATTAGGTGAGATGGTTACATGTCCGTGATGGGCAAATTTACGGACAATTTCTTTGGTGGCCTCGTCCCACCCCGGCATGTGGTGGATGACCACTACCCCCGGATAGGGGCCGCCTCCCATAGGGCGGGCCAGGTAGGCATCGATCAGATCGTCCTGATGACCATGCAAATTCACGGTTTCCGCTATCATGGATTCGTAAGGCATAATAGGTTCCTCCTTAGTGTGGAAAGTGGGGGACTCTTTTAAATTATTTTGATTGATTCTCACCCTCCTCTGAAAATCCGATCCCGTTACGTGGCGCAGGGAGCCGGAAGTATCGAGTCTTGCAGTCCTTGTATTTCGATTTTTTAGCTTTCATAAAAATGTATTGCCAGTTAAATTTTAAAAGAGCGTCCCGCTTCAACGGTCTCGGAGGTGCTGGGCCAACTGCACTTGGCTGGTAGTCGGGGCCGCATAGGCGCTGATGCGCGCCACCTGCGCGCTCACTTCGCGGACTACGCCGGGGTAGGTATGGCCATGGATATGCGAGTTGAAGTTATTCATGAAGTCGAGCAGGGTATGGCCGTCGGCGTCGTACAGACGTGCACCCTCAGCACGTTCAATAAACAACGGATAGGGCGCGAAGTGGGCGCTGGAACGGGTGTCACCGCCGGGAAACACGTCGCGGGCAGCGACGGCCAAATCCCTGGAACGTGGTGAAAAGGATTCGTATTCAGTGCAGATACGCTCATACATACCGGTTATGGATGGTCCTCTAATTTGCCAAGTAATTATATTTTAGTGGGAAGAGTATAAGACAGGAAAAAGAAAGTGGCAAGGAGAAAAGCCGGGAGAGAAGGAAGGGGTGTGAGGTCGAGAAAATGGCGACTGTCTTGATTGAATTTATTAGGTTCGTCCCCAAAAACACCTTGGGTCGTTCAACTCTCGCCTATCCCTTCCATCTTTTGAATGCCAACCTTTGTCTACCGAAACAAACATTCCTTGGTTTCCTTGCTCGACAAAGGTGGTCCGATGGTGCTATAAGAAACCGGTCCAGGGCAAGGATCAAAGGCATTATGTTTTCAGGAAGCTTGAATAACAAAACCCAAAAATGGAATCCCCCAATCCCTTCCGACATAGTCGAATTGAATTTCATCGTCAAGGCTTAGCCCTGGTCCCGGATGAAAGTGAACGGCGGCCGGGTACGGCTTACCTCATTAAAGCCAATAAACGGGAACCGTCCAAACGCTTTTGTTCTTGTTCTCTGTCGGCCAGGAAGACCTGTGCCCACCTCTTGAAACTGGCCGAAGAATACAAGGCCCTTGTTTCCCTTTTGGGTGGAAAAACCCCAGATGAGGTTTTCCGGTTAAGCCCCTGGTATCAATGGGCCACTCTGCTGGCCAGAGGAACAAGGGAGAGCGTTAAATCGGTAAAACTGCAATTCATCGAACAAGGTCCGTCCCGGATCATTCGGATTCTCGGCGCTAAAGACCAGGAAATGGCCTTTTATCTTTCCTCGGGTCCTGATGCCGATCTCCTCATTGAGCGCTTAGGTCAGGTCCCGGCCCATGGTGTCCCAAGCCGGGCGGCCCTCATTGAAAAACTGGCCGAATTGACCGTAACGGATAACGAGCGCTTTTTTAATCAAAAGGGGTATAAAACCAACGGCCAGATTTTTGAGGAACACGTCTGGTATCGGTTTGCCTACCATTGTTTTCAGGAATTCTATGGAAAAGAAATCGCCTTTTCACCGGCCATCGATGAAGAAACAGGTCAGTTCATGGTCAGCGGAAAATATGAACAACAGACCTTCTTTCATTGGATCATCCCCAGGGATCGAGTCAAGGGTTTTTTACGAGACTCGAAAGATCTGTTGACCAATCACCACGGCCTGACCATTCATCCCTTGCCGCTGCGATCCATCTTCAAAATATCGGCGACTACCGAGATGGATTTAGAGATCAGACCGATGGTCCAACTTCTCCAAGCCGATGGAGAAAAGAAATACCTGGAAAAGGAGGAAAGGGAAAAGTACCAGTATGGGGAGCTGCTCTATGTTCAGGAATTAGGGATTTTAGCTGAGTTGGAACGCCCCGGCCCTTTGGAGCGGAAATTCCAGTCTCCGGTCAAGATGATTTTGAAGAAGTCCCAGGTCCCGAGCTTTTTAAATGAATTCGGTCAGGCCTTGCAGGAGGGCGCCCACCTGGTTGACGCGTCTGTGAAAAACCTGAAGATCTATGACCGGGTTTCCAAAATGGAGCTGTCACCAACGGCCATTGACCGGGACTGGTGTTGGCTCTCGGTGGACTATGGGTTCGGGAATTCATCCCTTTCTTTAAAAGAGATCCTTCAGGCCAGAAAAGAGGGACAGCGTTTCATCTCCCTGAAAGACGGGTGGGTGGATTGCCGATCCGCAGAATTCGAGGGATTCGCCCTTTGGGAGCAGGACCTGACTGAAGGGGGTGAAAAACCGGGGGAAAAGGATCTCCGATTCTCCCGGCTTGATCTCCTTCGCCTGCAAGCTCTGAGTCCCTCCGCGCTAAAGGTCGTTGGAAATACCCCTCAAACCATCCAGGTGAAGGCCATCTTTGACCTGATGCCCGCCAAACCGCTTTCCAGCCTTAAGGGACTGGTCTCACCGTTAAGGACCTATCAAAGGCAAGGGGTTGACTGGTTATCCTTTCTTTTTGAAAACAGACTGGGCGGTTTGCTTTGTGATGATATGGGTCTGGGTAAAACCCACCAGGTAATGGCTTTGATGGTCAAGCTTCGGGAAGAGAAAAAAGAACAAAGACCTTTCTTGGTGATCTGCCCCACGACGGTCCTGAGCCATTGGGTTAAAAAGATCGCGGACCATACTCGTGGACTGCACGTCCGGGTGTTTCACGGCGGGGACCGGGAGCTGGACAAACGGCTGAAGGGTAATCAGGTTCTGTTGACCACCTATGGAATCCTGCGCAATGATATCGACCGGTTGAAAGAGATCTCCTTTTCCCTGGCCGTTTTTGATGAGATTCAGAACCTGAAAAATCCAGAGACCCAGGCCCATCAGGCCGCCCGAATGCTTCAGGCCGGGATTAAAGTGGGCCTGACCGGCACGCCGATTGAAAACAATCTGATGGACCTGAAGGCCCTCTTCGATCTGACGGTACCAGGGTTTTTAGGATCATCCGAATCCTTTCAGGAAAACTATATCAAACCCATCGATCAGAATCTGCACAGCCAGGCCAGAAAACGGCTGAACCGATTGATTTCCCCTTTTGTGCTCCGTCGTTTAAAGGCCTCTGTCCTGAACGAGCTGCCGGAAAAGATTGAAGACCTGCGCTTCTGTCCCTTAAGCGAAGATCAGATAAGACTTTACCGAGAGGCCCTGGCCGGCCGGGGAAAGGATTTGCTCAAGACCCTGAAAGATCAGTGCGCTCCCGTGCCCTATATGCATATCTTTGCCCTCCTGACCTTGCTGAAACAGATCTGCAATCATCCGGCTCTGGCATTGAAAAAGATCGACCAATTTGAAACCTACGCCTCCGGGAAATGGGAGCTTTTCCAGGAGCTGCTGGATGAGGGATTGGGCAGCGGCCAGAAGATAGTCGTTTACAGTCAGTTCTTGGGTATGATCAAGATTATGGAGCACTATCTTACCAAGACGGGCTGGGGATACGTGACCTTGACCGGGTCAAGCCGAAAACGGGGAGAGCTGATCGATCGTTTCAATCAGGATCCGGAATGCCGCATCTTTTTAGGCAGTCTCAAGGCCGGCGGCGTGGGCATCGATCTGGTGGCCGCTTCAATGGTCATTCATTATGACCGCTGGTGGAATGCGGCCCGTGAGGATCAGGCTACCGATCGGGTCCACCGCATCGGGCAGCGGCGGGGAGTACAGGTCTTTAAATTGATCACCGCCGGGACACTGGAGGAAAAAATTGCGGCCATTATCGAGCGGAAAAAAAATTTAATGGAAGCCGTCGTTAAGGAGGACGATCCCAATCTCCTGAAGACCTTCACTCGGGAGGATCTGATTGAGCTGCTGTCCTGAGTTGAGATCCAGGCGATAGGACTGTAAAGTTTTTATATCAAAACAACTCGACTTTTTAGAAATAGTTGGAATGGAATTTCACTGGTTTTATTATTGAAATCTTATCGGCAAGTCCCGTTCTTTTAATTCGTAGTTCAATGACGGGTGGATTAACTTCAAACGGCCTTGCCACTTCTTTAGAGACATAGGACCAAAAATCATCGGGAATTACTTTGAATTGCGAAAAAATATGCTGATAATTTTCTATGACTTCTTTACAGGTTACTTCAAGGCAAGATATCGGAACCAAAACTTGTTCAGCAAACCAGTCGGCATGAGTTTCAAACCATCCGATTTCGTCTTGAGGGACAGATAATTTCCATTGAATAAATTCATCCACCGACTCAAATGATAGGTCCTCATAATAATTTTTGTGCAAAACATAGTCCCCAAGTTCATGGGCCAGAGTAAATCGATATTTTTCTGGAAATTCATCAGATTGAATTTCATCGACGTATATAGTCGATCTATCCCGAGACAAGAAACCATTTTGTTTAAAATCCTTCCGATATCAGTATAGGTTAGATAGGGAATATTTGGGCTCAACGTAATTGTTTTCTTATCGACTCTACGATCTTTTTCAGGTTATCTTCTTCAACTTCCGGGTCTTCACCTTTAACTCTAATGGATCTGAAAAGAATGGGAAGCGCGTTCAATAGTTCATGATTAGAAACAATATCCGAAGGTATCTTTCCAATACTGGTCGCCGCTAAATCACAAAATTCAAGCCAATCATCAGTTCCCTCCTTAATCCCTAAGGCCTTGGCATAATCCACTCTCTTCTCCCGAGATTGTGGCGGGGCGATAAGCCCCCTTTCTATTTTGCTTATGTTCCCCGGATCGAACCCATTTAATCTACAAAATTCCCGTAGGGTTAGACCGAGATCCCTCCTCTTTTTTTTAAAAAATTCCCCAAATCCGCTGGCGACCTCCATACCTGTATCACCCCCTTCCTCTTGGTTATGTTGTATATTTTATTACAACAGAACTATTTGTCAAGAAGAAAATTATGGCATGGACTTTCCCGAGAAATTCGTCCGAACCGTTACATGAAGTATAAATAAAACAAATAGTTGAAAGCCAATCCTCACGAGGAGGGAGTCCGCGGATAAGGGGTCACCTTTTAATTCTTAGGAAGGAGTAAACAGGAACATTGACGCCGGTATTTTGGGAAAAAACAACCTCATCTGAGATCAATAATCCTGATTTCCCATCTAATCAAAAACCAGAATTATCTGGCAAGCCCTTTTGGGATTCTTCTTTTAGGCGAAGTTTTTTCCAGCAATTCGTTTAATACGTCCACCGGCAACCGGTCTTTTCTGTCCGGTATCAAAGAGAACTTGTTGATCCGAAGAAAGGAATAACCGTAGCTTTCCAAAGGATTCTCCCGGATCGGAATTGGGCGGCAAGGGTATTTGGAGGAGAAAATGGGGAGACCGATTCAGTGAAGGGACTAATGAAGTTAGACCAAAATCTGGTCAGCCCGAAGGCCATTGGGCTGGGGGTGTAGGGTTAAGTCTATCCTGTTTTTCCCGCAATCTCCCTGGAAATGGTTTTGGATTCGCAGGCATTTTCGATGGATGAAATCAGGGTTTCAATCGGGCAGGGTTTTAACAACACGGTGGCCACTCCTTTATCCATTACCTGGACTACCCGATCAATATCCAGGTTGCCGGTCAGGAGGATCACCGGGGTCAGGGAATCCCTGAGACGGATTTCCTTTAAAACAGCCAAGCCATCCATATTTTCTTTTTGACGAAGACCTCGGGAAACGTTACTATAGAAACCGTAATAGCGGACCATTTGTTCTCTCTGGTCCGGGATAGGGGAGGCCATGACCGCTAACCAGTCCAAGGCATCGAAAATTTTTTCTTGCCGGTTATCCTTGGAGCGGTAGATAATTTTGGACTCATCGGGTAGATAGGTCATTCGTTCTTGAGAAAAGAGGCCCGAATGATATAGCGGGCCAGGTTTTCCATGACCTCTTTTTTTCTTGGGTTGATTCTTGGACCGCAGAAGACCTGAAATCCGGAATGCCTCCAGGATTTGAGCAGTTTAATATGGTCAGGAGTGATCTTGCCCTTAGAGAGAAGCAGGGTAAGGACTTTAGATCTAAAGATTTTTGTGGGGGACGGCCTTAATTACCTGTTGGCAAAGCCATTCCCCGAATTCCACCACCCTTTTTTGATGGCAGGAGGGGCAAAAGTGACGGCGTTTACAGGAAAAGGCCAATAAGTATTCATGGCCATTTGAATTCTGATCATAAGACCCTGCCTATACTACTAAGAAATTATCGCAATCTATCTCAAGCCAAAAATACGGGAGAATTTATGTAGGAAATCCTTATAATTCAAGATCCCTATACCTTCCTAACGATTTTAAAAAAAGATAACCGGAAAAATTTTCGCATCCGATCCGATGGGTTTTATCGGTTACAGGTGGTCCTAAACACCATGGTTTTCAGCTCCCTCCTTTTTCTTTTTCTTTTTCTGCCTATCGTTTTGACCGGATATTTACTGGTCGGCAGAAGAGGAGACCGTTGCTTCTTGCTGGGGGCCGGTCTCTTTTTCTATGCCTGGGGGGAGATGTTTTTTGTTTTCATTATGCTTTTAACCATGATTTTGAATTTCATTTTCGCCCTCTTCATTGAAACCTTTAAAAAAGCGCGGCCGGTGAACTTGTTCAAGCCCAGAATGTTTTTATGGCTGGCTGTCATGCTCAATCTGGGGCTTCTGGTTATCTATAAGTACCTGTCCTTTTTGACCACCAACGTTAACTGGATGACCCAGGCTTTGGGCTTTTCCCCTACCCTGACGGCCCCGTCTTTCTATCTTCCATTGGGTCTCTCTTTTTTTACTTTTCGTTCGCTTTCCTATGTCATAGACGTTTACAGGGGCAAGATGGAGGCGTCAAAGAAGTGGGTTTCCGTATTCCTCTACTTTTCCTTTTTCCCTTTGGCCATCGCCGGACCTATTGCCCGCTTCAGTGAAATGGCTCCGGGGATGTTTAACAGGGTAATAAACATCGAACTATTTCTGACGGGGATGAAGCGCTTTATTATCGGGCTGGGTAAGAAATGCCTGATTGCCAATACCTTGGCTTCTGTGGCCGACCGGGTCTTCAGCCTACCTGCCGGGCAGCTCCCCGCTGAGCTGGCTTGGCTGGGGGTTTTATGCTACACGCTCCAGATCTACTTTGATTTTTCGGGGTATTCGGATATGGCCATCGGTCTGGGGAAACTATTCGGTTTTACTATCCTGGAAAATTTTAATTATCCTTATATTTCCCAATCGATTCGTGAGTTCTGGCGAAGATGGCATATTTCCTTATCCTCCTGGTTTAGGGATTATGTCTACATCCCCATGGGCGGCAACCAATCCGGGTCCGTTCGGGTTTACGTCAATTTGATCATTGTTTTTCTCCTTTGCGGGTTGTGGCACGGCGCCCAATGGACTTTTGTCGTCTGGGGTCTGTGGCATGGCTTCTTTATAGTTCTGGAACGACTCGGATCGAACCGCCGGCTCGCCGATTTTTGGAAACCCCTCCGGCACGCTTATGTCCTGATCGTAGTCATCCTGGGCTGGGTATTTTTTCGTTCGGAAACGCTTTCCCAAGCCCTGGGTCTTTTCCAAGCCCTTTTTGGATTTTCCCGGGCCGACCGGCTGGAGTTTCCCATCCGGTTATTTTTAAACCGGGAAGTGGCCCTGGCTTTTTTGGCCGGGACGATTTTCTCCGGGCCGATTCCCCTGGGGTTCGAAAAGATCACAAACCACCTTTTGGCCAAGTCCGGCAGTGCCAGAAAACGAATCGTCCATTGGGGTTTATCTTTCCTTTTGGTTTTTTCCCTGGGGATTATTTTTCTGGCATCGGTGATGTCTTTAGCCGGCGGAACCTATAACCCTTTTATCTATTTCCGATTTTAAGCAGGCTTTCATGAACACTACCGAAGGTCACCCTTCCCCGAAAACCACCACCCGACAAGCTGTTCCCGGCGTGACCAGAACTGTCTTGAGAATTTTTTTGGGCGGGTTGATAGGCCTTCTACTGTGGCTGCCTTTGTTGGATATGGTTTTCCAGGTATTGCCGCAGCGGGAAAGCACGGAGAAAAGAAGGCTGTCCCAGGCTCCGGCATTTAGTTGGAAAACCGTCACCGGTTTTCCCAAGGCCTTCGAGGGGTTTTTTAATGACCGTTTTGGCGGCAGGAATATACTTATTCGTTTAAATAATTACCTCCATGTTCAGTGGTTGGGTGTGTCACCGGTGAAGAGTGTTCTGGTGGGGAAAGAAGGGTGGCTTTTTTTAACCGAGGGTATCAACGACTACCGGGGAAAGGCTGCATTGACAAAGGAACAGTTGGACCTGATCCTCCGGGCTATCCAAGAAAAAAAAGTTAGGCTGAGAGAAAAAGGGATAGGTCTGGTGATTTTAGTAGCTCCCAGTAAACATACCATTTATCCGGAATATCTGCCCGAGGGTATCACCCGCTTAAATCCCAAAACGAGACTCGATCAGATTCTTGGATATTTGGGTGAAGAGGAAAGGGCCGTTATGGTCGATGTCCGAAAGGACTTGATGGAAGGGAAGAAGGATCGGCCGGTCTATTCCAAGACCGAAACCCATTGGAACGCCTTCGGAGCCTTTCTCGCCTACCAGAAGACCATTGAACATCTGGTAAAAAGGTTTCCCGAGGTCTCCCCTCAGGCGATATCCGATTATGTTCTTTCGACCGAACCCAGTCAGGGCTCCGGGGACTTGGCCGTCATGCTTTCCCTGAACGGAAAACTCGAGGATGAGGAGGTAAAAATGAAATGGAAAGGGGATCGATCTCCTCAAAAGCCAAAAATACCCAAAGCTGTCATCTTTCATGACTCCTTTATTGATGCCATAAGATCTTATCTTGAACCCCATTTTGATCAGGTAATTTTCCAACCCTGGGGAAGCGGGGGATTCGAATACGCCCTGATCGAAAAAGAAAAACCGGAGGTGGTCATCTTTGAAATTACTGAACGAAGGCTTGACGCCCTGGTCAAGTAATGCTCAACCGGAAATTCGAATTCCCGGATAAAAGGGAAGTACACCCTATTCTTGCCCTTATAACCGTCCTCATCCTGCCGGGCCTTTGTCGACTGTAGGCTTTTCGAGGCGGGTGGACTTCGAAACTAAAACCCTGTTAAAAGGTAATCACCTTGTCGGCCACCTGCAGGCTGGTGACGATATCCAGCATATTGGTGGTTTCACCGCATTTTTTCTTTTCCAATAATCCAAAGTGGTTCAGACAGGTCCCGCAGACCAAAATGGAGACCCCTTCCGCTTCCAATTCCTGTAATACCGCCAAGGGTTCCGCTCCCACAATGGTCAGCTTCACCCCGGCGTTGACGAAAACCATTCGCCACAAGGTCTTCCCCATTTCATTCAGGGTTCGTAAGAAGTTTACCATAAGCAGGGACCCCAATTGATCATCCCCCTGCCCCAGGGTGTCTCTGGTGATCATAATCAGGGTTCTGGGTTGCGGTTCCTGGTTGCCTTTGACGGATTCGGTGGTGAATCCATTTGCTTGACGAAATCCGGTCACCAAAATTTCAGGTTCCGTCCCTTGAATAGCCGCTTGCAAGCCCTGGGTTCCCAGAAACCTTTCCACATTCTGGGCCGCGGCTGGATTATCCACCAGTACCGTAATTTCCGAAAGCCGGGGATGCGTCAAGAGGTAGTTTTTGGTCTCGATCACCGGTTGGGGACAGGTCATCCCTTTGCAATTTAGTATTTCCATAAAGCCCCCCTTCCCAAATAGGTTTGGTTACCCCAAACCTTATGGATCGGATGAGGGGATGTCAAATAGGAATTTCAAATAGGATCTCAGGTTGCCGATAGATTTCCCCTATGACCTGACAGCAGCGACCTTTACCCCGTTCCGCCCTTCTTCCGTCTCTTCTTCGCCTACATCCAGGGTCCGGTCGCCTTCCTGTGAGGTCTGGTCCAGACAGCGGATTCCTTTGGATAACTCATCAAAGATGACCAGATCGATGTTGCGGATGATCTCGCTGAGCTGCTGAAATCCGTTCAACAGTTCCAGATGCAGGTTGCTGCTTTCCTCGCTTTCCTTGACCCCTTCGGTTAGGCGATGAATATGGTTCTGCCTGAATTCCAGAATCAGGGCCACATTGCGGGGATGACAGGTAACGGCATCTTCGGCCAAACAGGAATTATTCTGGACCAAGGCCTTATGGGTCATACGCAGGCCCCGCATCAACGCTTCCATAAGAAAAAGCAGTTCCTCTTTGCCCAGGGCCGAAAATTCTACTCCCTGGTTGAGCCGGGACTCGATCCGATATTTAAGGTCCCTTTCCACCATGTCGTTGATTTTTTCCAGACTGTCGAGGACTTTGT
>JBFMBU010000282.1:0-5557 GCA_040755035.1 Thermodesulfobacteriota bacterium
AAATAATCATTAATCCCACGGGAACAGTTAATAAGATACGGATCGAATTATACCCCCTTAAGGGGGGCAATTAATAAGGCCCTTATAGGGCTAATCAAGCCACCGGCTACGCCGGTGGTTACTGACTTGGAGAGCGGCTTTTAAAGAAGTTTTGGGATATTTTATTTCAATCTTTTAGGTGATTAATAATGGAAAGAAAAAAGAAAATTACATTAACATTTAATGGAACCCTTTATTTGTTTCTATTTCTAAATTATTTTGCGAAATATTTTTTCGACTTAGAAAATGATAATAGGACCCCGTGGGATAATCTTTATGAGTATTCTCCTTCAATGGCTATTTTCACGGGGTTTTTTTTAGTTCTTGTTTTATCAATTTTTGGTTCGATTGTACTCAGAACCTTTTGGAATAGATTTTTAACAGATTTACTAACTATCAGAAAAATATCTTTTAACGAATCATTATCTATTTTGTTAATGATTACTATTATATTGAGCTAAATAACTTTTACTCCAACACCCGGACCTTCAGTGGTTATGGGGAGCTGGACGGGTCGGTCTATTCTATTGGATGAGTACCGAAGGGACGTGAAAGTGGACGTTGCTCATTTAACTCAAAGAATTTTGACAAGAAGAGAAAAGCCGAGTAAGAATAAATCATGCCATAAAGGGGGACGTTCGTGCAGAAGTTGCTTTACTCTTATAAAAAAATAGATTCAACACCGATTTTCGCAGCGGTTATAACCGTCATTTGAATATAAGATTTTAAAGTGGTCCTACTTAAACTCCAGCTGCAAATTGGCCCCATCCAGCCAGGAGATCGAAGACGGCAAACGATACCATGGGACATTTCTGAGGATCGGATTATGGGCCTTTCGGGGAAAAATCACCCGGAAGGTTCCGCCCTGGATGACAACCGTAGCCTTACCCCGGACAAAATTCCGGAAAATTTTGAGAGCGTCACACTGTTCAAAACCTCGAAGCTTTTGGGCTAACATACTATGCAGTTTTAGGGACGTTGTTCATTTCTTTCAGAAACCACTTGACCGGGTAAATAGAAAAAGGTAATGATTAGACATGCCAAGAAAAGCTCGATTGGATGTACCGGGAACCCTGCATCATATAGTGATACGGGGGATTGAAGGAACCAATATTTTTCGAGATGATGAGGATAAGGCAATCTTTATCGCTAAAATCCGAACCCTCGTTAAAGAAAACCGGCACTAAAATCTTAGCTTGGGTTTTAATGGATAATCACGTCCATTTGCTATTATTCAGCGGTCAGACAGGGTTATCCTCTTTCAGGCGGCGACTCCTGACCGGCTATGCCATAGGCTTTAACAGAAAATTTAATCGATTCGGTCATTTATTTCAAAACCGCTATAAGTCTAATATTTGTGATATGGATTCCTACCTCGTTGAGTTGGTTCGTTATATCCACCTTAATCCGCTTAGGGCCGGGCAGGTTAAGACCACCGAAGAAATGGAAAACTTTCCTTGGTGCGGTCATGGATAGTTGACCGGAAGGCAGAAGAATGACTGGCGGAAAAAGGTTTTGTGCTAGGTTCCTTTGGATTAAAAGGGAAAGAAGCTGTTGGATCCTACCGGAAATTCGTAGAACGCGGAATAGAGTTAGGCCGAGGCGCGGGGTTAATCGGGGGAGGGTTGATTCGAAGTAAGGGAGGATGGTCGAAAGTCTTGTCTCTAAGAGACAGGGGGGAATCGGAAACTTATGATGAACGGGTATTTGGGGATGGGAATTTTGTCCGGGCAATTTTAGAGGAAGCGGATCCAAGGTTGGCCAGACAAATAAAGCGAAAAAAGCCGGTCCGTTGTCAATAATTATAAAAGAGAAATGTGGCGAAGCCGGGATGGAAGAAATTGAACTAAGATCGGGTAGCCGAAAGAGACCTGTTTCTGAACTATGAAAGAAACTCTGTCTTTTTCTATCCCGGGAACTGGGGTTGTCGTTGGCAGAGATCGCCCGCCAGGTTGGGGTCGGGACAACAGGGGTGGCCATGGCCATTAACGGGGTTGAGACAGCCGAGAAAACTGAATGAAATGAACAACGTCCCCCAAATTGCGCATCTGTCCTGGAAGGTGGGTCTGGTAGTAGTAATAGGCTATGCTTTGCTGCTGCTGGTTTCCTTTTTGCCCCAAGAACGGATTATAGCCAATGTATCGAACATGGCAAAAGAAGGCGCTTTTGTGAAAAACTACCCCAAATACCTTTTTTGGCAGGTGGACCTGTACACGGAATGCGTTGGGATCGGTGGTGCGGTCAATCTGCGGCCCTCCTTGGAAAGTCTGCTGGCCGTGAGAAATTTCGGGGAATGTACGGCGCTAACCAACTATGCCCGGCAGCCCTCGGAGGTTCCGCCCCAGGCTTATCCGCGCTACATACACGGCGGTCAAATTGTTCTCAAACCCTTTTATACCTATCTGTCTTTTACTCAAATACGGCTGATGACGACCTTGATCAGCGTTTTGCTGCTGCTGGCCATGGTCTGTATGGCCTATAAAAACACGGGCAAGGCTTTCGCTCTGGCGCTGGCGGGTTCGTTTTTATTCGTTTTCAATTGGCATGTTTTTTTATTGGTAACCCATGCGGTCCAGTTTTGGGTGGTGCTGATCGGGGCTCTGTTTGCCTTAAGATATGAAAAGACCCATCCGCCGGCGGGCTTATTCGGAGTCTTGGGGGCCAGTGACGCTGTTATTTCCTTTTTGAGTATGGGCAGCCTAAGTCTTGGGTTTCCATTACTTTGCCTCTGCCTGGCCCGTTGGCATAAAGGGGAGTCACCCAGAAAAATAATCGTTTTTGGCTTTTGGGCCTCTGTGGCCTGGAGTATCGGCTTTGTCACCCCCTGGGGAATAAAATGGATCTTGACCCTAGCCTTTTTACCTCCGGAGGTAAATCTATTGGGTGAGGCTCTTTGTCAATATCCGGCAAAAAACATAGCTATGGTAGGCGAAGCCCTTTTCAAAGACCTAAACTATACCATTTGGCCTTTATGGATGATGGTCTTTATCGTATTGGGCGTTCGTTATTATAAGTTGAAGTTGAAGCAGCCAAAGGGTATATGGGTACTGTTGCTCCCGGCCATTGTGCCGATTATCTGGATTTCCCTTTTGCCCGGGCAATCCGGGATAAGGCATGCTTTTTTTGTTGAAATTATTTTATGGCCGACCCTGGCGTCCATGCTTTTTTTCCTTTTAGACTTAAACCGAAAAACAGTTTCAAATGAATTTCCAGTACTTGAGGTTCAACCTTCTTCCATTTCCCGGCCAACGGGTTAAAAATGAAACTTACTATTTTAATGCCCTGTTTGAATGAAGCAGAAACCTTGGGGGGTTGCATAACCAAAGCCAAGGCCTGGCTCCAGCATTCGGGAATGGAAGGGGAAGTGCTGGTCGCCGATAACGGCAGTACAGACGGTTCCCTGGAACTTGCCCAGGCCCTGGGGGCCAGAGTGATATCCGTAGCGCAAAAAGGGTACGGATCAGCCCTGTTTCACGGCTGCATGGCTGCCCAAGGAGAGTATATCATCATGGGGGACGCCGATGGCTCCTATGATTTCAGCAGCCTCGATGCCTTTGTGGGTGGCCTGAAAGCGGGATTTGACCTGGTGATGGGCAACCGATTTAGGGGAGGGATCGCCCAAGGGGCGATGCCCTGGAAAAACCGGTATATCGGTAATCCTGTGCTTTCCTGGGTGGGCAGAAGGCTATTTTCCTGTCCTGCCAACGATTTCCATTGCGGTTTGCGGGGTGTGAGAAGAGAGGCTTTTTTAAACATGGATTTGAGGACCACCGGCATGGAGTTCGCCTCAGAAATGGTCATCAAAGCCAGCTTGTTCGGTATGCGAATTGCGGAGGTGCCCACCACCCTTTCCCGGGACGGTCGGTCCCGTCCACCGCACCTCCGACCCTGGCGGGACGGCTGGCGGCATCTGCGCTTTATGCTGCTGTTCAGCCCCCGTTGGCTTTTTCTAATCCCCGGCCTGATTACCTTGCTTGGCAGTACCGTGGCTTATATCGCTCTTCTGTTCGGTGCGGTGCGTATAGGGGCCGTTGTATTTGATATCCACACCCTGTTTTACACCCAATCCGGCATTGTGCTGGGGTGTTTGGCTATGGCCTTAGGGGTTATTATAAGAATTTTCGCCATGCGCGAGGGGTTACTGCAGGGGCCTTCCTGGCTTGAAAAAATTCGGACCTCCCCCATCCTTGAACTGGGAGGCATTTCCGGCCTTTTTATGATTTTTTCGGGGTTGTACCTGGCGGCAACTTCATTAAAAGTCTGGAGCGATGTCAATTTCAGTTCTCTGGTTCTGGGGGATTTGTTGCGGACCGTCAGTTTATCAACAACGCTGATTATGATCGGCGGCATCCTCCTGATGTCCTCCCTTATTATGGGCTTTTTGTCTCTACCGATAAGGGGGAGCTATCTCTCAGAAGGTCAAGAAAAGCCCTGATAGAAAACAATCCAATCGGGATTAGCCGACACCCTCGGATCGGCTTTATTATCCAGGAGTTGCAAGGCTTGGGATTGACCGGATATATGCGGCCTTTAAATTCAAATTGAGCCTGTCTATGGATAAAAGCGGTCTCTTCCGGTACCCAGGGCGCCCCGCTCTTGGTCTCGGTAGGAATCCCGCTGAGGGTGATCGCGTTTAGATTAAAGGCTTTTTAAATTCCACACACCAGGACATGATAAAATTCTTTCCGCAGCGAAGAAGAATTCACAAGACCAAAGGACGTCTATCCCTGTTTCTTTTCAAAAAAAGAAGTATAGAATGTTAGGAAAAAAAGAGTCAAGAGATAGAATGGGGAGAATAAGAAAAGGCCGCCGGAGGGGAAACAATGGACTGGATCAAGCTGATAACGCTCGACAATCAATTTCAAGCCGATTTGTTGACCGACGCCCTGGGTAAGAGTGAAATACCCTTTCTGGTCAGGGAATATAAGGACACGGCCTATGACGGACTGTTTGCCGGGCAGAAGGGATGGGGAACGGTGATGGTGGACAAATCCCGTTTAGGTGAAGCCCAAGGGATTGTTAAAGACTTATTCGATTCTTTGTTCAAGTTCTCTTAGAAACCCTTCCAGAACATTTGGCCAAAATGGGGTGGCACAGGCGATGACTACTTTATTTATTTCCCGGATTCGCTGGGAGAAAAATGGTTACAATTTCAAGTATTAACTTTACATTTCTAAATGCAGATGCTATTTTTTTTCCATTACTGGACTGGATAAAATAGAAAACGAGTTTAAGCAATACTTTCAACAGGAATCGTCATAGAAAGAGTGGATTTCTAACCCCGGGCGAGGTTCCAAAAACGGCCACAGGTATTTTGTGCAACCCCTTCATCCTCAGATACATAAAGCCATACAATTTGCCCTGGCCGAGGATATCGGCCCAGGGGATGCCACGACGGATAGTATAGTCCCAGCCGAGGCCCAAATGAAGGGCCGGATTATTGCCAAAGAAAACGGAATCATCGCCGGGCTGGATGTGGCCCGGGCCGTTTACCTGGCAGTGGATAAGGAGGTCGACT
>JBFMBU010000283.1:0-25398 GCA_040755035.1 Thermodesulfobacteriota bacterium
AGAAGATCAACGCCTCGATCAACTCTTTTTGTTCGAGGAGGAACCACCCTCTGGTGGTCAATAAATAATCCGCTTTGAGCGGTTCACATTTTCAAGCCTCCGGCTTTGCCGGAGGTCCGGTGACTTACCCCACAAAGAAACCCTCAATCAAAAGGCCCTGTCTTCCGCCCAACACAAAAACTCCCCCATCTCCTAATATTATTTCATGGGACCTTGATAATTTATTTCTGTACAACCTTTCCTTCAGGTTGATTCAGACCCGGGATTAATGTGGACAGCATTTAGTTTGACTCAGATTAAAACTTTTTTCTCCAAGATAGCCCGTCCCGCTTCCGTTGTCTTGTGTCGCTGCAATCGGCTTCTCGGTTTATCGGGGATGGTGGACTCCAACCAGCCTTTCCCCAACAATGGTCGCAAGTAGTTGTCCGTGAAAGTCTCTCTATGCCTTAGATTCAACAGTTCTCGAATCTCGCTTGCTTTTCGGGGTGTCTGACAAAAACGCAGAACTTGTTCGACGACTTGTCCGGCGACTTGTCCGGTGACTTGTCCGGTAACTTGTCCGGTAACTTGTGCGCTTCTCTGATCCCGACTTGGTTCTGTCTGGTCCCTTACCAATGCGGCATCTCCTCCGGCGACCATCTGCGCTTTGAGAAAACTCAGGGACATCATTCTAATTAAACTAACCCTATCTAACTCCTCGTACTTTCCTTACCTCATACCTCGCCTGCTTTTCCTTCAGGAGAAAACCACTTTCCCCCTTTTCCCCGGCTAAATTTAAGGATTCTTCATACACTGATTTTGAAACTCTGAAACCCTCTTTGAGCAGGTCATCCAAATAGGGTTTGAGTCCCTCTATTAATCCCGCCTTTTTTGCTTCCAGAAGAACACCGATCACACCTGTAATTTTTATTCCAAGTTTGTGGGCAATTTTTCTGGCTGCTAAATCATCTAAAATAAGTAGATCGGCATTAAGTTCGATACTCAGGGTAATGGCTTCACTTTCTCCGTGGCCCAAATTCTTTTCTAAAATTCTATAGGCCGCCGGCTGGGTAATCTCGACAATGTTAAACCGATCAGGGATTGGTTTTGACTTGAACACTTCTTTTTTAACCGCCTTGGGAATCGTAATTATTGAATAGAGTTTTTGAAGGAGATCGAGCGATCCCAGTTTGTCCAGAATAATTAAACAACTGGAATTTGAGATAATCATTTTTTCCCCTTCTTCGCTGCCCGATGGGCCTCTTTAAAGTCTTCGGAGATTTCATCTTTGTCCAGATCAATAAAGGGAATTCCCATTCCAGAGGCGAAGCGGACGAATTCAAACCTTTCCATATTGAGATATTGGGCGGCCTTTCCGCTGGATAGCTCCCCCAACCGGTAAAGTTCGAGTAACAAAAATTCAAGGACTTTTATTGGAACATCCCCTTTTTTTTTGGCTACAATAGGCAAAATTTCAGAAGGGATAGTTATGGTAATTTTTTCTTGTTCCATCGTAGGCCTCCAGTAAAATTGAAATAATTGTTACATATGGATCATAGGGTCGCATCTTAAATATACACAAAATTCTAGATTCCTTGTTGCCCTGGACCCTGCTGTTTGTGTTGCCCTACAAAGAACCCCTCTATTAAAAATCCATGTCATCCGCCCCTATATCTCACTTAATCCCTTTGCTTCGGAATAAGGGATGGCTGACCCGACCGTTTTATCCTTCCAAATCTTTTCTCGATGGGCGGCTTCATAAACCTGTCGATCTTCTGGAAAGGCTTTGACGATCTTCCGGATGATCTGCAATTCCTCCCTTGTTAGCGGTTCGGCCTCGATTCCGTCCGCTTTTCTAATTTCCTCCACCATGTCCCGGTAGTTGTTAAGCTGCGGTCCCAAAGGCAGGGCGGCATACCCGGCCCCGGTCATACTGGCTCCCAGGTCTCGGAAGGCCAGCATATCCGCATACCAGAGATACTTGGCCGAATAAAGCATCTTGTCTGTCTTCCGGAAAAGCGCCCTGCCCAATTTTTTCTCAAAGGTTGTTAGAACCAATTTGATCCGAGTTATAGAAAAGGGCCGGTTTCCTGAAAAGTCGTCTTTGATTCGGTTTCCGGTCAGGTGAAGACGAAGGGCATGATCCAAGGACTTGCTTTGGATCAGCCCGGTTTCCAAGCGCTTGATGCTGGCCACGCCGATTTTTAAACGGTCCGCCAGTTCCTTTTGGGTTAACCCCCTTTTTTTGCGTAACGATTTAATCTCCTCCCCGGTAAGGAGTCCGGTCCGCTTACGGAAGGTCTCGGCCAATTCCTGTTGAATAGCCCCGGTGGAATTAACCGTTCCTGTTTCCAAACCGCATTCCGGGCAGATATAGGCCTCAACCTGGCAGGGAATTTCCAGGCCTCGAAAGCTGACGGTTTTATTAATTTTGCGGAGTTTCATTTTGTCATGCCCGCGGGGGCAATTCAATAATTGGAGTATGTGGGGTCGCATCTTAAATGTACACAAAATTCCAGATTTCTTGCTCCCTCAGTCCCTGCTGACTAAGTTGACCCATAAAGAAACTCTCAATCAAAAGGTTCTGTGTTTCCCTCCAAGAAGACTCCCCTTCTCCTGATATTTTTGAAGGGTGAGGAAGTGTTCAATTTAATCCAAAAGTCGTCTTCAATGCCCCATCCACTTTTTCCATTGAAGAGAGCATCCCAATCGTTTTATCTATTTCAATAAATCGTATTGTGGCCAGGTTGTCTGTCATGATTACGGAATCTGTTAAAATACCGGAAGCCTTTCCATCACCGGACTCTTTGTTTATCCTAATACGACTCGGATGCCCATCTCTGGAAAGGTTGCTGGTAATCATCGCTATGATGATCTGTTCCAATCCCGTATTCAATTCATCGGCTTGAACTATAAGGGCAGGACGTCTTTTGGCAGTAACGAGGTCGGAATTGGGAAATAGGGTTAAGACGACCATACCTTTCTTATAACTTGTCATAAAGCTCCATCCCTTCCGCATTCCAATCGTCTTCAAAGGCAAGCAGTCTGTTCCTGAGGTTCCGGGCCTCTTCTTGATTGATCCCTCTTGCCGGGAGGTCTATGTTTCCCGGGTCTTCGGGATTAATGAAGGTTATAATAACATCACTCTCGGAAATACTCGGCTTTTCAAAAAGCTCCACCGTTCCATTCTTGTAACGGCCTCTGACCATCTTGAGCATTTTCATACCTCCTTAATAAAAGGTTAGAAGACCACGCCTCTATCCAATTTTGCGTTGTTGCGGTTTTTTCTATAACCATTCTAACTGATTAACAAATAGGCACCCCCCAGAATTACCATCCTTAACCCAACTTCCATTGTATCACAAACAAGCTTTCCGAGGTTACCTTTTGTACTCGCTTTCCTTCAATATCCGCAATCAACTGCTCCCTACGCCGGTCGATCTCATCCTGGGCATCGAAGAGGGCGCGCCGTTTGCCGTTGCGGAGGACTCAACCGCCATTTTGCTGAAAAGGCGAAAAATATTTTTTTGCCGCAACATTTGGGTCCATTGCAATTTACAGCTTTTTATTACCAAATTCATTACCTATTTAAATGAGTATTACCTAATTGCCACTTGCTGGTTTTGCGCCACTGGGCATTCTGCCCCCGTCCCAGGCACTTGACCTGATTTTGTGCCCGTAAGTTCTTCAATACACACCTGATCATATCCAGGCGTACATTTGGGCACGCGTTCTGAATCTCGGCATTTTGAGGAAGTGGGGTTTTATTGGAGTGCTTCATGGACCAGGCTCTCGGTTGAGGGTTTGTCAACTTTGTTAAGGAATCTGGAATGAAGGGATAACTTCTTTTTTCCTGATATTTGGTTTTATCTCTTTTTCGCCTTGGATTTCTTAACCTGCTTCAGTTCATCGGGATCGAAAACGATATTCCTTCCAACTTTTTCATACGGAATGAGACCGGATTGCACCCATCGCCTCAGGGTTATTTCGGCCACTTCCAGATATTCGGCGGCTTCCCTGAGTAAAAAGGGAGATTCCCGTATCTCGCCGAAAACTTCTTCATGGGAATAGGAATCTTTCTCAAAACCCTTCCTGGCAATAACGGTAAAGAGTTTTTCTCTCTCCTTGACCTGCATATCTAAAATCTCTTTATACACTTTTTCGGCGGTGATCAATTAACCCACCTCCTTTATATACTTTTTTAATTCCCTATAAAAATTTTCATGCGAGCCGATAGTAAAAAAAACCATACCCTCGGTTCGAATAACATAAGACAAAAGGAAATTTTGACTCTGATAAGAAAATTTATGAATCCTGAAACCGGTCAAATCACCCTTCTTGGTCTCTCCGGCAAGCGGATTTTGAATAACGGCTTCGACCTCGTCTTCGATCGCCAATTGAAAAGATCTGGCCTGTTTTTTTACAAATTTTTTAAATGGCGGCTTGTACGAAATCAACATGATAAATACTATGATAACTTAATTGATCTTTTTGTCAATCTTTTTTTAAAAAAACAGGCCAGGTCATTGTGAGAAGCGATCATTTCTCTGAGTTTAACGACCACCTTTCCCTCAAAGGGTGCAGGGGATGACAGGTTTTGCCCGCCATTATCTGGGGTTACCCCCCAAGCCGATATTAAAGCTTTTTATCCCTCCAATATCCCATCCTATACAACTTCCTGACCCCTACCTCCGCTACCAGAAGCAGCATGGCTATGAGGATAAGCCAGGGCCAAAGGGGAGGACTGATCTCTGCCGCACCCCCTTCGGCTTGAAAGAGACCTTTAGGGGGGGTATGAACATCAAGGAGGCGGCCTTGGGTGATGGCCGCCAGATCAGCGAGAAGGTTGCGATTCACTCCCGCCTCCAGAAATTCATCACTATAGGGAACGCCATAACCGAAAATCTTCGGGGCGGAGGGTCCCGGGGCGGAAGAGCCGGGGAAAAGGCTCAGATAATATTCCCCGACCTCCTCCGATGGAAAGCTCCCCTGGTATCGACCCGGGGCGGTTTGTTTCACAGAAACCGCTTCACTCTGGCCTGAGGGGAAGAGGATCTTGGACTTGAGATTAAGAAAGTTGATAAGGTTACCCCGCTCATCGCTTATATCCAGTACAAAGGCGGTCTTCCCGTTTTTTCGTTCCCAGTTTATTTGATGGTTGGCAGAGGCTTCTTTTCGTCGGGCCCATTTGACCATCTGGGAAACAAAAGCCCCGAAATGCTCCCATTGAATCCAGGCTCGACCCCACCTTAAAGCCAGATCTGAAGTAAAGGCTACGGTCCGGCCCAACCCGTATTGCCAGGCGGAGAGCAAAGGGCCTTCCCCGGTCCGTAAAAGATGCAAGGCGCCGCTTTTAGGATAGGTGATAACCTGTCCCTGGATCGAGGGCAGTTCTCTTATGGGAATTCCCCGGATTATTTCGGAGTCCGTCAGGGCTTCCGGTTTTAAGATTTTTTCAATAACCGTCTTTTTAGCCGCCAATTGGGTTTCTCCTACGAAAATGCGGGGGATTTTATCGACATCTTCGGTGTAATAACTTCGTCCATTTCCCCAGCGGGCGATAGTATTCAACAGGACTTTATCGGCATCTTTTCCCAGGGCTACGGTGGAAACGGTAACGTTCGACTCTCTGAGATCTCGCACCAGGGGAGCGAAATCCGCCTCCTGGGTTAATCCGTCCGAGAGGATGATGATGTGTTTTTTGGCGGCTGATAACGCCTGCAAGACCCGGGAGGCTTCTTTCAGGGCGGGAAAAAGGTCGGTGCCCCCGCTCTCTTTGATGGTGGACAGAAGTCCGGCGATTTTTTTCCTTTCCGAAGCGACGGTCATGGGGACCAGCCATTGGGGATCTCTGTCGAAGACCAGAATACCCACCCGGTCTAAGGGATTGAGCATTTCCACCGCTCCGAAGGCGGCCATTTTAGCTCCTTCCATTTTGTTCTTTCTTTCCAGGTCACCGGCCATAGAGGAGGACTTATCGATGAGGAGGACCAGGGCGAACCCGGAAAAATCCATGGTGGTGGGTATATCCATGGAAACCGGTAAGGCTTTTTCCACGGGGGTATTGAGGTACCCACCGGCCCCGAAACCGTTAACACCGCCAACCATCACCAGCCCGCCCCCCAAATCTTTAACATACCGTTCCAGGTTTTCCAGGGTCACATAGGAGAAATGCCGGCTGGAAACATTATGGAGAATAATGGCGTTAAAATCGAGCAGGTCGAAGAGAGATTCGGATAACTCGGCCGGTTCTTTTTCTACTACCCTGATACCTTGTTTGACCAGGGCCTCTTTGAGATGAGGATTTTTTTCTCCAGGCGTGGTCAGATAAAGAACCGAAGGTTTGGGGATTCCCTGGGTGAACGATATCCCCCGGTTGTTTTGGGAAATTCCATCCTTAGAGGTATTGAAGTGAACCGAATAGCGGGTTAGCCCTCCCCGGGTGATTTCATCCTGGAAACGGTAGAGGTCTTTTCCGGGTCGGAAGGAGACCTCCTCATTAAACAGAAGGCGGTTGTTTTTGAATAGAATCAATTCCCCCTGTCCCGCATAAGTACTGTTCAAGAAAATGCGAACATCAAAAGGGGTTTGAGGCGCGGTTGATTCGGGGCTTTCCAATTTTTCTATAAAGACCTCTTGTCCCCTGAACCAGGAGGGCAGGGGGACGGGAAAGATCTTGACCCCGAGGGATTTGGATAGATTCCCTCCCTCCAGGGCCTCCTTCCTATTTTCATTGCCGTCGCTGAAAAGGACTATCCGGTTTTGACCCGATCGGGGGAAGAGTCCGGCGGCCAAGTGAAGGGCGTCGCGGATATTGGTGGCCTGGGTATTGATCTTTGACCTAAAGGGGACCAGGTTGAAATCGTTTTTCAATCCTGTTTCCACCGAGGCGTCATGTCCGAAAAGAATCAGCCCGGCCCGATCCTCTTTTTTCATTTCCGAGATCGTTTGCTTGAGGAAATTTCGGGCCAGCGCTTGACCCCGAGGGGATATACTCTCCGAAACATCCAGCAGATAAAAAAGGTTGACCCGATCCGAGGGTATCAACATTCTAAGATCACCAAGGGCCAGAATCAAGAGCAGGAGCGAGGTTGAACGCAAACCCCAGAACAACCCTTTTCCCTTTGCGGAAAAGCCCAGGGAGCTTTTTCTTCTAAAGCCGATCCCGATCAGGGGTAGGGCTAACAGGGCAAGGAGAAACCAGGGCTGAAGTAGGCTAAGGGACATTTATAGAATTTATTCAAAAGACGGAATTTACCCGGAGCGAATGAAGTATTTCCGGAATTCCGTTTTGGTTCCGGCGAGTCCGGGTTGGGTTAAAATACATTAGTCTTTTCTCAACCAGATAAAGCACTCCAGAACCAGAAAGACGACCGAGGTCAGAAGAACCCAAAACCAGAGAGGCAAGAAGGTTTGCCTCTTCTCCTTTTCTTTTGACCCGGCGGGCCGATGCCTCTTATCCAAGGAGGGATCAATCCGCAAGTCCGATTCCGTTTCACTGAATACATTTGCGGCAAAAACCCTTTTTTTCATTCCTTCCTCTGCGGTGTAAAGACCCGCTTTTTCCGTTTCCCGGAAAAGAAAGGGAGCGTCCGATACCGGATATCGGATCGATTTCCCGTCCGGAGGGACGATGGAAACCGATGGGGTGCCGGGCTTGAAGTAAAGGGGGAAAGATTCTCCCGTTTTTATTTGTCTGGGTTTTTCCGCATATTGATAGGGTTGAAGCCAGTGGAAACAATTGGTCATCAATACGGGAAAGGCCAGCCGTCGCGGGAGATCTGTTTGGCCTATATTGAAATTGATTAAGACCACTCGAAGTCCAGGCTTTTCATAGGTAAAAATAAGCCCGCCCTGTCTGCTTTCCAATACGGATTTCAGCCCCGGAGAGGCCTTAAAGAGCGGTGCGGAAGGGATGCGGAGGGATCCCAGTTCCAGATTCTGCATAATCGGATGGCTGCGGTCCCATCCGACGATGATCGGGTCCTTCTCTATCCCCTGTTGGTTTAAGGGGAGAGAAGGGGAGACGGTGTTAATCAAAAGAAAATTTCCCAGTGTAGTGGAGGGGGGGGAGATGCCGTCAAGAATGATAACATCGAAATTTCTAACCCACTCCTCCCAGGAAGAGGCCTTGATCTCTTTAAGGGTTTGGACCTTAAAGTTCGGATAGGACTCCAATAGGGTTTTTAGAAAAAAATTCCCCCGGGTGACCAGCAATATCGTTGATTCTTCACTGAAGGGCAGGATCGAATAGGCCTGATTGTCCGGGTAAAGATCATCGGCCACTTCAAGGGAGGCTTTAATGATTTCTGAGCGCGGCCGGGAAAAAGGGAAGAGCAGTTGCTTTTTCTCCAGGGTTCGCAGCCCGATAGTTTGTTGAAAAAGCACCTCGGAAGCGCTGGAAATTTTGATCGGGACGATTACCGGGTGCGGATTGAAGTTTTTGATTTCCAGCCATCCCTGGAACACATTCTGAAAACCGGGATCCGATCGGCACTCAAAATGGGTTATGCCCACATTTTTTCCCGATTCCGTTATCTGCAGCGGGGTCAATTTCCTGTGGTTCAGAAGTATCGGACTCAGGCCGGCCAGTGCTCCATCGGTCAGGAGATAGATACGATCCTCCTTTTCCGGGTCCAGGAAAGAAAGGGCCAGGAATACGGCTCCCTCCAGGTCTCCGGTCACCTCTTTGGGCCTAAGCCTTTCGACCGCTTTTTGCAGGTATTTTTTATCGGGGGAGAAAGGAGAAAGCACCCGGGGTTTGTCGGCGGCTTCCAGAATGAGCATGCGGCTTCCCTCGGAAAGGCCTTCAATCAGTTTGTAGGCCTCCTTTTTGGCCCAATCCATCCGGGACCCTTTTGGGGTTTTGGCCTGCATGCTGACACTGGAATCAATAACCAGAACCGCATCGCCTTTGATCCGGACCGCGCCGGTCCAGACCGGTTCAGCCAACGCCAGGGAAGCCAGGATAATAATCAGGATCTGGAACAAAAGAGGGAGGTTTTTTAAGAGGGATCGAATTCGGCCGCCGCCTCTCATTTCTTTCAAAGCCCCTTTCCAGAGAAAAAGAGCGGTAACCTCCACTTCGCTTGGTTTGGGTCTGAGGCTGTGAATAATGAGCAGGATCGGGATCAGTCCCAGCAGCAGAAACCCTATCGGATTTAGAAATTGCATCTAAATTTTCTTTCTGGTTCCGGCGGGTCCGGGTCGGGGTTTATCGGAATAATTTCCCTGCCAGAAGCTCGCCGAATAAAAAATCCTCAAAAGGGATGCGGGTATCTAAGAGATAATATTCCACCCCCCGGATCAGACAGAGCTCCCTTATTCCGGCAAGAAACTCCTCCATTTTTTTTTGATAAAGATACCTGAGTTCGGCGGTGAGGGTGATTCGTTTCCTCTCGCTGGTTTCCATTTCCTTCAGCAGCAGAAATCCGTCCAGGGAAGGAGAAAGCTCTTCATGATCCAGGACTTGTATGAAAATGGTTTTAAATTTCCTCTGTCTCAGGGCTTCCAGACCCTTTTCCAATCCGTTACTGTCTAAAAAATCGCTGAGAATAACGGCCAACCCGGGTCTGGAGCAGGTTACCGCAAAAGATTCCAGGGAGGGACTTACTCCGGTTTCTCCCTCGGGTTTTAATTGCTTAAGAAAACCTAACAGGGCCGGATAGGCCCGTTTGCCCTTATGCCGGTTTGAGGATTCCTTTAAAGAATCTGAAAAAGAAACAAAATCGACATTGTCCAGATTGGATAAGGCGATATATCCCAGGGCGGCAGCCATTTTTTGAGAATAGAATATCTTGGAGGGAGACCCGAAGGACATAGAACCGCTGCGGTCAAGAAGGAAATGAACCGAAAGGTCTTCTTCGGAACGAAATAACTTTAAAAAAAGTTTATCCAGCCTTCCATACACATTCCAGTCGACGTAGCGAACATCATCGCCGGGCTGATATTTTCTGTAATCAAGGAATTCCAGACTGGTTCCGCTGCGCCAGGAGCGGTGTTCTCCTTTTCGGGGACCTTTGATCGCCCTGGCTGCCAGTAGGCGAACTCTCTCCAGTTTCCTTAAGAATTCTTCATCCAGAAAATCTTCAGCTTTCATTCGATAATGATGATCCTTTTTTAAAAGTCTTGCTTTCAGGAAAGACTCTGAATGATTTCATCAATAATCGCATCCGGGTCAAGGCCTTCGGCCTCCCCTCTCAGATTGAGGATAAGGCGATGTCTCAGGGCCGGTTTGGCCACCTCCCGGATGTCCTCCCGGGAGACATTAAAACGGTCTTTAAGCAGAGCCAGGACCTTAGCGGCCAGGATCAGGGTTTGAACCCCTCGAGGACTGGAACCATAGCGCACATATTGTTTAACCCTGGAAGCTCCGTTTTTATCCCCCGGGTGTGTGGCCATGATCATTTTTACCGCATAATCTTTGATATGGTCGGCCACCGGGACTTCCCTGACCAGAGACCGCATTTCCAGAATAGCCTCGGCGCCTACGACCTGGATCAGGGGATCCGGTTCATTTTCGGTGGTCTTGTCGATAATGCGGAGCAATTGTTGAGGGGTGGGATAGTCAATCTTCAATTTGAAAAAAAAGCGGTCAATCTGGGCCTCAGGCAAGGGATAGGTCCCTTCCATCTCCAGGGGATTCTGGGTGGCCAGGACCATAAAGGGCGGCTCCAGAATATATTTTTTACCGAAGACCGTAACGGCCTGTTCCTGCATGGCCTCCAGCAGGGCCGATTGGGTCTTGGGAGTGGCTCGGTTAATTTCATCGGCCAGGATGAGTTGGCCGAAGATGGGCCCCCGGTAAAATTCAAAGAATCGGTTTCCGGAATCATCCTGATTGACGATATTGGTGCCCAGGATATCGGCCGGCATCAGATCGGGGGTGAATTGTATCCTGGAATATTTCAGATGGAGGATCCGGCCCAGACTCTTAACCAGCAGGGTTTTTCCCAGACCGGGAACCCCTTCAATCAAGGCGTGTCCGCCGCAGAGAAGACAGATGAAGATCTGACGGATGAGTTCCTCCTGCCCGACCACCACCCGGGAAAGTTCGGTTTGAATCTTTTCCAGGGTTTTCTTGATTCGATCCACCTGCTCATCGACTCTGTTCATGCGGTTTAATTCCTTTGTCCTCTTTGATGGATAAAAAATAATTTTTAATTACTTCCCGATATTCTCGGGGAATTTTTTCCTGTCGGAGTGCGGACTCTTTTTCTCTTCGAGTGGAGAAGGGTACCCCTTTTAAATTTTGCTCCCTTATCTCCTCGGTTTTTCCGAAAAGAGGCTGGGAGCGAACCCCAAGGGAGGGGCTCGGTGCCGTTCCTGAGGGAAGGCCACGTTCTTGGGATAATGACCCTTTTCCAGGTTTCAGTTCCGAGGGGGTAAGCTTTTCTCCGCTGCCCTTCGCCGTTCCGGCGGTAAAGTTTCCTTCACCCCCGGGGCGAGGGGGCCCTTGGCCTTCCTCTTTTCTTCGTCCATCTTTACCCCGGCCGTTTTTACTGTCCCCGGGTCCTCCTTCCTGGTCCCATCGTCCGGATGGGGGTTCCGCCAGTCCTGTTGCGGGACTATTTTTCCCTTCTCCGGACTCGCTTCCCCGGGAATGGCCTTTTTCCTCCATAGTCAGGAGCGCATCATTATTGTCTTGAGTGCCGGGTACAAAGGTCATGCCCAGGGCCTGATCTAAAAATTTTTCCAGTTCGAAATTCTCCCGCAAACGGGAAAGATCCTTAGTCAGTGATTCCGGCAGATGGCCTTCAAAAAGATCTTTGAGTTTTTCGGTCAATCGGTCCAAGGCCTGGGGGGAGGAGGGAGTCGGGGTCTGGGAGGCAGGGGAGTCTTTATCAGAAGCTTGACCGGCATTCAGATCATTCATCAAATTTCGACTCATACGGGACCGTTCCTCCCGGACCTTTTTTTTCATTTCACCCAGGGTTTGAACCAGCTCTTTCCGGGTCAGGGATTGGTCCTCGAGATCCTCAGCCAATGCCTGCAGTTCCCGGTAAGGTTCCCCCCCGGAGGGGGATTCCGTCTTATCCTGGTTTTGCATTTTTTCGCGGGTGAATTCAGCCATAAATTTGCCTATCCGGGCCAACTGCCCGGCTTCATTTTTCCCCGTGAATCCAGGATGAGGAAGGTCCCAACGGGGAATCAGTAGCTGCAGAAAAAGAAAGGCAGGGAGTAATAGGTAGGCTGGAGAAAAAGGCCAAGGAAGGATTTTATTTTGCGGCAACCCCCCCATTATTTTTGCAGCATCTTCCAATAATTTCTCCTTCAGGAGGGATTTTTTATCCGGGGTCAGGTATTCAAAAGCGGTACTGATACGGTCGTTAAGACCCATCCGGGAATCCAAGGAAAGCAGTTCCGTAGAAAGGTCCTTTCGGAACAGACGATGAATCAACCAGGCCAGGCCCAAGGCCAAAAGAAAGGGGACCGGGTAGGAAATAAAAAACCCGGATAGAGGGAAGAATACCTTGCCCCAGAGGAGGACCGTTGTTTTCAAAATCAGGAAAAAGGTAAGGGACCATAATAGAAAGTTGAACAGCTTTCTTCTCTTTCGCTGCAACATTAACGTGTCGATTTTTTGTTGGAAGGAGGAAGCGCTATTCACCCGAGGCCTCTTCTTCTGTTTTTTCGGAAAATAACCCATTGAAGGAAAACGGAAAAAACCAGGATAACCGCCGGGATGACGGTAAAATAGGGGACGACGGAAGGGATAACCGGACCTAAAGGAAGTCTTTGGCCGAAGTGGAGATTAAAAAGGAGCAACAGTGGATTTATTGCCGGCAAAAAGAAGCCGGTAGCAAAGAGAAAAAAGCAAAAAAACAACCTGGCGCCCAGATATCCGGAAAGACGCCATCTGCCCCAGATCAGCAGCAAGAGAAAGGCAACCTGCCGGCAAAGCAGGGAGGCGGAAAAAATAATACTTAGCCCTAAGATAAAAATCCTCCAGGGGATTCCATTAATCGCCCCGGCCAATATCAGGAAGGGAAGCAGCAGCAGGAGTAAGGTCAGGGTATGGATCAGGGTTTGAGGTAATCCATAAGAGAAATAATCCCGTTCCTCTTCCCGGGTTGTTACCCCTTCCCTTTCCAGTCGGGCGTAAACGATATTGGGAATAATTTCTCCCAAACCACAACGAATATTAATGTAGGAAATTATAATCAGCGCACCGGCAAAGGTGCTGAAAAAGGTCCAGGGGATACGGGCATCCTGAAGATATCGATAGAGGGAGGTATAGGGCCAGGAAAGAAAGAGCAGTATCCCCATGATCCAGAGGGAGCTGAGGGTGATGGAGGACATGGGCGATGAAAAAATCGGGGCCAGGTCCTTCTCACTTTCTCCCAGTATATAGTCGAGTTTCATACAGGGGTTCCCCTCAAAAGCTTCTTTCTCATATTGAACCGACTTCCCCAACCCGGACCAGCCGGAACCAAAATTGGAAATCCGAAAATTCCGCATTCGGTCCGGGTAAATTCTGTTCTTAGAGTATATTCTATCCAATTTACGTAGAATTCAATTCTTACGTTTCAGATTATCATATCATCTTTTTCTTCGATCTTCATCCCCAAAGGGTAGGGGGGGTGATTTTTCCAAAGGAATCTCCCAGATCACCAATCCGGCACCGTTTTGAAAGGGGAGCGGTTGTTTTAATGATGGGGGAAAAATCAAAGCATCCATCCAGCCCAGCAGAATAATTACTTCTGGGTTTCCCTGGTAGCGCCGGTGGATGGTTTCCCAGAGTTCATTACTCATATTTTTTTCCAGTTCTTTCCGTAAAGGGGATGGTTTTAATCCTTTTCTGCCGATCCGCTGATTCTGAATCCCGGGTGGGATGAAATCCTCCGGGAAATCCATGTCCTTCAAACTCCATTTTTTTGAGAACCTTTTCCCGGGCGGAAGGTCTCCCCAGGGTAAGAGATGTCCCCCGAAATAGACATAACAGTTCTGCAAGGGGGCTGAAAGGTGGTTTTCCAGTTTCAGTAAGAGGACGGGTTCTTGAAATTGGGCCTGGCCCTGCAAGGGGGAGGAGTGAAGAAGGGACAGGGTAAAGAAACGATGGGTCCAGCGTTGAAGGGAAAATTTTAAAAAAAGAGCTTCTCCTTTTTCTTCTATGACATAACTTTGAAACCTGGCCAGGGCGGGATTTTCCGTCGCATAAAAAGCCTTAGGGAGGGCATCCATCTCCAGAGGGAGACGATAATCTCGGTCCTGTTGAGAATACAGACCCCAGTGATATTTCCATTGGGCCGGGTCTTGGGGACCTTTTGACCGCAAAACCAGAAAGCCGTTGGCCGTCAGCGTATTTCCGGTTTGGGTCAGGGCACTCAATCCCCAGAAGATCAGTGAGGCAACGGTCGAAACCGAAACGAGAAGAAAGAGCCATCGTTTTCCCCGTTCTCGGTTTTTTTCGGACATTTTTAATACCAGGGCTATCAACAGGATATACCCTAAACACAGGAAAAGGGCTAAAAAGAAGTAGGGGAAACGGCCGGGAAGGTTGGAGAGCATCAGGGGGAATATTTTTTCCTCCAGGGCTTGAAGGTTGAGGTCCGAGATCGTAGGGCTCTTTTGTAGAATATTCTCCCAAAACCCGGTACGACCGGGCCAGTTGCGGAAAGGGAGGTCGGTAATGTCAAATGTTAAAAACAGGATTTTACCCAAACCCTGATTCTTTTCCAGGATAAGTGGCAGATCCCCTTCTTTTAATAGGGCGGCTGCCGGGGCGGAGGTGGTTTTCAAGATCAGGATCGGGTTGCGGGGAAAAAGGGGATAATTCGAAAACCGCTCCAGGGCGGGGAGATTTCTCTTCTGTTCGAACCCCAGGATTTTGCAGGGTAGAATACTTTCCATGCTTTCCTTGGGCGGCAGGTTCTCCAGGGGGGTGCCGACCAGAATCAGATATCCCCCGGATTTGATCCACTGCTCCAGGGCCCGGAATTGACGGATCCGGAGAGACCTCAAAGAGCCGGTTTTCAGTACCAGGCCTTTTACCCCAAGATATCCGTACCAGTGGTCCGGAAGGGATCTCAACGGACTATAAACGGGTTGATAATCTTCAATGACCAGAGAAGAAAGATCGTTTGGACTTTCTCCGGCGAATAATAAAATGGGTTGGGTGACAAAATGATTTCTCAGGTTTAGGGAATGATAAAGGAAGGGTTTCCCATCATGAAGCAAGCGGATGATCAGGGGATGAGAGTAGGAGTCGATGAAGGCGGTGAAGGTAAAGACTTTTTGGGAATTCTGAGGCAAATCGACCTCTGTGACATAGGTCCTTTGGCGGACATCATTCCGATATTCGCTGCCACTGGTCGTTATCAGCTCCAACCGCCCCTGGAAATCTCTTCCCCTGTTTTCCAGGAGTACCGAGAGGGGAGTCCAGTTATTTAAGGGGAAGGTTCCGTTAAAACCCAGATGGGGTTCCATGGAAATAGAATCGGCCCCGAAAGCCAAGATCGGGTAGAGCCCTCCAATAGGGCTGAATAAAACAAAAAAGAAGAAGACCCCGCCGGTCCAACGTTTTCTCATTAGGGTAAAAGCCTTTGCTTGTGGGTTCAACCTCGATTGGTCAGGAACTTAGGAATAGAATTCTACGCCAATTGGATAGAATTTATTCTTAAAAGGGAAATCACCCGGACCGAATGAAGTATTTTCGAAATTCCGTTTTAGCTCCGGCCGCTCCGGGTTGGGATACTATTTCCTTCTATGTAAGGGCCGAAAAACAAAAATAGGGTCAGGGAGAAAAGGTTCCCCTTAGAAAAAATTATAAGTGAAGGAGGGGGTCTAAGCAAGGGGAAAGAAAAAGACAGTAAAGATCAACTCTTTTCTCCTCAACGCATTGACTTTTTTTTTAAAAAATGTATTAATATTATTTGGAGTAATTTTATTTTCTTCTTATTTCTATCGATAATTCTTTATTGGGAAATGTGTGGTTTGATCATTCATGATTCTGTAAAATGACCTTAATGGAGGTGCATTATGGCAAAGGTTCAGGTATTCGAAAATAAAAAGCCCGTTCTCGGCATCAACGGTCTGGGAAGGATCGGCAAGCTGACCTTGTGGAACCATATCTCCCGCAAATATTTTCAGGAAATCGTGGTCAATACCGGGCGCGAGGTGGGCAGCGGCCTGGAGGCCATCGCCCAACGCATTGAAACCGACACCACCTATGGGCCGCTCCACCGTTTTCTCTACGGGATCAAGGCCGGACGTCTTATTGAAATCGTTGACGAAAAGAGCGGGAAACTTCTTATTGACGGCATTCCGGTTATGGTTTTGCGGGAGGCCCGCAATCCGGCGGAGATCAAATGGCGCGATCAGGGTGTGGATATGGTGGTCGAGTGCACCAGCCAGTTCCGGGACCCCACCACCCCTGTGGATGACAAAAAGGGTTCCCTCCGCGGCCATCTGGCTTCGGGGGCCAGAGTGGTTATCAACTCCTCCCCCTTCAAGATCAAGGACAAAGCCTTGAAGACCCCCCAGGATGCCGTGACCCTTATCTATGGCATCAATCATGCCGCCTTTGACCGGCAGGTTCACCAGGTCCTGTCGGCCGCTTCCTGCACTACCACCGGATTGGCCCATATGGTCAAACCCCTGCTGGAACACGAACAGACCAACAAGATACTTACCGCCTCCATGTCCACGGTTCATGCCGTGACCAATTCCCAGGCGGTTTTGGATTCCATGCCCAAGGGCGGAGAAAAGGACCTGAGGAAAAACCGCAGCATTCTGAATAATATCATTTTGACCTCCACCAACGCGGCCGCGGCCCTGGCCGAGGTCATCCCCGAGGTAAAAAATATCGGTTTTATGGCCGATTCCATCCGGGTGCCTACGAATACGGAGTCCCTTATTGTTTTAAATGTCACTTTCCAGAGCAAAAACACCGCCGGGGGGACGGCCTATGAGCTGGATACCAAGGTGATCAACCGGATTTATCAGGAGGTCAGCGAAAAAGACCCGGAAAAACTATTGGTCTTTTCCCTGGCCCAAAACGTCTCCAGCGACCTGATCGGTTTGAACGCCGCCGTGGTTATTGAAGGTCAGTTCAACCATACCCGGACTTCCTTTATCGACATCGACTGTGCCTGCATCCCCGGTATGCCGGCCCAGGCCATTCCGGCTCTGGACCAGGGCACCCTCCGGGTACCGGTGGTCCATGCCAAGATTTTTGGGTGGTATGATAATGAATACGGGAGTTACGTCAACCGGCTGGGGGACCTGACGGTCCATGTGCATCGGCAACTGAGTTAAAGAAAGGTGTAAGGTAGAAGGTCTAAGGTGTAGGGTTACCGCCGAAGATCGGTTTGAGTTTTTCCCCGCACCTTAAACCCTATACCTTGAACCTTATACCCGGTTTTTATAGGGTCACCCGCTGGGACTCGCGGGCCTCTTCTTCGTGGCGGCCTTCATAGACCGCACCGCTCCAGCCGTCGATGGAAATGAAATCACCGCCCCGGATAGTGCGTCCGTCCACTGTGCTGTAGCCCTTGGTCTCATAGACGCTCAGCTTGGTAAAACCCACCACCCCCACCTTGTCCAATTGGGGTATGGTTACGGCCGCATGGGAGGTGCTGCCCCCTTTTGCGGTCAACAGCCCTTCCACCTGGAGGAGGATTCCGACGTCGTCGGGAACCGAATCGGGTCGAATCAAAATTAAAGGGGTGCCCGGTTCCTGTTCCCGGTACTGGCGGATTTCCTCTTCCGAATAGACAGCCCTTCCGGAAAGGGCCCCGCCGTTGACCCCGATACCCGTACCCAGCAGAGACTCCTTCAGTTTGTCCGTTTCCTTGAAAATTTTCAGCTTGCCCGTTTCCCGCTGGACCATATCCCGGGTTTGGAGGATGAACAGTCCCTCAGGTGCGGTTTTTTCAAAGGTGAACTCGATTTCCTGGTGATTGAAACGTTTGTCGTAGATCAGATGCTCGGACAGGCGAACCAGTTCCTTGTAGATATTCGGGAAATTTGCTTCCAAGGAAATGGTGGTGTCCTTGCGTTCGTTTTGCCGTTGTCTTTCCGAAATGGGATAGGTGGAAACCAATCCGGAAACGATGTCATCCCCCTGGACCCCGAAGATAAAATCCCCATAGAGGTTGATCCCGGGGGCCAGTTCCTTGGGGTCGCGGGTGAAGATCACCCCCGAACCGGATTGATCATTCAGATTGCCGAAGATCATGGTCTGGACGATGACCGCCGTTCCCCATTCATCGGAAAGATTGACCTGGTGGCGATAAATACGGGCCTGTTCCGAATTCCAGGAGGTGATGACCTGCAGGATGGCATCCTGGAGCTGATCCCAGGGTTGGTCCAGGACTTTGATGGCTTTTTCTTCCAGGGCCTGCCGGTAAGCCAGGGCGACTTCTTTCATCTGATCCGGGGCGAATTGAATCTTACGGTCGACGCGAAACTGTTGTTTAAAGCGGTCGATAATCCCGTCAAAAAAATTCCGGTCCAGTCCACGGAGCATACCGTAACTTTGCAGAAAACGACGGAAGGAGTCCCAGGCCGCCCAGGCATAATCCGGCTTTCGGCTCAATCCTTCGGCGATTTTTTCATTGATGCCCACATTGAGGATGGATTGCATCATGCCCGGCAGGGAAAGAGTGGCCCCGCTCCTGACGCTCAAAAGGAGGGGATTGCGGGGATCCCCGAACTTGCGGCCCACCATTTTTTCCAGGCGCCGGATTTCTTTAGCCACCCGGGCCATCAAGTCTTCAAAAATGTGCTGGTACCCCATGAGTCCTTCCAGGCGGCGGAAGACTTCGGTGGTGAGTATAAACCCGGGCGGAACCGGGAAATTCATGGAGGCCAATTCTTTTAAATAATAGCCCTTATTGCCGATAAGGAGCTGATTGTCCAACCTTTTGCTGCGTCGATACAAGGGGGTAATGGTCATTTCCGGGTCGTAGGACATGACCAGGGTCAGGATCTGCTTGTTGTCCTTGAATTTTTCCTTTTCGGCCTGGAGGGTGTGGATGATACTGTTAATGAAATTGTCCAGGACCTGGAGTCCGAAGGCGGAAGAGATCGCCGCCCGGAAAAAGCCTTCGGAGGTTTGAAAATAAATTTCCTCTTCTCCGCTGTGGTTGGCCGTCTTCCCCGGAGAGAGGATGTCTTCTTCAATCAATTGTCCGATGATGATGGGCAGATTGGGACGGTGGGCGTCGATGTGGTAATCGCGGATGATGTCCTGGATTCCTTTGGATATGAACTGGAAGATATCGATATATTGATCGATGGAAAACTGCTTGATCTCCAGGGCGTGGCTGACATACTTCATCTTGGCCGTCAAACCTTCAATGGCGATTCCTTCGATATCCAGGGCCTTGACATAAAGCCAGAGATATTGGTGGATGCGCATCAGGGTGCTTTTGGTGATGAAATTCAGGTTGAGGGATTGGACCAGCTCCTCGAAAAGGACGGTGGCCAGGCTTTCCAGCCTTAGAGAGAGCCCTACGGCTTCAAATTTTTCTTCCCGGTAGGTACCGTACATGGAAGGGATGCCGGCGGCGATATGCCGCTTACGATAGATATTTTCCACATATTCCGTCTTTTCGGGGGAAAGGATCTTCTCTTTGAGTTGAGCCAGAAATTCAAGGATAATGGCCAGACTCTTGTCCTGTTTTTTCTCCTGCAGGCTGCGCTTCAAGGCCTGGACCTTTTGGGGATCAAACAGGAATGAGGTTTCCAGGGTTTTTATCACTTCAATATGCCGGGGATGATATTTTTGGTAAAGGAGCTGATAAAATCTTATGAGCAGGGCGGCCCGTTTCCGATCCTTTTCCGGGGTGGCGGGTAGGGTTTGCATTTCTTTGTTGACCCGGCTTGCGTCCCACTCCAGAAACCCTTTCGGATCTTTTCCGACCCGCTCCAGCAGGGTTTCAAAAATCACCCGCAGCCCTTTGGCGTCTTCCGAATTTTGAGCGATTTGTTCGTAGACCTCATCCGGAAGGTGGTCCCGGATATGGGTTTTGTCTTCCAAAGCCCAGAAGCGGAAGGCGTTTTCCAAAAAAGGGACCATGAGGCTGTTGCTTTCCACATGGGATTGCTTGCGCAGGAAGTGGATGACCAGGTCCTGACGGAAGGAGAGTTCGTCCACTTCGGTGGAGATTTCCCTCAGTTCCCCTTCGGCCCCGATTTCACTGAAGTATATGGGAAAGAGGCGCAGAAGTTGTTTGATCAAATTGTAAGCCGGCTCGATATCGGTATTGAGCAGGGCCGAAATATTTTTCTGGAGGAGGTCCGTATCCCGCACAAAAACCCCTCCCAGTTTGAGATTGATGATCAGGGCAGAGAGCAGCCGCTTGGTCCATCTCGGTTTGAAGGAAATGATTTCCAGCCAGGTCCGGATGTTTTCAATATGGGCCGGATTGACCCGGATCTGCCATTCGGTAGTGGACCCGGCCAGGTGGGGGTGTTGGAAACCGAATAAAATCAGTTCTTCGATAAGGGTGTCCACCAGGGGATGATGGTTGAGACGGAAAACCTCTTTGGACACGGTAATGACACAGGAAAGGACGGTACTTTGATACTGGGTGCAGGAGGAGCATTTCCGCAGGAGGTGAAAGACGTTTTGCACAAATCCGTTGAGGTCTTCGGTTTTTTCTTCTCGGAAGACCAGGGCCAGACAGCGGTTGATCTCGATCAAAGCCCGGCCGTGGATGTCAGCCAAGGCCGGGACATTGATGATGTGAAAAAGAAAATCGAGTTTGACGATGTATTCCCGACCGGCATAGGCCTCCGATTTCTCCAGGGCGTCGGCCACCAACAGATATCCTTCCATGATCTGGAGGTAATCCGGAAGATCCAGGTAGGAAGCGGTTCCGCTCTGGGCTCCCTGGGTTGCCTGAAAGGGGATGGCCTCCAATTTTTTTACCAGATCGGAGATGGAATGGTGGGTCAGGGGGCGGACCAGGGTGTCATAACTGAAAATGGCCGTTGCCTCTTCTCCGGAGCGATTGAACCAATCCTGCGGGTCGGATTGGTCAAGCCAGAAAAGATAGGTGGAGCGGAAGACATTATGGAGAAACGTTTTCCATCCCTCTTCATCGAGTGAAAGGGAAAGGTCTCTGGCGGTTTGAATAAGTTTTTTCCCGTAAGTGGAGCATTTTCTGAAGATGAATTCCTCGCGATCGGACAATTCTACCAAGGAATCGATCAGAGCGGAGAAAAGAGTCAGGTTCCGGGGAAGCATCCCGTTACTTTTGGAAAGGACCAGGTTTAAAAAATCAAAGAGAAAGCGGACGGCGGTCTCCCGGGTTTCTTCATCGGCCGGAGAGGTGAGGATCTCGAGATAGATGCCGATCAGGGTCTCTAAAGCCTTCAGCCCCTTTTCGTGGCCATTAAATTCATAAAAATCGCCCATGGAAAGGGTACGAAGCTGCTTAAGGACATGTTCCCAATTGACAAAGGGGTGATTCATCTCCGTCAATAGGTCTTGAGTCCGTTTCGATACCCCGAAATGTCCTTCGGCGATATTGAGCAGGACCTGGTAGCGCAAGGGAATTTCCACGGTGGCAGCGGTCCTTTCCAGGTTTACCTGGAGGGCCGAAGAGGTGAATTGGGGGGCTTGTTTTTTCATGGATCTATTGCTGCTGGATACTGGTCACTGGATACTGGATGCTGGATACTGGATATTGGATACTGGATGGTCGATGGTGGATTTCATCAAGTAGCCGGCATCGGTTTTTCCTTGAATCCGGTATCCGAATCTATGAACCCTTGAAACTTCGAAACCTTTCATTTTCACTTCATCACAAAGGACAAGAGTTCCAGCATCCGGTTGGAAAAACCCCATTCATTATCATACCAGGAGAGGACTTTGATCATATTACCGCCGATGACATGGGTACAGGGGAGGTCGACGATGGAGGAATGGGGATTACCGTTAAAATCCTTGGAAACCAGTTCCTCACTGCTGCAGGCCAGGATGCCTTTTAAGGGCCCTGCGGCGTACTCTTTAAATTTGGTATTTACCTCTTCCTTGGTCACGGGTTTGGAAAGGGTGGCCGTAAAATCGACCAGAGAGACATTGGGCGTCGGCACGCGTATGGCCATCCCGTCCAGTTTGCCCTTCATCTCCGGGATAACTTCGGAAATGGCCTTGGCCGCACCGGTGGTGGTGGGGATCATGGAGAGCCCGGCGGCCCGGGAACGCCGCAGGTCCTTGTGCGGTTCATCGGCCACCACCTGATCATTGGTGTAGGAGTGTATGGTGGTCATCAGGCCGTATTCGATCCCGAATTCCCTCTGGAGGATTTTAACCACCGGAGCCAGACAATTGGTGGTGCAGGAACCCATGGAAATGATGTGGTGGCTGGTTTTATCGTAGGCTTCCTCATTGATTCCGAATACCACCGTCACATCCGGGTTTTTGGCCGGCGCGGAAATGATCACCTTTCGTGCTCCGGCCAGGAGGTGCTTCTCGGCCCCGGTCCGATCGGTAAACTTACCGGTGCTTTCCAGGACCACATCCACACCGAGTTCCTTCCAGGGAAGTCCTTCGGGTTCCCGCAGGGAAAAGGTCCTTATTTCCTTTCCATCCACGATAATGGCATTGTCTTTAACCGTCACCTCAGCCGCCAGGGTCCCATGGACCGAATCATATTTCAGCAAATGGGCCATAGTTCGGGTATCTGTCAGGTCGTTGATGGCGACAAGGTCAACTTCCTTACTTTTTAATCCGGCGCGAAAGACCAACCGCCCAATTCTTCCAAAACCGTTGATGGCGATCTTGACTGACATGGAAACCTCCTCTACGTTACGGGTTCTTTTCCGGGATGAAAGTCGGATGATTCTGATAACTTCTTAAAAAGACTAACACAAACTGAAAGAATTGTCAACTGAATGCCCTCAATAAGGGGCCTGATTCAGGATGAAGCTGATGCGGCTTTCCAACCAGGGATCGGTGCTGCCGTTAAAGGATTTTTCGACGAAGGTGACCCTGCCGTTTCGCCCGATGCGCACCACGGTCGAGGAGCGGGTCCCGTAAAGGGGGCTGCGAATGAATACGGCCGAGAGCCTCTTTTCCCACTCCCGGGAAACCCCGGTGGCCGGCAGCCGGTTAAGCGGTGCGGTTTTTCGATCATTAAGCATGGTAAAGAGGGTTGATTCCATTTGATCCCCTCTTTGTCTGAGGACGGAAGAGAGGATTTTTTTTGCCTTGACCACCTTGGGCCAGGGGGTATTCAGGGAGGCGTTGCTCAACCCGTACAAGCCGGGTTCCAGGTTTTCCGTTTTCCCGCGATTGGAATAAACAAAAAGATCCTGACGGTCCCCGCAAAGGAGATTAAACCCATTATAACGTTGACCATGGCGGGTCACTTTTTTTATATATGAGGCGGCGCTGTCTGTTCCGGTTAAAAAATCGGAAACCAATTGGCCCCTGGAGGGGGCGCCGCTTTTTACCGATGCCGGATCGCGGTAATTGGTGATAGCGGCGAATTTCCCCCGGCGGGTTATTCCCAGCCAGGTGCCGCCTTCCTTCAGATCCCGGCCGGCCAAAACCCGGGGATGGTTCTCCCAGAAGGCAGCCGGAGAAGTGGGCCGTTCATAATATTCATCGCGATTGGCGGCGGCGATAAAGGGATAATAAGGATGGAGGCGATAAGCGAACACAATCAGGCACATAAGGGGTCTTTTCTGAAATATTTGCTTCTGATTCCCAATTTGGAGATGATCTTAATTTTTATGTTAGCATGAATATCCCGGAAAAGGCAAGGATAGGAATCGGACTTTTCCCAAAGAAAGGCCAAAGGTTTGTTGAAATTCATCCCTGAATAGGCTATTAATCCCTGAGGATACATTTTCGGAAAAAGGAAAGGGGAGGCTTTTATGAAACTTAGATATATTCAGGCCCGTGATCTGCCCGATGCCTGGTTTCAATGCGTCTATGAAATCCTGGATCACGGCCGTGAGTATGTCATCGACCGGGGGAGTTTCAGCGGACAGAAACGATTGGAATTCGATTATGTCACGGTCCGGATCAAATATCCCGGTACCCGTCCCCTGCTTCCGGATATCCCTCCGGCCCTCGGCATCCCCAATCCCGTGGCTGAGGGCTACGTGGAACAATATCTCCCCTATCTGATGACGTCGGTTAAACAACCCAATGAAGATTATACCTATGGGCAATATCTGGAACCCCAGATCAAGGAAGTGATCCGCATGTACCGGGAAGAAGGTTATGGGACCAACCAGGCCTATATGACCGTGGGAAACCCGGAAGCCATTTTTTTAAACGACCCTCCCTGTCTGAGGGGTATAGATACCCGTATCAGTAAAGACCGACTTCACTTTTTTATCTATTTCCGCTCCTGGGACCTCTGGAACGGCTTTCCGGCCAACCTGGCGGCCATCCAGCATTTAAAGGAATATATGGCCCAGGAGATCGGGGTCGGGGACGGCGAAATCATCGCCGCCAGCAAAGGCCTGCACCTCTATGACTATGTCTGGGAACTGGCCAAACTGAGGGCGTTGAAGAAGACGTAAGGCGTAAGACCTAAGGCGTGAGGCGTGAGGCGCGGGGCGCTGAGGTGAAAAGCGCCAAGCGTCTGCCCAAGAAAAAAAATGGCTTTCCATACCGTCTTTTCTATTTTACCTCGAATTTAGCCGTGTAGGTGCGGGAGATGTTGCCGTACAGATCCATCACCTGGAATTGCTGGGTAAAAGCCCCTTTCTTGCCGGGAGGAGGACTGACATTGGCGGTGATGGGTATATAAAACCCGGCCGGGCGATAATCCCAGGAATCCTTGACTTCCAGAAAATCGGGTTTGTTCAGGACCAGTTCACCACGGGGGCCAATCAGTTTGAAGGCGATTTTAACGTGGGCGGTGTTTTCTTTAAACTGTATACCGGCCAGCTTGGCCGAAGTGTAAACCTTTTCTCCGGTTCGAATAACCGGGTTTGAAACCGGCGTTCCCTCTTCGGAAAGGGAAAGCATGAGATCTCGAAGTTCCAATGCCTTGGCTACAACCGCCGGCGGGGCCTCGACAGTGAAAGGGGCTATGTATTCGGCAGTAGTGTTATTTAGGGTATCCTGGATCCTGATCCGTACCTTATAATTGCCGGGAGGTGAATAGGGGACGATATTAAAATTGATCCAACCCCGGGCCGGTTCATTTCCGCTGTGCTTTTCCTTGATGGTGAACCCACCCTTGAAGGCCGTGATATCATCAGGGTCGAAGACTGTCACTTGACCTTCCAGGTGGAGCTGTCCCTGGTCATCCTTGGTAAAACCGACAATGTGGTATTGGGAAAAGACCTTGTCTTTGGGCTTAAAAGAGCGCTGGGAACGGACCGGCCCTTTTTCTCCTTCGGTGAATTGGAAGTCTACTACCTGTAATGATCCGGGGGAGGCTGTGTTATCGGTCGATAGGGGAGGGGAATCGATCGGTTTTGAGGTTGTAGCGGGGG
>JBFMBU010000284.1:0-4575 GCA_040755035.1 Thermodesulfobacteriota bacterium
GATAATTTTTGGCGTTTTATCAAAGAAGCTTTCCATATAGGCAATGGGGACCCCGGCGGCGATGGAAACCAGGACCTTTTCCCTGGACCAGATGGGCGCCAGGGTAGAGAGGGCCTTTTCAATATTCTGGGGTTTGACTGCCAGAACGACCGCCCGCGAGGAACGGATGACCTGGGGGGTGTCATGGACGGCCTTGACGCCGTAGGTCTTTTTCAGATGATTCAAACGATCTTCGATGATATCACAGACCCAACAATCAGAGGGGATAACAGTTTTACTGGCCAGCAGGCCTTGGATCATGGCTTCGGCCATATTGCCGCCGCCGATAAACCCTACGGGAATTTTCAGTTTCATTCGTTGACCTCCCTATTCTTTTTTATTATTCACCGCAGAGTCGCAGAGATCGCAGAGAGATATTTGTTTTGAACAATCCCAAGGAAGGCGGGATTGTTCAAAGGAACTCCGGCCTTCGGCCAAAGAATTACTCGGTCGACTTTGTCGACCTTAAACAAAGGTTCCCCCTCGGGAACCGGCCGGAGGATAGCGAAGCTTTTCCCTTTCTGGCATCAAGGACAGACAGGGAAAAATATTTCTTTCTCTGCGTCCTCAGCGTCTCTGCGGTGCAATTTTCTATTTCAAAAAACTAAAATGATATAAAAAAGCTATCTTAGGCTCCGTTATCCGCCTCTTTTGATGAAACCGACAAAAAGTCCTTTTTATAAATATCAAACAGGGTCATGAGGAAGGACAAGACCACCGGGCCGAGGATGAATCCAAGAAAACCGAAATAAAGGATCCCACCCAATACACTTAGAAAAGTAAGCAAAGGGTGAAGATTGGCCGATCCCTTGAGCAGGAAGGGCCGCAGGACATTATCCGCGCCGGAAACAATCAAAGTCCCCCATAGGGCCAGGCCCAGGGCCAGCCAGATGGAAGAGGTCAGGGCCAGGTAAAGGGCCGCAGGAATCCAGATGATGCTGGTTCCGATAAGGGGAACGACGGAGCTGAAGATCATACACACCCCCCAGAAGGCGGCCAAGGGAATACCGAAGATCCAGAAGCCGATCCCTCCCAAAGCTCCCTGGACCAAAGCTACAATGACCGAACCTTTCAGGGTGGCTTTGATGGTCCGTTCCAGTTGAGCAAGGATCCGATCGTAATGGGTTACCTCGAGCGGACTGATTATCCTAATTTCATGAAGAAATTTTTCTCCATCGATCAAAAGGAAAAAGGTGACGAAAAAGACAATGATCAAATCGAATAAAAACTCGGCCACCCCCCGTGCCAAAACGGTCATTTCCGTATAAATGAATTCAGAAAAGGCGGCTAATAATTTCCCGACCTGTTCCTCCAACCGCAAGGACTGAAGGTTGACCTGCCAGCGCTCGAAAAGGAGGTTGAAATAAACCAACTTCAGATCAAAGGCTTTTTGAATCGATCCGTCTTGAAGCGCCTTGGATATCTTTTCATACAAATCCAGAGATTGGGCTGTGATAACGCCCGATAAAAGGGAAAGCGGTATCAGAAAAACCAGGATTAAAATCGTCAGGGTCAGAAGAGCCGAAACGATTTTCCAGCCCTTAAGGAGCCTGAGTATTTTTTTATAGAGAGGATAAGAGGTCATAGCCGTAACCATAGCCACAAAGAGGTCGGTCAGGAAGGGGCGGATGACCAAGTAAAAAAGATAAAGGACCCCGAGCAGAAAGGCAATAAAAACATAAGTGGAAAGAGGGGTGGAGGAACCCTCATTTTTTTTGAAATAGGGCCGACTCATATTTTCTCAAGACCATTCCCTTTTTTCCCTGCGGGAAAACAGGCCGGGGAAGTGGAAATTTTTTCCCATGAAACCTTTAAAATAGGGTAAGACCAGGACCTGGTCGGAGCGCTGCGGACCGGTCAGGTTTTCAGGCTGCTCCCCCGTCCCAACCACAGGAAAAGCAGAAGAAGGACCGCCAGGATCAGCAGGATTCTCAAAAAGGACATCAATACTCCTTTGGGTTTTCAGCTATCACAAATTAGGTAACACTTTAGCTTTTAGAGATGGAAAACTATTATTCACCGCCGAGTCGCAGAGATCGCAAAGAGATTTTTTGGGACCATCCCCTGAGAAAGGGAATGGTCCCAAACCAGCACTGGCCTTTGGCCAAGTTGTTACCCGGAGGGTAGCCCGGCCTGTAGGGGCCAACGAAACGGTAGGCTAAGCTTTTTCCTTATGAGTAATATTATATCTCATCTTGGGAGAAGAAAGCAACGAAGAATCTGGGTTCTCGTCCCAACAGAGACTGGAAAAAAAACGACAGATCGCCTATAGTACTGGCATGAAACCCCTCTTTCATCCTCATCTGGTCAACGGCCCTTTAGGGGACCCGCTCCTCTATATCGATATGAAGTTTTTTGGACGGGCTATTATGTTCGATTTAGGATCCTGTCAGTCTTTACCTTCTCGTAACTTACTAAGAACAGAACATGTTTTTGTTTCTCATACTCATGTTGATCATTTTATCGGCTTCGACCATTTGCTGCGGGTCTTATTAGGAAGACCTAAACTTGTTAATATTTATGGTCCGCCGAATTTCATACGTCAAGTGGCGGGGAAAGTATCGGCCTATACCTGGAATCTGGTTGAAAACTATCCCTGTTCTCTGGAAATTCAGGTTCATGAAATCTCTCCAGAAGGAATACAGAAGGCCCGCTTGCGCTCTGTTACAGGTTTTCAAGTGGAACCCTTCGGTACGCCTCAACCTTTCAGGGGCCTCCTCCATAAAGAGGAAGCCTTTCAGGTCCGAGCCGTTTTTTTGGACCATAAGATCCCTACCTTGGCTTTTGCCCTGGAAGAGAATCAACATATAAATATCCTGAAAACCGGGTTGAACTATATGGGGTTGTGCAAAGGTCCCTGGTTGAAGGAATTGAAAGAGGCCGTCTGGAGAAAGGAAGGGGATGATTTTGAAATCGAAGCCTGGTTCATTGCCGGGGAAGGGCATAGAAAAGCCCTTTTGCCTCTGGGAACCTTAAAAGAAAAAATTCTCATCCTTTCTCCCGGGCAGAAGATAGTCTATGTGCCGGACACCATTTTCAGCCCCCAAACCGAGGAGGCTATCCTTGGTTTGGCTGCCCAAGCGGATTCATTGTTTATTGAAACACCTTTTCTGGAAGAAGATCAGGAACGGGCCCGGGAAAAGCATCATCTCACGGCCGCACAGGCCGGTACTCTGGCGGCCATGGCCGGGGTACAGCGGTTATTTCCTTTTCATATTTCCCCCAAATACAGTAAGAACCCGGATCAGGTACTGGAGGAGGCCCAATCGGTTTTCCAAAATATAGTATTACAAAAAAAGGTATCGATGGAAGAGGGTTTTTGATATAAAATAACCTATTGAGGCATAGTCGAGGTTTTTGAAATTATTTTTTGCACCCTCCGCGGCTTTGCAAAGAATGGATGGGGAGGAATCGTTATGGAAGAAGATCACCGTCCCTGGGGATATTACCGGGTTTTGGCCGATGAGAAGGATCATAAGGTCAAAAGGATTGTTGTTTATCCCGGAAAAAGACTCAGCCTTCAACGGCATCGGCTCCGGCAAGAGCATTGGTATATCCTTTCCGGTCAGGCCCTGGTGACCCGTGACCAGGAGCGGATTCCTCTCTCCAGGGGAGAGGCTGTGGATATCCCCAAACAAGCCCTGCACCGAATTGAAAACCCGGGAAACGAAGCGGTTGTTTTTATTGAAGTTCAGACCGGGAGCTATTTTGGGGAAGACGACATTGAACGGATAGAGGACGATTTCGGTCGATTGTAGGATGGGTTACATCGACTTGTACTTAAAGAGTTTGAAAAAATCATTCACCGCAGAGTCACAGAGGGCGCAGAGAAATTTTTTTATGAACCATCCCCTGAGAGGGGGGATTGTTCATACTAAGCTCTGGCAAAATGATTGCCAACAGAGGAGCTTCCGGTCCGTAGGGGCCTACGCTCCGGTGGGCGAAAGTTTTTTCCTTTCTGGCCGCTCAACAGAAAGGAAAAAATAGTTTATCTCTGCGTCCTCGGCGTCTCGGCGGTGGAACCAGTTATTTTAATAACTTGAAAAGGAAATAAGAATGGAAGAAATGGATGCGGCTTATCTCAGCCCTACGAAAATTATTGACAGCGATCATCCGGACCTTGTTGATCTGGCTCGAAAAACGGTTGACGGAGCGGACGGTTTTGTGGAACAGGCGAAACGGATCTATCTCTGGGTGAGGGACTGCATACGATACGATCCTTATGTGCCTTTTTATCGCCCTGAGACCTACCAGGCCAGTAATGTCTTGAAAATGGGCAGGGGGTACTGTGTCTCCAAGGCCTCTTTGCTGTGTGCTATGGGGCGGGCCTTGGGAATTCCCTCGCGGGTAGGTTTCGCCAATGTCCGTAATCACCTGGCCACCCGTCAGATGCTCGAACGCCAGGGTGGATCAAACCTTTTTGTTTATCATGGGTACACGGATTTTTTCCTTAAAGGGAAGTGGGTCAAGGCCACGCCGGCTTTCAATAAGGAACTTTGTGAAAGGCACAAGGTGGCTCCCTTGGATTTCAATGGA
>JBFMBU010000285.1:0-17437 GCA_040755035.1 Thermodesulfobacteriota bacterium
TTCTTGATGTTCATCCTGTCGATAATATTGAAAAGCAGGGCGAATTTCTGGTCCGTGGTAACGATATAGACGATCTGATCCACGGTTTCCACCGCCACCTGCTCCGGTTCGATATCCACCATGACCGGGTTTAAAGTCCACTGGGCGGCCAATCGAGTAATATCCTCGGTCAGGGTGGCGCTGAAGAGCAGGGTCTGACGTTTTTCCCGAGGGGGAGTGGCATGGATGATTTTGCGGACATCGGGGATGAAGCCCATGTCCAGCATGCGGTCCGCTTCATCGATAACCATCACCTCCACCCGTTGGAGATTGAGGTCCCGTTGTCTCTGGAAATCAAGCAAACGCCCCGGAGTAGCCACAACGATATCCACGCTTGAACCGCCCAACTGTTTCCGCTGTTTCTCATAATCCATACCCCCAAAGAGCGAAACGACCACCAGATCGGTGTATTTGGTCAGTTGTCGGGCCTCCTCCGAAATCTGGATCACCAATTCCCGGGTCGGGGCGATGACCAATACCCGGGGGGTCCCTGGTTTTCGCTGGCCAGAGAGGGGGTGGTGTAAAAGCCGGGTAATTACAGTGATCAAAAAAGCCGCCGTTTTTCCCGTACCGGTCTGGGCCTTACCCCCGGCATCCTTGCCGGATAAGGTGCTGGGGAGGATTTCCGCCTGTATGGGAGTACAATATTCAAATTTCAAATCCTGAATGGCATGCATCAAGGGATCCGGTAGATTAAAATCATGGAAACGGATCTTTCCTTCTATGGGGGGCACCTTAAAACGGGAAATCCTCCACTCTTCCATCCCTACCTGGCTTAAAGGGAGCGAAGTTCCTGTGGGGTCCGCTGGGGTCCGATGCCTTCTCCGCCGGGAAGAGTTCCCCGGGTGAGACCGGCTCTTAGTTTCCGGTAGCGGCCGCTCCGGCAGAGGGGCAGAAACGGTTGCTTTTTCGACCAGAACGGTTTTTGTGCTTTTTCCGATCCGGCTGATTTTTTGTACTACTTTTTGAAAAAATTGAATCATGGTCTTATTGTGTTTCTATTCTGGATTTAGGTAGGTGGTAGGGTATCCATTATCTCCGGTGACCCGGCGATCGCGCCTTTAATCTCCCCCCGGTCAAAGGAGAGCAGGACCACCCGGGTCCGTTCATTTTTTTCAAGCCGATTTTGGATGGAAACGGTCAGGTAATTTTCGGTAAGGACCTTGCTCCAACCATTTTCTCCGGCCTCTTGCAAACAAAGGGCTGAAAATTCCCGGTTCAAACAACAACCAATAAAGGCCTGTTGTTTTTTTATAGTAAGATCTTTTAAAATTTTCAACCGTTCTTCCATGACCTTTCTATTAATTTGATCAGGGAAATTGGCTGCCGGAGTTCCGGGTCGGGGAGAAAAGGGAAAGATATGCAAATAAGACATAGGGAGGTCGGAGATAAAATTCAATGTTCTCAGGAAATCACCCTCACCCTCTCCGGGAAATCCGACAATCACATCCGCGCCGATGGAAGCCAAAGGTATTTTCTTGTGAATTGTATGAATCAATTCAGCATAATACTCGCTGGAATAGGTACGATTCATTTTCTTGAGGATACCGTCGTCTCCCGACTGCAGGGGAATATGCAAATGAGGACAGAGATTGGAGTAGATTTCGAAAAGATCGAGAAAATCAGGGGAGATTTCCTGGGGTTCCAGGGAGCTCAGCCGGATAGATAATTCAGGATGTGAAGAAAGGGCTTTGGCTAAAAGGGAAACCAAATGACCTTCCGGATGAAGATCAGCACCGTATTGCCCAAGATGGATTCCGGTCAGGACCAGCTCTTTCACCCCTTTTGCACTGAAAAATTTTATCCCTTCCAGCACCTCCTTTTCAGGCAGACTCCTGGACCCTCCCCTGGCTTTCGGAACCAGACAATAACTGCACGAGCCATTGCATCCGTCCTGGATGCGGAGAAAGGCCCTGGTTTTTCCCCCGGGTAAAGGGAACTGGGGGGCCAAAGGCCGCTTTGTCCCTTCCTGGAGGAGGATTCGGGGTCCTTCCTCTTTCTTGCGATCACCGAACAAGTCAGGCAGGTCCATTTTAGTGAAAGTACCGCTTATAACATCCACTCCCCGAATTTTTTGGAAGGTCTCCGGAAAAAGCTGGCAGGCGCAACCCGAAGCGGCAATCAGGGAGTCCGGATGATTACGCGCTGCCTGCCGGACCATCTGGGCAGATTGTCTCTGCGCTTCTGCGGTCACGGCACAACTGTTGATGAGATAGAGTTCGGCCTCTTCTTTGAAAGAAACCGTTTCCCAACCCAGGGCCTTAAATTTTTCAGCCAAACAGGCTGTTTCAAACTGATTCACCTTGCAACCCAGGGTGAAGAAGGCCACACGGGGAGTATCAAAGGGCTTTGGCTTCTTCAATCCAACCCCCTCCCACTACATAATCCCCCCAATAGACTACCCCTGCCTGCCCGGGGGTCACGGCCGGTTGGGGAGATTCAAATAGTACCTCAATGAGCCCTTCTTCTATCTGTTTTAAGATGGCCTTGGCCGGCCTATGCCGATAACGTATCTGGACCTTTACCTCCAACCCAGTAATTTGGGGAGGCCGGCACAAAAAATAGAAATCAGACAGCAGACAGCTTTGGGTTATTAAATCCCTTTTCCCCCCGATCACCAAGCGGTTGGTATCCGTTTCCATCCTGATCACATAATAGGGCTCGGCCGCAGCAATCCCCATACCTTTCCTCTGGCCTATGGTATAGGCGAACAACCCTTGATGAGTACCAAGCCTCCTGCCCTGAAGATCGACAATGTCCCCTGATTTTTTTAGCCCCGGAGGTCCCTGTCTGAGCAGAAATTCCCGATAACCCCCTTTAGGTAAAAAACAAATATCCTGGCTTTCCGCCTGGGGGTCTATCGGCAACCCAATTTCTTTGGCCAGGGCCCTGACCTGTTCTTTGGTCCAGGCTCCCAAGGGGAATAGAATTCGGTTTAAGTTTTCGTTCTTAACCCTATGTAAAAAATAGGATTGTTCCTTTGCATGATCCAAGCCTCTTCCAATGGTCGATCCTTCCCCCCAGGGGGCGGGAACGACACAGGCATAATGGCCGGTAGCAAAATAATCTGCCCCGAGAGATATTCCCTTTTCCATTAGGAGGTCGAACTTGATCAAAGGATTACAAACCACACAGGGGTTAGGGGTCCGCCCCCGAGTGTATTCGCCGATGAAATAATCAACAACCGCTTTCCTAAAAATATCTTTCAATAGAACTACTTCCAATGGAATCTTCAGAAAAGAGGTTATGATTTCCAAACCGGTTCGAGAACTGTCGGAGGCAAAACCAAAATCGGCATGAAGCCCCAGAACCTGGAAACCCTCTTTTTGTAAAAGATAGGCGGTCAGGGCACTGTCGATGCCACCGCTTAAAGCAACCGCTATGGTTTTCACGGAGTTACCAAAATAAGGCTCAAAGGGGTCGATGGTTAAAGGATGTCAAATCTAAAAGTATTTTTTCAGGAATTCCTAATCATTAGATCTTTTTTCCAAAAGAAAAATATTAAATTATTCCTTTAGCTTTCATTTAAAATTTTAGTACTGGGTCGGAACGCCCTGGGTTTTTTTCTTGAATCCTGGCCCCCTTCTTCTATGCAAATTTTTTAAAAGCCCGTTCAAAGGCGGGAAGGGATCTTTCGATCACGCTATCCGACGTGCAGTAAGCAATCCGGAAATACCCCGGAGCACCAAATCCCGAACCAGGAACGGCCAGGACCAATTCCTCCTGCAGGGCCTGGATAAATGCCACATCATCCCTGATGGGGGACCGGGGAAACAGATAAAAGGCCCCCTCGGGCTTGTTGAGTTGATAGCCTATCCGGGTCAGCCCCTGGTAAAACACATCCCTTTTTTTCTGGTATCGGCTGATGTCCACGGTCAATCCCTGGACCGCCGGCAACAATCTCTGCATCAGGGCCGGGGCATTGACAAATCCCAGGATACGGTTGGTGAAAGTGCAGGCCGCCAGCAGTTCTTCCTTATCCGGGGCTTGGGGATGGACCGCCAGATAGCCGATCCGCTCCCCGGGCAGGGAAAGGTCTTTTGAGTAGGAGGTGACGCTGATGGCCTGCCGGGAAGACTGAAAGATACTGGGGACTTTAATCCCGTCATAGACGATCTTCCGGTAGGGCTCGTCGCTGATCAGGTAAATGACCTGACCGTTTTCACGGCTTCGTTTTTCCAGCAGTTCCCCTAATTGCCGGAGGGATGCCTCGTCATAAACCTTCCCCGTAGGATTATTGGGGGAATTTATCAGGATGGCCTTGGTCCGTGGAGTCAAGGCCTCTTCAATGGCCTTGAGATCCAGGGAAAAATCGGAAGCGGTGGAAATCACTTTAGGAACACCCTGTACATTGTCGATATAAAAAAGATATTCCACAAAATAGGGAGAAAGGACGATCACTTCCTCTCCCGGTTCCATCAGGGCCTTTAATACGGCATTCAAGGCCCCGGCCGCGCCGCAGGTCATGACCACGTCCTGTTCGCCGAAAGGCATTCCATGTTCTCCGGATAGAAATTGGGCTACGGCCCGTCGGGTCTCAGGATACCCGGCGTTGGCCATATAGCCATGAAGGGCAGGCACAGGGTCCTTCAGGAGTTGAATCAATTCCCGATGGACCTGCTCCGGGGGTTCCAGATTGGGGTTCCCCAGGCTGAAATCAAAGACATTTTCCTGTCCATGTTGGGCTTTGAGTCTATCCCCTTCTTCAAACATCTTTCGAATAAAAGAGCCCTTTTCCATTTTTTCTCTGATTGATTTTGCTATGGCCATAACCTGCTCCTTTTTGAAATTCGGAAGTATAAACGTAATTTTTCTTTTTTAGCTTTTCACCGAACGACGAACACTGAACGACGAACGGTATTTAAGGCTTACTTTTATACCGGTTCGGTTCATCAAAAAAATCCAGGGCCTTCATGAACGTAATAACCCGGACGGAATGAACAGCTCCGGCAGGGATGAAATAGGAAACACCCCGCCGCAGGAGCAGGACGTCCCCTTCCACAGTCAATTCCGCTTCTCCGTCGAGCATGACCCCCCATTGGGCCTGATGATGATGCGGGGGTATTTCGGCCGGCCCCGGAACGGTGAAAAAAACCGCCTGCATGTCCTGGCCCTGGAATAATTTACCCTCTATGCCGGGAAAAGGGATATCGACATCCGGCAGCTTTTCAATCATGGATGGGAAAAAGACCTTTTCGCTCAATGTTCTTCTTTCCTTTTAATGGAAATATTTTAAAATCTCAGCTATCTCAATAACATAATAAAGAAGATGGGTAAAGCTTAAAAATTCTCGGATACTTGACAAAAGGGGCCTCTCATGCAATAACCTGTTTAAAAAAGATCGAAAAGGGGGAAGGGATGAAAAAAATTCTAGTAACCGGAGGGGCCGGTTTTATCGGCAGCCACCTTTGTGAAGCATTATTAGCCCAAGGCCACGATGTGGTCTGTCTGGATAATTATTATACCGGTTCCAAGGACAACATCCTGCACCTGATGAATAACCCCCATTTTGAAATCTTACGTCATGACCTGATCAATCCCATCACTTTGGAGATGGACCAGATCTATAACCTGGCCTGTCCCGCATCCCCTGTCCATTACCAATTTAATCCTGTAAAAACGGTCAAGACCAATGTCATGGGCACCCTGAATATGCTTGGTCTGGCCAAGCGGGTCAAGGCCCGAATCCTTCAGGCCTCCACTTCGGAGGTATACGGGGATCCCTCCGTCCATCCCCAAAAGGAGACTTATTGGGGCAATGTAAATTGTACCGGCCCCCGGGCCTGTTATGATGAAGGGAAACGGGTGGCTGAGACCCTGATGATGGATTACCATCGGCAACACCGGGTTGATATCCGTATCGCCCGCATCTTCAATACATATGGTCCCCGCATGGCGGTCAATGACGGCCGGGTGGTCAGTAATTTTATCGTCCAGGCCCTGCGGGGGGAACCCCTGACCGTGTATGGTGAAGGGCAGCAAACCCGATCTTTCTGCTATATTTCGGACCTGGTCAGGGGTCTCATCGCCCTCATGGAACAAACGGAAACCAGCGGTCCGGTCAATCTGGGCAATCCCGTGGAGTTCACTATCCTGGCCCTGGCGGAAAAGGTAAAAGCCATGACCGGTTCCAAATCAGAAATCATCCACAATCCCCTGCCCCAGGATGATCCGGTGCAGCGAAAACCCGATATCACCCTGGCCAAAAAATTCCTCGCCTGGGAGCCGGAAGTAGAACTTTCTGATGGCCTGGTCAAAACCATAGCTTATTTTCAGGACCAACAGATTTGAAAAAACGCACTCAGATCCTTTTCGTTTTCATTTTTCTCTTTTTATTTTCCCCGCTGTTTGCCGGGGAAAAAGCCCTGGTAACCGGGGTGATCGACGGAGATACCATCGTCATCAGCAGCGGCCGGCATGTCCGCTATCTAAGCATCGATACCCCGGAAAAAGGGAAAGACGGTGCCCCGGACGAATTCCTGGCCCGGGAGGCTTATGAATATAACCGGAGGCTGGTGCTGAAAAAAGAGGTGCGCTTGGAATACGGACCGGAAAAAGAGGATAAATTCGAACGGCGGCTGGCATATGTCTTGCTGGAAAACGGTTTATGCGTCAATGCCGAATTACTCCGCAAAGGACTGGCCTATGTCCTTTATCAAGGCCCGCAGATGGAAAGGTTTGAAGAATTTTTGGCCATCCAAAGAGAGGCGATAAAGGAGAAAAGAGGAATCTGGGTCCAAGCCCTGGAGGAAAGTTGCCCTGATTATCGAGGCCACCGATTTACCAGAAAATTTCACCGTCCGGATTGTCCCCTGGGGCAAAAGATTGCCAGGAAAAATCTGATCCGCCTGGCGGCAAAAAAAGAGGCTTTTGAGGCGGGCTACAGCCCTTGCCGGACCTGTAAACCGTAATCTGCGATTGTATAATAAAAAGGGCGGTGGGACCTTCATAAGATAAGAGAAGGTTCTACCGCCCCCATTCTGATTTTTCTTCCACCGAACAACGAACGCTGAACGCCGAACAGATTTATTCTAATTCCCCATAAACAAATTCTTGGGGTTTTCTTCCATCATGATCTTGATCTGCTCGTCGGAAACACCCTGAGCCTTGAGAGCAGGGAGGAAATCCTTATGGATATGGGCAATATGCCAATTTTTAAAACCGGCTTGATATTTCTCCGGTACCGGTGTCATCCGGCCCAACCAGACATTAACCGTATCATGGGAAAGCATGATCTGGTCGGCAAACCCGAGTTTGCATAGTTCAGCTACATTTTTCACATTGACATCAAAGGGAGTAATAATATCCAAACCAATCCGGTCAAAGGCGATATAAACCCCTCTGGAAAGGATGGCCTTGTGGTATTCAATATCTCTGGAGTTGGATACATGTCCGATCATCAACTGGGTGCAATCAGCTCCCTGTTTTTTTAAGAAATCGGCCTGTTCAATTCCACCGGTCGGGCCTTCGGTATGGGTGATAATGGGGACACCGGTGGCCTTTTGAGCTATAACTGCGGCCTTATGGACCGCTTCTTCATGAGGTGTCATCTTAGGACTGCTGCCGACCTTAATCACCCCTGCAAGAACCCCACTATCCCCGATGCCTCGGGTAATTTCGGCTATCATCATTTCAGAAATCATCTTGGAAGTATCCGTCCCCCATCTCAAACTCTTAAAGTAGGCCGGAGCTCCTTCTGAATCGGTATACAATCCGGTGGAGCAGATAATGTTGATCCCGGTCTTTTTAGCCAAGGCTTTAAAAAGTTCGGGATCACGCCCCCCGGTATCGTTGGGAGTGGCATCGACGATGGTTTTGATACCATTTTTCTGAGCTGTTTTAATGACTTCAATATTGGTTTTCAGTATTGCCTTGAAATCATAAGGGGCCAGGGTTGAATCGGCATACCAGCCCGGGTAGGCAAAGGCGAAATGTTCATGCATGAAAGTCGCTCCCAACTTGGAGGGAGAAATCGGGCCCAAAACACTATTGACCATCCCCGGTTTCATACGGGATTTCATAGGCGAGGTCTTCTTGTCTTTCTCCCCGAAAGAAAGATTCGGAATCCCCGTCACTGTGGCCGCCACCCCTAACGCGGCTGAGGTTTTTAGAAAATTTCTGCGACTGATACCGGTTTCTTCTTTTTTGTTTTTCATGGCATCCCCCTTTAAGTTAGTTTTTCAATAAAAAATCTGAATCCAAACGATTTGACTTTAATATTTATGATCTTCAAAGGGAACGAAGAAAAGAAATCAGGATCATTCTGTATTTGACAAACTCCCGCCAATAACGATAAGAAATATAAAAGAAGGCGCAAATAATAGTCAAGGGAAAAAGGAAAGCCCTTATGGATGAACGTACCTATCCGGACCGGCCCTGGTTAGGGGTGGGAGGGATTGTTTTTCACGGGGACGAGGTGCTGCTGGTCAAAAGGGGCAAGGAACCAGGAAAAGGCCGGTGGAGTATCCCCGGAGGGGCGGTGGATACAGGGGAAACCCTCAAGGAGGCCCTTTACCGGGAAATTGAGGAGGAAACCGGTTTATCAGTGGAGGTCCTTGATCTGGTCGAGATCCTGGAACGTATCATCCCCGATTCCCGGGGAACGGTGCTTTATCATTATGTCTTGATGGATTATTGCTGTGTAATCAAGGGGGGACAACTCAAAGCCCAAAGCGACGCCGATGAGGCCGGTTTTTTTGCCCTGGGAACGTTAAATGAAATTGATATCCCTGAGATAACCAGACAAGTTATCCATAAGGCCTTTCAAAAAAATCACAACTTTTTACTTGACAAAAACCGAAAAAGGTAAGAAAACCCAGTTAATTCTTTGTGTTCCCAATAAGGCGGAGTCTATGGAAAAATCAGAAAAATCCAAGGGCAAATGGATATTCTTCTGGATCGGGGTTATCGCTTCCCTGATCCTGGGCTGGGTGGTATTTCCGGAATTGATCCATTCCACCAAATCACAACCGGTTGCTTTCAGCCACTTGAAACACGGAGAGGATGCCTCCCTATCCTGCGAAGACTGCCATGTTTTGCGGGCTGACGGTAGCTTTGCTGGACTCCCCTCCATGTCCAAATGCATGGAATGTCATGAGACGGCCATCGGTGACTCCAAAGCTGAAGCCGATTTTATCAAACTGGTGGTTGAGCTGAAAAAGGAAAGTAAGGACATTCCCTGGCTCATTTATTCCAAACAGCCGGACAATGTCTTTTTTTCCCATGCCGCCCATATCAAAATGGCTAAACTGGATTGTAAAGAATGCCATAAATCCGTGGGCGGGAAAACCGACAAAAATCCACCCTATAAATATAAATGGATATCCGGATACGCCCCGGAGGTCATGAGCATGAAAACCTGCGAAACCTGTCATGCAAAAAAGGGGGCCAGTAACGCCTGTTTCGTCTGTCACAAATAAAGAAGCGGAAGACCGGAGCGTGTGTGTTAAATAACCGTTGCGGGTTGCGGGTTGCGAGTTACGGGTTACAGGGAACGAGTTGCGGTTTGATGAATAAATGGTTTTGGGTTAACCAACAACCAGTAACTTGCAACCCGAGACAATCAATTCCGTTAAAGTAAGAAGATTGGATTTTAGAGCCAACCATCCAATTCTACTTGTTGAGGCTTGAAAAAATGAGCATAGATCGAAGAGATTTTTTAAAGTTTGTCATCGGAGGGGCGGTAGGGACGGTTATTTCCCCCCTGCCCTGGGTCTCCATGGATGAAGTGGCCCGTTGGACCCAACGCTGGGCCCCGCTCCCTGACAAAGGGGGGGCCGTTTCTTTCATCCATTCCACCTGTAGACTTTGTTCCGGAGGCTGCGGTATCCGTGTCCGTCTGATTCAAGAAAAAAGGGCGGTCAAAATTGACGGCAATCCCGATCATCCCGTCAATCGCGGCGGTCTTTGTCCTCTGGGTCTGGCCGGTCTTCAATACCTCTACCTGGACGAAAACCGGATCAAAGCGCCGATGAAAAGGACCGGTATGCGGGGAGGCGGGGATTGGAAACCGGTTTCTTGGGACGAAGCCCTCTCCGAAATAAGCGGCCGCTTAAAGGAGTGGCGCCAAAAGAACCTCAGTCATACGGTTGCTTTTCTGAACGGGGAAGGAGACGGGACCCAGGCCTTTCTGGCCGGGCGTTTTTTAAAGGCCTATGGCTCTCCCAATTATATCCGCTCCTATCATTCCGGCGAATTGGAAGAGATCGTAACCCAGAATATGCACGGACTTCGGGCCCGCATCAACTACGATCTTCCCCGTTCCGACTATGTCCTGAGTTTCGGTTGTGCCCTGTTGGATGGTTGGGGAAATCCCTGCTGGACAGCTCAGGCCTTTGAGGCCTGGCGTCAGGAAGACCGCCAGGACCGACCCAAAGTGGTCCAGATTGACACCATGGCCACGGCCACGGCCTCCCTGGCCGATGAATGGATAGCCGTAAAACCCGGGAAGGAGGCTTTCCTGGCCCTGGCTCTGGCACAAGCCATTCTGGAAAACAGCGGGACACCCAAAAACGTTTCCGGTTTGGAAGAACTTAAAGCCTTCCTTAAGAAAAATTTTCCTTCGGACCTGGTCACTAAGGAGACCGGCATCGAACAGGGGACCATCCTAAGGATCGCCAAGGAATTTTCTTCGGCCCGGCAACCCGTGGCCTTGTGGGGAAAAGGCAAAGGAGACCTGCCCGCCGGTCTTTTCGAGGCCCAGGCCGTTCATTTGCTCAATCTCCTGACCGGTTCCATCAACCGTCCGGGTGGGGCCTTTCTCCAATCCGGTTTTTCCTTTGGTTCCTGGCCCCAGACACCCATAGATGAAACAGCCCGCAAAGGTCTGTCCCAACCCAGGGCCGATGAGGCCTTTTCCGTGAAATATGCTAAGACCGGAAACCTGGAATACCGATTTTTTTCCAATGTCGCCCAAAACAAATTTTACCCCATTAACGCTCTATTCCTCAACGAGGTCAACCCGGTATTTTCTCTTGACGAGTCGATCATCCGCCAAGCCCTGGAACGGATTCCCCTGGTAGTCAGTTTTTCCTCCTTCATGGATGAAACGACCGCCCTGGCTGACTGGGTCCTCCCCTCCCCTACTTTTCTGGAACGGTGGGACGACAGCACCCAATCTGTTGGAGTCCCCTTTCCGGTCTATGGTCTGACCAAACCGGTCTTGCCCCCCCTCCATGACACCCGTTCCCTGGGGGATATCCTCATTCAACTGGCGCAGAAAATCGGAGGGACAGTGGGCCAGGCCCTGCCTTTTGAAAACATGCAGGGAGCCATTAAGCAGACGGCCAAAGGGCTTTATGATGCCAAAAAAGGACGCATCTCCGGAGGACCGGCAGCCGAAGCGGAGAAAAATTCCTCCGGGCCCTTGGATTCGTTCGATAAATTCTGGGAGCAATTGATTGTCCAAGGAACCTGGTATGGTGAGGATAGGAAAGGCGAATCGGGGAAGACTTTTACTCTTGCATCAATGCCCCAAGAACCAGCCGGGTTGACTGAAAAACAGGATAATACCTCTTATCCCTTTTGGCTCATCCCCCAGTCGTTGCTCCTGCTTCAATCAGGGTATTGGGCCAATCCGCCCTTCCTGACCAAACTCCTCGGTGAAGAAACCCTGAAGCACAAAGATCTGGTGGCCCAAATCCATCCCCGGACAGCCAAGTCCCTATCCTTGCTGGAAGGAGACCGGGTGGAAATCCTCTCCAACAGGGGAAAAATCAGGGCCAGGATCCATCTTTTCGAAGGAGCGGCCCCGGATTGCCTCTTCGCCCCCCTGGGCATGGGGCACCGGGCCTTTGATCCCACCTTGAGCGGCAGAGGGGCAAATCCTTATTCGTTGTTGGATACCCGGGAAGATCCGGCCACCGGATTGCAAACCGCCTGGGCCACTCGGGTAAACATAAAGAAAATATAGAGGCAGCAGATGAAGGCAACAACCGACGGAAAAGAATGGTATGGGATGGTTATCGACCTCGATAAATGCACCGGCTGCGGGGCCTGTTCCGTGGCCTGCATGGCTGAAAACAACCTTTCCTATCGGGAGGACGAGACCGACAAACTCAGGACCGCCACCTGGATGAAGCTCTATCGCTTGAACAACGGCAAGCCCTTTCCCAAAACCCGGGTGGCTTTTTTGCCCCGGCCTTGTATGCACTGTCAGAACACCCCTTGCGTTTCGGTCTGCCCGGTCAATGCCACTCAGATCGACGAAAAAGGCGTGGTCAGCCAAATCTATCCCCGCTGCATTGGTTGCCGGTATTGTGTGGCTGCCTGTCCCTACCATGCCCGTTTTTTCCACTGGTGGGACCCGGTCTACCCCAAGGGCTTGGAGAACTATCTGAACCCGGATGTTTCCCTGTCCATGCGGGGCGTGGTCAACAAATGCACCTTTTGCCATCACCGCTATCAGCGGGCCAAAGACAAGGCCTTTATGGAGGAAAGAAGAGAACTGAAAGACGGGGAATACACTACCGCCTGTGTTGAGGCCTGTCCGACCAAGGCCATCACCTTCGGCAATTTAAAAGACCCGGAAAGCCGGGTGGCCAAACTGAGCAAAAACCCCCGGGCCTTCCGGTTGCTGGAAAAATTGGGGACACAACCCAAGGTCTATTACCTGACTTCCCAGGATTGGGTCCGCCGTCAGGGGGACAACTATTTGGAGAAAGAGGACCTTAAAAAAGTTTCGTAATCATCAGGGGCCAGGGAGCCCAGGGATCAGGGGTTCAAGGGGTATGCATTCCACGCCTTTCACTTGAACCCTGGAATCCTTGAAGCCTCGGTCCCTTTTTCCCAAAGAGGTAAAAACATGACCGAAAATATTCTATCCAAAGAAATGGACATCATTCCTGAAGGGCTTCCCCGCTGTTCTCTGGGCAAATTTTCTCTCTGGATACTCCTGCTGCTCCTGGTCCTGGGCTGGGGTTTGCTGGCCGCTTTTCTTATCTTCTGGAAGGGACTCAACCAGACCAATATGAACGACTACTTCGGGTTTGCCCTTTGGATCACCTTTGACCTGGCCGTGATCGCCCTGGGGGCCGGGGCCTTTTTCACCGGCTTTCTCACTTATATCTGGGGCAAAAAGGAACTCAAGGCCATCATCAACTTTGCGGTCATGATCGGCTTTATATGCTACAGCGGAGCCATCTTGATCCTGACCCTGGACATCGGCCAACCCCTGCGCTCCTGGTACGGGTTCTGGCATCCCAATGTCCATTCCATGCTGACCGAGGTCATGTTTTGCATCACCCTATATCTGGGAGTCCTGACCATCGAATACGCACCCTTGATTCTGGAAAACAGGAAAATCAATGCCATTCCCGGGGCCCATTATTTTGCCCATAACCTCCACGAATGGATGTTTATTTTTGCCGGCACCGGGACCTTTCTTTCCTTTTTCCATCAGGGGTCCCTGGGAGGCATGTTCGGGGTCATGTTCGCCAGGCCTTTTGCCTTCCGGGAAGGGATCTTTATCTGGCCCTGGACCTTTTTCCTATTTATTGCCTCGGCCATCGCCTCCGGACCGGCTTTCACCGTTCTCATAACCACCCTTACCCAGAAAGTGACCGGCCGTAAATTAGTCAAACAGGAGGTCCTGGCCTTGCTGGGGAAGATCTCCGGCGGCCTGCTGGCGGTCTACCTCATCTTAAAGTTTGCCGATACCATATACTGGGCCGCCGTCAAACTGCCTGCCCAAGGGCTGCGTTTTCTGGACCAGTTTCAGGGACCCTACGGGTTCTGGCTGATGGTGGCCGAATTGGGGGTTTTCGGGATTCTGCCGGTCCTGTTGCTTTTGAATAAAAAAATCAGAATGAGTCCCGGCTGGCTGGCCTTCGCTTGTCTGCTTACTTGTACCGGTGTGGTCTTTAACCGCTTTGTTTTTACTGTCGTCTCTTTGGCCCTGCCGGTCCTGCCCTTCGACCGCCTGGTGACCTATTGGCCTTCCTGGCAGGAATGGGCCCCGGCCTTTGCCGTTCTGGCCTACGGGGCTTTGATCATCTCCCTTTCCTACCGCTATCTGCCGGTCTTTCCGCAGGAAAAGGAGTTGAATTGAAAAGGAATGACCTTTTTCCATTCTCAACCGAAAAATACAATACAAACGGTTTCCGACCGGACCGGGGAATTTCTCTGTTTCGATGAATTCACCGGTCTATAAAAGCCCCGTGGGTTTTTTAGCCTAAGCAACCAAGGTATCATTCTTCCCGGTTTGCTGTGCCCCTCAAGAGAATTCAAAAACTAACCGACCGCTACCGACCAGCGCAAGAAAAGGAAGCCCTCTCATGAGCATTGATCAAAAGCCGCCCTCTCCGGTCATGTCTGAAGAAACCATCAAACCCAAAGCGGCATCGGTTCATACCATAAAACTGAATAAGGCAGTCCTCGACGAACTCCCTTTTGAGGACCAAACCGATTTTGAAAACGCCCGCAGAGGATTCATTACCGGCCCTTCTACTTTGAAGATCATCCGCTCGGAGGACGGGAAAATCACCCATGACCTCTCCGGTCTTGCCTTTCTTAAGCAGGAGGCCCCTTCCACGGTCAACCCCAGCCTCTGGCGTCAGGCCCAACTTAATACCCTTTACCCCGGTCTTTTTGAAGTGGTTGAAGGGATCTACCAGGTCCGGGGATTTGATCTGGGACACATGACCCTGATCCGCGGGGAGACGGGCTGGATCATCATCGACCCCTTGACCTCCTCCGAATCCTCCAAAGCGGCCCTAACCCTGGCCGGGCAGCACCTTGGGCTCTTTCCGGTCAGGGCTGTTATTTTCACCCACAGTCATGCCGACCACTTTGCCGGGGTCCTCGGGGTGGTCAGCCCCGAAGAGGTTTCAGCAGGAAAGGTGACCGTGCTGGCCCCGGAGGGTTTCACCCAGGCCGCCCTCAGTGAAAATCTGCTGGCCGGCAATGTGATGAAAAGAAGGGCCAACTATATGTACGGTCATTCCCTGCCCCATTCCCCCCAGGGATTCATCACCAACGGTCTGGGGCCCCCCTTGTCCCAGGGATCAACCGGTTTTACCACCCCCACGGATACGATCAGGGAAACGGAAGAGAAACGCATTATCGATGGCATCGAGTTCATCTTTCAGATGGCCCCTGATACGGAAGCGGTCTCGGAATTTGTTTTCTATCTCCCCCAATTCCGCGCCCTGTGCCTGTCCGAGATCACCTCTCACCATCTGCATAATATTTACACCCCCCGCGGGGCGCAAATAAGGGACGCTCTGGCCTGGGCCGATCAGATCAACACCTCCATCGATCTCTTCGCCGACCAGACGGAAGTCCAGTTCGCCAGCCACCACTGGCCGGTCTGGGGTCGGGAAAATGTGATTGAATATCTGGAACAGCAAAGGGACCTCTATAAATTCATCCATGACCAGACCTTGCGCCTGGCCAACCGGGGATATACCAAGGAGGAAATCGCCGAACAATTGCAGCTTCCGGCCTCCTTGTCCCGCCAATTCTATAATCGGGATTATTACGGGACGGTTCGACACAACGCCAAGGCCGTATATGTCAAATACCTGGGCTATTTTAACGGCAACCCGGCCCATCTCAATCCCCTGCCCCCGAGGGAAGCAGCCAAACGCTATGTGGAGTTTATGGGCGGGGCAAACTCGGTTCTGGAAAAAGCCCGAAAGACCTTCCGGGAGGGAGACTACCGTTGGACAGCCCAGGTGCTGAACCACGTGGTTCTTTCCGATCCGGAGAATTTGCCGGTTCGGGCACTGCTGGCCGACACCTACGAACAACTGGGCTATCAGGCCGAATCAGGACCCTGGAGGAATTTTTATCTGACCGGGGCACTGGAGTTGCGGCAAGGAACCCCTCCAGGCTCCACGGCCAGAATGCAGCCGGGCACGCTTCAGGGACTCCCTCTGGAAAACCTCTTCCAGGCCCTGGCTGTGCGTCTGAACGGTCCTAAAGCCGAAGGCAAGGTACTGCGCTTCAACCTGGTCTTTCCTGACCTGAACCAATCCTATCTGCTCTTGATAAAAAATTCGGTGTTGCACGCCTTTCCGGATAAACAGGATCCTGAACCCACGGCCAGGTTGACCCTCTCCAGCCTGGATTTTAAATTCCTGATGGGCGGACTGACCACAGCAGCCGAACTGATCACCGCCGAAAGGCTGAAAGCGGAAGGGGACCTGAACGGGCTGCTGGAATTCGCCGGACTCCTGGACCAATTCAATCCCTTTTTCCCCATCGTTACCCCTCGGGAATAACCATAAAAAAATCCAATGATTTATTAAGGATCTCATAGGATAGCTTCGTAATAAGTCGATTATTGTTTTTTAGAGGAGACAAACTCGCAAAAAAAGGGCACCTTAAACGCTTCTCAAACCTCCAGCCCTCTTTTCCTTTTTGATCCATAAACTCTGATTAATAAAATTTTAAACCCTGTAAAAACTTTTCCTGAAAGTTTTTTTGAAGAGATAGCTCGAGATGGTTTGTTTTTCCGGCCAAAGCTAAAGCCCTTTGGTGATGTGTTTCCGAAAGGAGACATAAAACCGCGCCAAGGCCGGCCGCATTTCCGACGGCTTTAATCTTTTCCAGAGGGAAAGGCGGCAGAAGACCCACGGTGAGTAAACTTTGCGGATTCAGACTGGACCCAAAGGCCCCGGCCAGCAGGATTTCTTCCACATCATGAAGAGCAATACCGGCTTCGGCCATTAAGATTTCAATACCGGCCCGTAGGGCCCCCTTGGCCAGTTGAAGTTGATTGATATCGCTCTGAGTTAGATATACCTCCGGGGTAAGATAAAATATTTTTCCCTTTTCCCCGGGGGTTAATCGTCGCCTGATCTCTAAAGGTAAACCCGGCGGTAAGTCGGCGCTGTCTTTAAAACGCCCGGTCGGGTGAAGCAAACCCCGGCCATGCAGTTGGGCTACCGCATCCAGAAGGCCCGATCCGCAGAGCCCTCTGGCAACGGCCATGCCGATCACCGACAGATGGACATCGTCGGCAATCGTTACCGCGGAAATGGCCCCGGGCTCGGCCCTCGTCCCGAACTTGATGGCCCCGCCCTCCAGGGCCGGACCGGCGGCGGTGGAACAGGCCCAGATTTTATCCCTACAGGCCAGAACCACCTCCCCATTAGTGCCTATGTCCAGCAGCAGCCGGGGAGGGCCTGGGAAATCCAGATCGACCGCCAAGGCCGCGGCCACCGTATCGGCCCCCACATAACCGGAAATCAGGGGCAATATTTCCAGTTTGGTATGTCTGGGCAGATTCAATCCGGTTTCTGATGCCGATAGGGTCAAAAGGTTGGAAAAGGCCGGGGTGAAAGGGAATCCGGCCAATCCTATGGGATTTATTCCTAAAAAGAGATGGGTCATAGTCGGGTTTCCGACCAAAGCGACCAGATGAATATCCTCCCGAACCACCCGATTTTCGGTA